>JAFDYE010000385.1 GCA_018267585.1 Bacteroidota bacterium
GAAAGCAATCCAGCTCGACCAATTCGGCATCGAACACCTGCAGCTGAAAGATATCCCCATCCCAAACATCGGCGAATACGAGGTCCTTGTCAGAACCACGGCCACATCCCTCGAATTCCACGACCTGCTCGTCGTCGAGAACAGGCTCCCCTTCGGCATCCCCCTTCCCTATATCCCAGTCTCCGAAGGCGTCGGCATCGTCGAGAAGGTCGGCCGCAAGGTCGGACGCTGGAAAAAAGGCGATCGCGTTATGATACCCTTTATCCCGCGATGGTCCGCAGGACAAAACACCCCCTACAACGACCAACTCAGGACCGGCTTCTCCCTCCCCGGACTCCTCGCTGAATTCTCGGTACAGCCCGAGAACACCCTCGTCCGTACCCCCAATAATTTAAAAGACGAAGAAGCTGCGCCCCTGCCGGTCGCCGGGCTCTCGGCCTGGGCTTACCTCGAACAAGCCATTATCCGCGCCGGTCAGACCATCCTGACCCAGGGTACCGGCGGAGTCTCCCTGTTCGCCATACAACTCGCTAAAACATCGGGACTAAAAGTGATCGCCACCACAGGCAGAAAAGAGAAGGAACAACAACTAAAAGATCTCGGCGCAGACGAAGTCATCAACTATAAGGACTTTCCCCAGTTCAGCACCGAAGCAAAACGCCTCAACGGCGGCATTGGCGTCGACCTCACCCTCGACGTCGCGGGAACAGAGACCATCGAACAAAGCATCCTCTCCGTCAAACAGCATGGCTTCGTCGGCTTGGTCGGCCTGCTCACCGGCACCCGCCTCACCATCGACATGATCCCGCTGATCACCAACTATATCCGGCTCCAGGCCTACTCCGTCGGCAACGCCGAACAGCTCACCGCCCTCGTCAACGCCATCGAAAAGAATAAGCTCCGGCCCGTCATCGACAGCGTCTTCCCCATAGAAAGGACGCAGGACGCCTTCAACCATTTCAAATCCGGCAACGCATTCGGGAAAGTGATAATTACGTTTCAACACTGACCCGGTTCGCACCCCGATACTTATTCGGCGTCGTCTTCACCAGGACGCGGAACATCCGGTTGAACAGCGATATATTATTGAATCCTACCACCGACGCGACAGTCGCGATCGGCATATCGGAGTTCAGCAGCAGCTCACACGCCTTCTGTATACGCGCCTCCGTCAGCGCCTCCTTGAACGTCTTTCCCGTAGTCGCCTTAAAGAACCGGCAGAACGAACTATCCGTCATCGCCAGCTCATCCGCGATACGACGCGTAGAAAGATCATTTTGATATTCTTTCCGGATGATCTTGTATACCTGCTCGATCCTTCGAAGATGCACCGGCTCGACCGAAAGCAGCGTCCTCGCCCCCAGCACCTCCGTCTCCGGCGACAACTCCATCTCCCTCAACACCTCGAACAGCCGCAACAGACGCTCGAACGACCCCATCCCCACCATCTCCCGGATCATGCCGCCGATACGATGCTTCGACCCGCCGTCAAACGACAACCCCGTCTGCGCACGATCCAGTACAGCGCTCACACGGGCAAACTCCGGGAATGGATCCGCCAGCCTCCTCAGCTCCTCGCCGCGAAACTGTATGACATACTCCTCATACCCCTCCGACTCAAAACCAAAATTGAAAGCATAATGCTGCACATTCGACCCCAGCAGCACCAGCAGCCCATCGGTAAACACCCCCGCCTGGTGCCCGACTTGACGGCGGCCCTTGCCATGCGGCACATAGACGATCTCGAACTCAGGATGAAAATGCCACCAGTCCAGGTGACACAAACAATGATCTTTGTGGTGATGAAGGGAAAAGAACGACCCCTCCGTTGGCTTGATCTTTTCAAGGCTTGGCTTTTTCATTTACCGGATCGGGAGATTTTAGGACAATTTAGTGCAATTTTCGGAAAAACAGATGACACTCCCGTCCCGACATTAGCCGGATTTTTGTACCATGAAAAACAACAGCAAGACCAGCTACCGCCTCGCAGTCCTTATATTTTTCTTTATCAACGGCTTCCTCTACGCCAACCTCACAGGCCGCCTGCCCGAGCTCAAGGGCTTCTTCGGCGTCTCCAACAGCACCCTCGGAACAATGCTTTTCATGACCGCCATCGGCGCCCTCGTCGCCATGCCCCTCACCGGCTGGCTGACCACCCGCTACAGCAGCGGCAAGCTCACCATCTGGACTGGCCTGCTGTTCTGCTGCGCCGTACCCCTCATCCCCCTCTCCAATGAGGTCTGGACCGGGCGCGCCTTCTTCTTCATGACCGGCTTCTTCTCCGGCGCCATGGACATCACCATGAACGGCCAGGCCGTCTTCGTCGAACGCGCATACAACAAGACGATCATGTCCTCCTTCCACGCCGCCTATAGCATCGGAATGGCGCTCGGCGCCGGCTCGGGAGCGCTCTTCGCCACCTGGCGCTGCCCCCTGCTCCCCCACCTGCTTTGCACAGCCCTTCTCAGCCTCATCGCGCTGGCCCTCGTCTCCCCCCTCATAACCGGCAACCAGCCTCCACGCCTGCAAACACAGAAAGACAAACACGCAACCCGGCGAATACCCACGCTTATCTGGCTCATCGCCATCATCGCCTTCTGCGGCATGACAGGCGAAGGCTCCATCGTCGATTGGTCGGCTATCTATGTCAACACCGTCGTCGGCACCACAAAAGCATTCAGCGCGCTCGCCGTCGGCGCCTTCGCCACCGCCATGACCATCGGCCGTCTGCTCGGCGACCGCATCATCGACCGCTTCGGAAAACGCACCGTCCTGTTCACAAGCTGCGCAGCCGCCATCGCCGGCCTCTCGCTCGCCCTCCTGGTCGTATCCCCCGTAACAGCGCTGGCAGGCTTCTTCCTCGTAGGCGCCGGCCTGTCCAACGTCGTTCCCGTCATCTATTCCACCGCCGGAAATATTCCCGGCATCGAACCCGCCGCAGGCATCGCCATCGCCAGCACCGTAGGCTACACCGGCTTCTTCGTCGGCCCGCCTTCGATCGGCTACCTCTCCGACAGCTTTGGCCTCCGCGTCGGTCTCTGTTTCACACTGCTGCTATGGATCCTCATGCTCGCCATCATCTCTATCGTCATGCGGCCCTCGGCACAGCGCGGCCTCAGTCTAACCGCTTCACGTCCACACCCCCGAAATGAAGCCCTTTGACGATCTCCGGATTACCCATATAGCGCAACTTCGCTTCCCCAAAAGACGTGATCGCGATCCTGTCCGATACATTCAAATTGAATTCGGCCTCGCCATAAGCCGTGATCCGGCTCTTCTTTCCCCTGGCCGCGGTCATCATCACCTTACCCTCCCCATAACAGACATAACGCTGCCTGTCGATGGTCCCCGACCTGACCTCCAATCTACTCTCTCCGTAGATATGCGCACTCATCTCCCGAACCCGCATCTCCGTAAATATGACCCTCGATTCACCATAAATGCTCAGCGTGAACTTATCCGTAACGACCGGGCTCGAGACAAGTTCCGTCTCATCGCCCCGCAGCGACAGCTCCTCCAACGATCGGTAAGTCACCGTCGCAACTACCGCATGCCTGGGATAAAGGGGATAACTTTGATTGCCGTCCTTCTGGTCCTTCGGTATCTCCTTCGCTCCTTCGAGGTATAGCCGCAACGTCCCGTGATGAACCTCTACATGAAGCTTTCCGCTATCCACCAGAATACTGTTGATCGCGACACTCTCCGTTGCCCCCTTAACAAACTCCACCTGTATAAAAGGGCTTACGATAACTTTGGTGAAGGGAGCCACCGCTCCGCCCTGCGCGCCGCAGGACAGACTCAGGACCAGCGAAACTCCGGCTAAAAAGACGTTCAATATGCGCATAATAAAGGCTTTAGGCATAATACGCGCCTTCCTGCCCATATGTTACAGCCCCCCTGATGATTTCTTCCCCGATCACCCTCATTCCCGCCGAATCACGTTCCTTCCCCCCGCCGCGACCTTCCTTCCCCCGGACCCATCATCCTATTGTTTCTTCAGATACCCAAAAAGCCCATGCCCCTCATCCCCCGGTCCCGCAGTAAAATAGAGCTTCCCCGGATCAAAGGTCTGGTCCTCATTATA
>JAFDYE010000386.1 GCA_018267585.1 Bacteroidota bacterium
GGTACTTATAATGGGAGACGCCGGGTACCCGAAATGAGGCTAAAGCGCATTCTGTGGTTTGGCTAACCCCACAAAATATTTGCGGTTAAATCTTTGTGCACAACGGGTGTGAATTTTGATCGGGAAATAGCTGAAAACTTTTTTAAATTGTGGATAGATTGGGGAAGGCTGTGCATAATGCCCGTGTTGCTGTGGATAACCATGTGTGTTTCTAAAGGAAAAATATAGAAAAAGAAAAATTTTTTTCGTCGGCACGCGGAGTTCTATATTCGCCCTCCTGACTCAAAGGGGTAACATTCTGTTCATGTTGGCGTAACAATTCCTTAAAGTGGATGGAGCCGAAGAGCCAGGTCTGGGTACATTTTTTTTAATTTTCATTCTGGACGGTTTTTGTATGGATCTCACTAACCTTAATCTCAATAAGGACCGCAATAAGATGAGGCGCAAGCCTTCGGTGGACCTTAGTACCATGGTATATGGTAAAATACCTCCCCAGGCGAAGGAGCTCGAGGAGGCCGTACTCGGCGCCATTATGCTGGAGAAAAGCGCCTTTGATACTGTCGTGGAGATCCTGAAACCGGAATGTTTTTACCTGGATGGACACCAGCGGATCTATCGGACCATGCAAAGTCTGGCGCATAAAAGCCAGCCTATCGATATCCTGACAGTCGTTGAAGAGCTGAAGGTGAGGCAGGAACTGGAGATGGTAGGTGGTCCTTACGCGGTGACCAAGCTGACCAATTCCGTGGTCTCGTCGGCAAATATCGAGACGCATGCCCGCATCATTCTGCAGAAATTCATTCAGCGCGAGCTGATCAGGATCAGCGGCGAGATCATCGGAGACGCCTATGAGGACAGCACGGATGTATTTGACCTGCTCGACGACGCGGAGAGCAAGCTCTTCGAGATCACCAACAACCACCTTCGCAAGAATTTTGATAGCATCGACAGCGTATTGGTCAAGACGATCCAGCGCATCGAAGATCTGCGGCACAAGCAGGATGAGATCACTGGTGTACCCAGCGGTTTCCCCACGCTTGACAAGATCACCTATGGATGGCAGCCGACGGACCTTATCATCCTCGCCGCCCGTCCCGCGGTTGGTAAAACGGCCTTTGCCCTCAACCTAGCCAGGAATGCGGCGCTTAATTCCTCCAAGCCAACGGGGGTTGCCTTTTTCAGCCTTGAAATGAGTTCGGCGCAGCTTGTACAGCGTATCCTCAGCGCCGAGGCCGAGATATTTATGGAAAAGATCGCCCGCGGGAAGTTAGAGGAGCACGAGATGAAGCAGCTGTACAAGAAGGGGATCGACAGGCTTGCCAAGGCCCCGATCTTCATCGACGATACGCCGGCCCTGAATATCTTCGAGCTGCGGGCCAAGTGCCGCCGGTTGAAGAACCAGCACAATATCCATTTTATTATTATCGACTACCTGCAGCTGATGAGCGGAGCAGGTGACAATAAGGGTAACCGTGAGCAGGAGATCAGCCAGATATCCCGGGCGCTCAAGGGACTTGCCA
>JAFDYE010000387.1 GCA_018267585.1 Bacteroidota bacterium
AACTTCGTTTTTCCAGCCTTTTAAGTCGGAAATCTGGGGCCATGTCAAACCATCGGCACGGATGGCCTTCAACCACTGTTGCCTTTCCCCGGAAGAATTGAGCGATACGCCCAATATCGCAAAACCTTTCGATCTGTACTTGTTGTATGCCTTGACCAGGTTCGGGTTCTCAGACCGGCAAGGAGAGCACCAGCTTGCCCAGAAATCGATCAGGACATATTTTCCTTTGAAGTCGTGCAAGGAGATCAGTCTGCCGGCTGTATCCGTTTGCGAAAAATCGGGGGCCATGGCGCCTATCGCTACGCGTTTTTTCCTAGCCAGCGCCTCTCCTAATTCAACACCTGCTCTGCTTGTGACGACACTCCTGTCGAGCGAACTATACAATGAATCGATGGCTGTATATCGCGGTTGGTCCGAGATCACAGTAGGGATTAATAAGGAACTGAATCCCGCGTACGTCCTCAAGAGAAAAAGGCTCATCAACGACCCGGGGTTGTCCTTTATGAACTGCAGGTAAAGCTGCTTTTGTCTGGCTCCGACGGCATACATCTGTTTGTCGTCCGAGCAGCGCTGGAATGCTTCCTCCACCGGCTGCAACAGCGCCCTGAATTTGGTATAGTCCGTATTCAAGGGGCCGCCAGCCACGGTGGCATTGGCAATGGTGTCCGGGCTCGTGATGGATATTTTACCTTGCTCGAGGTAGAACAACAGCTTGAACGGGATATAGCCGATCTGAACGGATGACGGACCCGTTCCGCGGATGTTGACGACAAGGTGGGCAGACATAGGCTGATGTATCATTCCGGAAAATTGAAAATGTCCATCTTTTATCCCTGCCGAATCTATCGTTTCATCATAAAATAAATACGCTTTTGCAGGGGCATTCAAATGGCTGATCTTTCCGGTAATCGTATAGTGCTGGTCCTGTCCAAAAACCCATGCGGGTAATACGACGATAAAAAATAATACCCTTACTGACTTATGATATTTCATTCCCAATATATTTTGACTAGCACAACGATCGCGATCAGGGATTCTGAACCAGGAATGGATTTGCCTGGATCTCATTGATGGGGATCGGGAAAAGCGCTGCTGACGGTTTCCACGACGGTTTTTCGGCACCTAAGACGGCATCTATCCTTTTCGTCCGCTTTAAGTCGATCCAGCGATTTCCCCACTCACAGAACAGTTCTACCTGCCGCTCGTGCCAGATGGCGGCTAATGCGTCAGCTTTAACATTCGTACTGATGTCAGCGCGATCTTCTGCCCTGTCCCTTACTTTGTTCAGATCCGCCATCGCCTCCGGGTATTTTTCCAGCTGGGCAAATGCCTCCGCCCGAACCAGATAAATGTCGGCCAGCCTCAGGATCATGTAATCTTCCAAAGGGGTCTGATCGGAGG
>JAFDYE010000388.1 GCA_018267585.1 Bacteroidota bacterium
ATCTTCTATTTTACGGCCGACTACGGCACCAGCTCGGACACCCAGCTCAAGGAGCAGTTCATGCAATACAAGATGCAGCAGCTCTCTCAGGGCAAGCAGGCCGGGCCCGATGTACAGCAACAGGCTGCGGCGACCGGCAACGCCCTGATAAAGGCGCTGAAGGCGGACAGGCAGTCGCTCTTTGGCAGCGATCTCCTGCGGACCATCCTGCTGATCGTCGTGGCGGCAGGGCTGATCGTGCTCTTCCTGAAGGACAAGATCAAGATGCCGATCCTGTTGGGGGGGCTTATCGTCCTCAGCACCTGGGACCTGCTGGCCGTCGCCAGCCGGTATCTCAGCCCGGAGAACCCGGACCACTATGCCGAGGCCACGGATTTCGACAGCCGCCTCAGTCCCTCTCCTGCCGACCAGCAGATCGCCGCCGATCCCGACAAGAACTTCCGGGTCTTCGATGAGGCGTCGGGCAGTCCTTTCGAGAATGCGCTCACTTCCTATCACCATAATTCGCTGGGGGGTTACTCTCCGGCAAAACTGGGTCTCTACCAGGACCTGATCGAGAACCAGCTGTCGAAGGGCAATATGCTGGTCTTCAACATGCTCAACACGAAGTATTTCATCCAGCGGAATCCGCAGAACGGTCAGCCGCAGGCGGCGTTGAACGGTGCGGCTTTCGGGCCCTGCTGGCTGGTGAGGTCCATCCACTATGTAAAGGACGGCAACGAGGAGATGAAGGCGCTGGACAGCATCAATGTGAGGGATACGGCGATCATCCAGCAGCAGTTCTCTTCTAAGGTCAAGTTCATGCCGGTACCCGACACTGCGGCGACTATCCGGCTGCTGACCAACGAGGAGGACAAGCTGACCTACGCCTTCAATGCGGGCAGCAATCAATTCGCGGTCTTCAGCGAGATATATTATGACAAGGGCTGGAATGCCTATCTGGACGGGGCAAAGACGGACTATGTCCGGGTGGACTATGTGCTGAGGGGGATGTCGGTGCCGGCGGGGAAGCATACGATCGAATTCCGTTTTGAGCCGAAGAGCTTTGCCACCGGGAATATCCTTTCTACCCTATCTGCGCTGCTTGTGTATCTGTTGCTGATCGGGGCTATCGTCTGGGAATTCAGAAGGAGGAAGAAGAAAGAGGCGCCGACAGCATGAAGCCGATAAGCTTTGTCATCATCACCTACAACCGGCCGGAGGATGCGCTGGCGCTGGCGGAGAACATCAGCCGGCTGGATGGTCTTGACCGGTGGGTGGAAGAGGTGATCATCGTCAATAACCAGTCCTCGGTTTCCTATGGGGTGCTGGAGGACTTTATCGCGGCGCATCCGCAGGCGCCTTTCCGCTATTTTGTTACGGAGGAGAATTTGGGTGTCTCGCGGGGCCGGAACTATGCCATCCGGCAGAGCAGGGCTCCCATCCTTGTATTCCTGGATGATGACGCGCTTTTCCGCAATAATGACGCGTTGGCGTCTATAGTTGCGATCTTCGGCGAGAATCCTGCGGCGGGTATTGCCGCGTTCAAGATCTATTATCACAGCACGGGGCAGATGCAGGTCAATGCATTTCCGCACAAACGGTTTTCAGCTCGCAAGGACTGGCATCATTTCGATACCTATTATTTCTCGGGTGCGGCGCATGCGATCCGGAGGGAAGTCTTTGACGAGGTGGGTTATTATCCGGAGAACTTCTTCTATGGGATGGAGGAGTATGACCTGAGTTTTCGCGCGCTGGACAGGGGCTATACGATCCGGTACGACGACCGGGTGCAGATCTGGCACAAGGAGTCGCCGGCGGGGCGGCTGACGCCGCGGGACAAGCGGAGGGGGATGTGGCTGAACAAGGTAAAGGTGGCCTGGAAATATCTGCCTGTGCGGGATTTTGTGAGTGTTGGGGTCAGCTGGGGGTTGTGGTACCTGGTCAAGAGCAAGGGGGATATCGGAGGGTTTTTCAGGGGCTGGGCAGCGATATTCAGGATACCGCGGGAAGAGCGCCGAAGGCCGCTGGGGGCTGCGGCCAGGGGGTACTTGAAGAAGGTAAAGGCGCGGCTGGCGTATTAAAATAAAAGACCCCGGTGTTGCCGGGGTCTCGATATTTTGGGGAGCTGTGATTTACCACTTGTCCACGTCTTCGCTGGCTGCTGTCGGAGCGCTGGAGGCGGGAGCCGAGTGCCGGACATTGCCGTTGACATTGACGTCGTCGTCTACCTCTTCAGCAACGGTGTTCTCCTGGTAGCCACCTTCGTTGTCGTTGTCGTGGTTGTATGCGTCGAAGTCGAAATCGGGCATCAATTCCGTCTTGACATAATCCACCGCCTCGGTCAGTGCCTTCAGGAACTTGTTGAAGTCTTCCTTGTACAGAAAGATCTTGTGCCTGTCGTATCCGTCTTCGTTGAATTTCTTCCGGCTCTCGGTGATAGTAAGATAGTAGTCGTTACTACGCGTAGCCCTCACGTCGAAGAAATACGTCCTGCGCTTTCCAGCCCTGATGCGTTTGCTATAAACGCTTTCCATCCTTTTGTCGTTGTTTTCGTACGCCACAAATAATTGTTTTCAGTTGAAAATTTCTAATTAAGCAGTCACAAATATAGTATTGTTTTCGAATTAGCAAAATTTGCGAAAACATTTATATCGTCTATTTGTGCGTCTTTGCTGCGAGTAAAGACGGCTACGCTCTACGCCGGCGAATTCTCTGCCTGCTGCTGTTCATAGAGATAGGTATAATACCCGTTGAGGGCCAGCAGCTGCTGGTGGGTGCCTGTTTCGACGATCCGGCCTTCTTCGAGGACGACGATCCGGTCGAAGTCGAACAGCGAAAATATGCGGTGGGTAATAATAATGGCCGTTTTGTGTTTTAGATATTGGTATAAATTGCCAAGTATTTCCTTTTCAGTTTTAGCGTCTACAGCGCTGAGACAGTCATCGAATACGATGATCTCGGGATCTTTGATCAGGCCGCGGGCGATGGAGATGCGTTGTTTCTGGCCTCCGCTGAGGGTCACGCCGCGTTCGCCGATCATGGTGTCGTAGCGTTCGGAGAAGCCTTCAATTTCCTTGTCTACGCTGGCGTATCTGGCGGCCTGGCGCACCTTTTCATCGTCAGTCTTGTCGAGCCCGAACTGGATATTGCCCGACACGGTGTCGCTGAACAGGAATACGTCCTGGGGGACATAGCTGATCTGGCGGCGGAGGTCCTGCAGATCTAATTTGCGGAGGTCGGTGTTATCCATTAGGATCCGGCCCTTATCCGGATCGTACATGCGTAGTAAAAGTTGGGCGATGGTCGTCTTGCCGCTGCCCGTTCTGCCGATGATGACGACTTTTTCTCCTTTTTTGATGTCGAGGTTGAAGTTCTTGAGTGCGTGTATACCCGTATTCGGGTAGGTAAAATCCACTCCCTGTATGGAGATATTTCCCTGTAGTTGTTGTTTGATGGCGGCGGGCGGGTTCCGGATGGCGGGTTGGGTGTCGAGGAATTCGTTCAACCGTTTTTGCGAGGCGGAGGCGCGCTGGACCATGCTGGCGACCCATCCGATGGCGCTGACGGGGAAGGTGAGCATGGTGATATAGATGACGAATTCGGTGATCGTACCGATGTCGGTGTTGTGCTTGCCGTACACCACGTAGAGACCGCCGATCATAATGGTCAGCAGGGTGCTGAGCCCGATCATCAATCCCATCGAGGGGAAGTAGATCGATTCCACTTTGGCGAGGCCGACGGCGTTCTTCCGGTATTCTTCGCTGTTGTGGGCGAAGAAATTCAGCATGGCCTTTTCCTGGACAAAGGATTTGATGACGCGGATGCC
This sequence comes from Bacteroidota bacterium, assembly GCA_018267585.1. Taxonomy (GTDB): domain Bacteria; phylum Bacteroidota; class Bacteroidia; order Chitinophagales; family Chitinophagaceae; genus Puia. The sequence goes on from JAFDYE010000388.1 coordinate 3,809, forward strand.
GCTGTAGGACTCCTGGGCGTTGGTGGTAAGGTTGCTCAGGAGCGCCTGGATATGTTCGCTCTTCTTGTGGATGATGGTGTTGACGTAGTAGATGGTGATGGCGAGTATGGGCAGCGGTGTCAGCACGTACAGGCTCAGGAGCGCGTCCTTTTTGAGCATGAAGAACAGGCTAAAGCCGATGGTGACGAGGAGGTTGGCCAGATACATCATGGCGGGGCCGGTATACATGCGGACGCGGCTGACGTCTTCGGCCATTCGGCTCATTAGGTCGCCGGTGCTGTGGGTCTTGTAGAAGTTGGTGTCGAGGGTCTGGTAGTGGGTATAGATCTCGTGTTTCTGGTCGTACTCGATATGGCGGCTCATGACGATGATGGTCTGTCGCATGAGGAAGAGGAAGAATCCGCTGATGAGCGCGAGGACGAGCAGCGTCACCCCGGAGATGGCGACCTTGCGGCCAAAGCTGGCGTGGTGGAGGTCGAGGGTCCGGATAAATTTGCGGACGAGGATGTCGTAGTTGGCGGTGTCGCGGGCGGCGGTTCTTGCCTGGGCGTTTTGAGGGCCGGTTTGTCCGGCCGACTGCGGGTTTCCGGCGGTGCTGCCTTCGGAGGTCCGGGGCTCTCCCGCGGCGGTCCCTTCGATGGCCCGGGGCTTTTCGGCGGCTCGATTTTCCGGCCCTGCCGGTTGCACTGCCGCCGGCTGTTGCGGTCTGTCGCCTGGCGCCTGTATTACATGTCCCTGGTCCCCTACCCTGTTATTTGCCCGCTGTTCGGCTTTATCCTGCAGCTCCCTTTCTACCGAGTTGACCACATACCCTGTTACCTGCGGGGTGAGGATGCGGAAATAGTTGGAAAGGATGACGAAGATCAGTCCCAGGAGGAAGCGCCACCGGTATTTCCAAAGATATTTATTTACAGCCTTTAAGTGCTTCAAACCAAAAATTTACGCAAAGTTACGAAATAGGGTAAAATTATTTGGCTGTTTACCCTGAGAGCCATTATTTTGCGCCCGGAGAGATGGCAGAGCGGTCGATTGCGGCGGTCTTGAAAACCGTTGAAGGTAACACTTCCGGGGGTTCGAATCCCTCTCTCTCCGCAAA
>JAFDYE010000389.1 GCA_018267585.1 Bacteroidota bacterium
TATCTAAAGCTGATAATGCCATCCTGGTAAGCGCGATAATTGGTCTCCCAGTGGTTGTTGATCGCCCAGGAATATAGTTTTTGTGTCGGCTCGATCTTTTTCCTCCAGACGGCCGGATTCGTCTGGCCGCCCAGCAGGGTCGCCGTAATGCCGCCCACCTCCACCAACGGCGCGTCCAGACTCGCCCAGGTAACCCCCAGGTCCTTGTTCGAGACATCCGCCCATTTTCCCACTTCCAGCCAGTTCTTGCAGGCGCTGGGTATCTGGTCAGCCTCCGGCCGCATCACCGCCATCGGAATGTCGATCTTCATATCCCCACCGTCCACATGGAATGGAAATCCAAAATTTACGCTTTCCTTCCCTCCCACATTCGCCCAGGCATAGTCCCCGGGCACGGGGTCCAGCTCAGCCGGCTTCTTGTCCAGGATATTGGTGACATCGACATAGTCCAGTCCCCTGACCACCCGCACATCTCGGACCAGGCTGTTACAACCCGGAGCCTCGCTGCGGATAGAAAGCACGGCCAGCAACGGGCCCTTTTCCCTGACGCTGATCGTCACCGGCCCATTCCGCTGCAGGTCGGCTAACTTATTACCATGCAGGAACAGATAGTCATTGAGATTCTCCCCCGAGGCCGAGTCGGCGAAATTGTTGTCGATCGAATGGTTCCTAAGGCTTTTTATCGCCCCCGTCTTTTCATCGATGACCACCTTTACTATTCCATTGTCAAGACTGTTCGCCGTAACGGCAATCCCTGCCGTCGAACCGGACTTTCCCCTGCCGATGGTATAGCGCCGGGAAGAGAACGGCTGTACGTCGGTAGCCACAAAAGCCAGCTCACCGGTGGACAGCCGCTGCGAGACGACCACGCCGCCCTTGTCGTCCTTTACAACATCACCCGCGCCCGACTGCTGGGGCGGCAGCAGGATCAGCCCGCTACGCGCCCAGGAATTGGTATTGTAGACGTCGACAGACGCCCCGCCCGGCGCAGGCAGGGCCGCACGCAACAGCTTTTCAGAGAAAAGCCGGGCGCTGTCCGCATAAGATTTCTTGATCGCCCACTGCTCCTTCGTCTTCTGGCTCAAAGGACGGGTGATGCTGCAATCCGCCCCCCAGGTGTGTTCGGAATAAAGGATCACCTGCTGCCAGGCCTTCCGGAAACTATCTACCGGGAAACGCGCCGGCTGCAGCATCGAGTACAGCGCTTCGGCCTGACTCAGACACGACGAACTGTTCCTGTTCATGCCCGTCTCCAGCGCCGAGGAGGCCGCCCCGTCTTCCCAGTACCCCGTCCAGTCGCCCTTTACCATCGGCAGCCGGTCGCCATATTTCTGCTCAAAACTGCTGAAAGCCCTGCTGGTCGAAGAAATGATAAACTTCGGCCAGGCATACCTGGTATTGAAGTCCTTTACGAAATCGCTGATCGATATCTCCGGCTCCGCATTGTCCCCGTGACCGCTCCACCGGACATACGTGATATCGTAGGGATAGTTGACCTTCGTCAGCTGCTCCATATAGTCCGCGGCAAAATTCTCCGACAGCCCCGGCAGGCCATGCGACAGCGCATATCCCCTCCAGGGTATCCATACCAGCACCTTTTCCTTCCCCGAGGGCGAGACCCAGTAAAATGGCTTGTCCTCCCACTGCACAAGGATATTCCCGATGCGGTCAAAATAGTTGGGCGCGGCCGAAAAGTATTTGATGCCCGCCTGCGACATCGCCGCGACCGTCCCCCAGGTGTAGCCGGGCACATCGCTGATCATGGCAGCGTCGACCTTCACATGGCATTCTGCACCCAGCTGCGTCGCCCGCGCGAACAGCCGCAGCAGCTCTTCCGGCCGGCAAAGCCCGGTCAGCGTATTGAGATACATCCCGTTCAACGCCACACCCCCGTCCCGAACCGCCGCATAGAAATCCTTTTTCTGCGCTTCGCTCATCCGCTGCAGGAACAGGTCAGCCGCATAGACACCCTCCAGGTTCCAGACAAACCTGGCCCCTTCCGGATAGTCCCTGGTTCGCTTTGCAAAGTCGATACCCTTCAGCAGATTGTTGATCTGCTTGTTCTCGACCGCTGACTGAATCTCCGTATACCCGATATCGTTATGCGAATGCGGTAGTATATATACCGTAAACTTTCTCACCGGCTTCAGACCGACGTCCTGCCGCGCAAGCAGCCGCTTACCCTGCATCACAGACAGCACAACCGTCGAATCGGCCTTCACCGCCGGAACCATGACCTCCGTAGACTGAATGCCCGCGCCCACCTCGAACGACCTCGCCTCCATCCCCCCGATACCGATGTTCACCGACACCGGCGCACCCAAATTCAGGAACGACACCTCACCCGGCTGATACTCCCGTCCGTCCTTCCCGGCAATAAAAGGCCGGCCCTTGAAACCCAGCAGGTCTACACCCGCCACCACGGCCTTTAGCCGATTGCCGGCGCCCGCCTCCATCCCGATCCAGTCGTACACCATCCAGCTGCCATTGACATTCGTTATCGTAATATCATTGTTGCCCTTTTTCAACAGCCTGGCAGGAAACCGTATGTCGAAGGCCTGCCGCTTGCCCCTGGACGCATCCCCATAGATCGACTCGCCCGCTCCCTGCGCAACACTCGCACTATATATCTGCCCGTTGATCCCGATGTCCAGTTTCACCGACGAAAACCCCACATCCACCAGCCGGAAATGAAGCGTACAGCTGTCACCCGCACCGGCGTTCTCCATGCCGAAAACGATCGTATACGTGTGCGGCCTGGCCCCCGCCCAGGAGTCCCTCGGCCCCGGATGCGAAAAAGGCCAGTCCTTCTTTGCATCCGACTTGCCGACAAGAAAAAGACCGTCTTTGACGAAATGGGACTCGGAACCCGCACCAGGCGCCGGAGTATAAGCCAAGTCAGCCAGATCATTGTCCGGCTTGCCGATCTGCCACAACAGCTGCTGGGCGCTGACAGGATCAATAAGACAAATAAGAGAACAAACAACCAATACAAGGCGAAGACGAGGGAAGGCGCTGTTTTTCATGCGGCGATTTTTTATATGTCTGAACATATGAACAATCAAATGTAGGGAAAATTTTATCATCCGCTGCCCATTTTTTAACCAGTTTCAAAGAAACCCCGGCCAAAATCTGCCCCAAGCCATCGAATGCCGTAATTTTTCTCCTATGAAATATTTCACGCTGCTCCTCCTCATGCCCCTTGTCTTCTCCTGCTCGCAGCACCGCCGCCTGCTCCACCCCGAAGACCCGGTCTTCAGCACCGAAGCGCCCGCCGAATACCACGTCCTCCTACAGACGACAAAAGGCAATATCCTCATCGAGGTCAAAAGAGAATGGTCCCCGCGTGGGGCCGACCGCTTTTACAACCTCGTCCGCTATGGCTACTACAACAACGCCGCCGTCTTCCGCATACGCAGGGAGACCTGGGCGCAATTCGGCATAGCCGCGGACGGAGCGATCGCCACCGCCTGGCGCCACCGGAACATAGCCGACGACCCCAGGGTGCTCTCCAATACCCGGGGCACGATCGCCTATGCCTTCAAAGACCCCAACGGCCGCACTACCCAGGTATTCATCAATCTCCGCGACAATAGCGCCACCCACGACAAGGAACCCTTTGTCCCTTTCGCCAGGATAACGAGCGGCATGGAGATCGCCGACTCACTGTACAATGGATATGGAGAACATTCCGGCGGAGGCATCCGCGGGGGCAAACAGGACTCGCTGTTCGCCGAAGGAAACGCCTGGCTCAAGACCAGGTTTCCCAAACTCGACTATATTAAACACGCACGCATAGTACAATAAAAAAAGGCTCACCGGAGCCTTTCATTTATCCTGTCCTGCATCTCTCTCTTGACCCCCTCATCCAGCTTCCTCTCGTCCTCGACCCTGTCTTTCAAGATCCCCTTCACCACCCTGTTGATCATCCTGCTCTGCTGCTGGAACAGCCGGCATACGGAGCAGCCCGACAGGTGAATGACCAGGTGCAGCCTTTCTTTTACACTCAGCCGCACGTGCTGTCTCTTCTCGATGAGATAGGTCGCCTCCCGGCAGTTGTATTGTATCTTTTTTATTACTCCCATAGCTTACATCCACGCCTTTTGGATACAGGCCCTTAAATTGAGCTTGGCCCGGTGTATGATCACCCAGAAATTCCCCGGTGTCAGCTTCAGCTGATCGCATATCATCTCCGTGGCCGCCTCATCCATATGCTTCATGGTAAAAACAGAGAGCCATAGAGCCGGAAGCTTTTTAAGACAAAGCTGGAGAATGGTCGTCAGTTCCTTATTGGTCAGCGGATCCTCGTTCTCTATACCCAGCGCCTGCGGAGCATAAGCTTCCTTCCAGTGACCATTGTCCGCCTCAAAGAACTCCTGCTCCGGCTCGCGATCAGCCTGCCGTTGTGCGGGCAAACGACCGCGATCGGCCAGCCCCGAGTTGCGCTTGCGGTATACGTCGATGATCTTGTGCTTTAATATAGACGTCAGCCAGGTCCGCTCAGAGCTGTTTCCCCTGAACTGCCCGGTCCTCTCCAGCGCGGCCAGAAAGGTTTCCTGCACGAGGTCCCTCGCCTGCTCCTCATCGTCGAGCCGGGCGATAGCATAGGAATACAAATAGTCGGCGTGCAGGCCTACCCACTGACGGGGATCGAGAACGGCAATTTTTCCCATATCGTTTAGAGTCCTGAATAATAGTCGTACCCCTGTTCTGCCCAATAGTCCCTGGGCCTCTCATCACTGAAGGTCATGGTTCCGATGCGCTTCAGGTTCTTGATGCCGTATTTCACAGGGATGATCAGCCGCAACGGCGCTCCGTGCCCGTCCGACAACGGCCGGTCGTTCATCTCATAGGCCAGTATGGTCTGCGGATGAAGGGCGCTTTCCCGGTCGACACCGACATAGTATTTTCCATCGGGCGTCTCCAGTCCCATATACTTCTTCTTTGCCGACTCCTCCAGCTGAAAATGCCGGATAAAATCGACCATCCTTACTCCCGCCCAGTGCTGTATCTGGTCCCAGCCCTCCACACACTTGAAGTCATAGACAATCTCCGTCCTGGGCAACGCTTTGATATCGTCGATCGTTAGCCGCAGCTGCCGTCCGTCAGCGCCAGTCACCAGCAAACGCCAGTCTTCCGGTTTAAAGCCCGGATCCCGCATCCCGATATGACTGTTCTCCCGGACCCGCTGCGCCGCTCTCGACTTGGGATAGGTCCTGACGAGGTGGTTGTCGCTGAATAGCTGTCTGAAAAACAGCTCCGTCTTATTTAGCGCTCTCCTCAATGGTTTGTGCGCTCCTCCAGTGATCCCTGCTTCCTCCTTTGGACTGTTGAGCAGCCATTTCCATCCCCCGAATGCCGCACCCCCCAGGACAAAAAAGGTCCCGAAGGAGATGAGATTACGCCGCGCGATCTTCTGCTCGATAGTCAACGGAGCCCTGGGTCTCTTTATCTTTTTCATTTTTCAGGCGCCCCCTTCTCGCTTTCCACCACTTCGAACCCCGAGATCACCGACCTGAAATTGTTCCAGCCGGCCAGTATCACCTGTACAACATGTATGATAAAGAACAGCACGTACCCGATGGTCAGGATAAAATGCAGGATACGGGCAAAGCTATACCCGCCGCACAGCCAGACCAGCCAGTACAGCTGCACCGGCTTATAGATGGCCAGGCCGGTGACCAGGGAGCCGAAACCCATAAAAATAATGGCGGTATAAGCAATACGCTGTGCCGCATTGTATTTCTTCTGCGGCGGCACGGTCTTGCGGATATGAAGGTCATGCAGCAGCACCAGCCAGGCTTCCTTAAAGGAACGCCGGTTGGGTACCAGCAGCCGCCACTCCCCCGACAGAATGGTGTACAGCACATAGAACAGACCATTCAGCGCAAAGAACCACATGAACAAAAAATGAAAAGCCATTCCCTCCGCGAGCCGGCTCGGGATGTGCAGCGCCTTGTAAAACCACTCGGGAAAGAATCTGACGAAAGTATGCCCGAAGATCGTGACCGTGTAGACGTCGTTCGCCCAGTAGATCAGCAGCCCGCTCCAGATCATTATCGCCAGTATCGGGAAATTGACCCAGTGGGTCCAGCGCATGACGAGCGGATGTTTTTCTTTTATGAATTTCATATGATTTTTTCAATTCGGGTTGCCGCAATGATCTCACCGCTGCCCTTATCCTGCAGGAATGCAATGAGCCCCATATCCCCGGACCTGACCCCTCCCGGCCAGTCGATCCTCCCACTGCCGCTTTCCCTGCCATCCGTATCGGCCACGGTCATGCCCCGGACGATCTGCACGTGAGACAAGGTCTTCCCACCATTCTCCCCCGCCTTCACACTCGTCAGGGCCGAGCGCTGAACCAGCGCGACGACCAGCGATACGCCTTTTTTGACGCCTCCGGCCTGCCAGCTCCATTCGAGCCCCCGCGCATCCGTCCGCAGGCCACCCAGCGACAGCCTCACGGCGCCCGTCGCCTTCAGATCGCTCTCGACCGTCGCTCGCAAGGTCTTGGCATCCGACCCGACAAACTCCTTCTTCCCGTTGACGACTATCTGGGGAGTATATACGGATGACAGCCGGAGCCAGCTTGCATATTGACGCTGTCTTCCGGTATAGACCGGGCTGCTGAACCCGTCTTTCCAGCCCAGGCGGTCCCAATAGTCCACGTGATAAGCAAGTATGAATACCGATCGGTCCTTATCTTCCTTCTGTATCTGCGCGACGAGCTCGTCGGCCGGCGGACAGCTCGAACAACCCTCGGAAGTAAAAAGCTCTACGACGGCAAATCCGGGCTCAGCGGCCGTCAGCCCCCGGCGCCATCCCGCCAGCATGCTCATCACCACTAAAAGTCCGGCAAAAATGATTGCTTTCATATCCTTACAAAGTTGATAAAAAAACCGGATTTCTGCCTTCAGAAAAATTCATCCCAGTCCCAGTCTTGAAAAACCGGCTAAAATGAGCCGTGCTGCTAAAGCCCAGGTCTTCCGCCACTTCCTTGGCCGACTTATCGGAAAAATACAAATACCGCTTCGCTTCCAGGATCAGCCGCCGGTGGATCAGCCGGGAAGGCGGCGGGTAATTGCAAAGCGCAAAAAGATTGGTCAGCGTCTTGGGCGACCTGTTCATCGTCTGCGCATAAAATTGTACCTCGTGCTGACTTCGGAAATTGACCTCCAGCAGCAGGTTGAACTTCCGGATGACATCCATCCGGTCCTCCGACAGCCGCTGATAGGATTCCGTCTGCTGCTTGGCGATCCTCGTCACATTGATGATCAGCCGTTTGAGCAAGGTCCGCAGCATCTCACCCTGCATCTTGTCCCTTACCTCCATGTCCTCCATACACTGCATCTCGATGATCGAGATGCTTTCCATTTCCTTGGACGACAGCGGGATGAACATCGGATGCCGGATGCCGTAAAAAAGAAAGCCGACACAGCCGACCTCGGCGTCGTGATCGGCAATACAATAAAAGTCGCGGTTGAACTGCCAGGCGACCAGGTTTTCCGGCTCCGCAAACTGAAAATGCTGGTTGGCGACCAGGGGAAGGACCGACCTTCCGGGCATTGTATACGATATCTTGTCTATAATAGCCGTCTGCTCATCTCCCGTATTGTAAACGATCGTATTGATCATTTCCTTCTTCCCGTTGATCAATCCCTCCCCTTTTAGCGTCGGGTCGCCGACCCTGATCACAAATTTTCCCTGTGTAAGCCGGTCTTCGAATTGCCATTTCATGTCCCCTTTGTCGAAGCCCCGCGAAATACCTTACAGGCTTTTTTGTTAATTTACTGCAGGGTCACTTTAACAATATTGGATATCGGGGGTAAAGTAGTGAAGGCGTTCGGGTTAGGAACCACCGAAATAGGCAGGTTTTCCACGAGCGGGGTCCCGGCAAGATTGAACTGCGTGACGCCCGCGCCGGGAAATTGATCGACGGCCGTACCATCATTGTACAGCTGGATGCCGGAAGAAAGATCGCCGGTCACCGTCGCATCTACCCCATTGCCCGCGCTGGCGAAGAACCAGTCATTGGAAAATCCGTACATGGTCGCGATAGCCAGCCTGTCCCCCTTCTGGACGGATATCTGCTGCGAGACCTTGCTACCCGCTGCGCCGTTGATCACCGGCAGCAGGACCCGGGTGCCGGAGGCCGCCAGATTATACACCGCCTTTACGCCTTTCACCCCTTTCAGATAATTAGCCAGCGTGTCGGGCACCCCCCGCTGAGCAAGGTATTTAAGTCCCTGTCCGCGGTCTGCCTCGCCCACCTTGTAGATCGGGTTGTCGATACCATTATAGACAACCACCAGTACCGGCGAGAGTGGGGTAAAAATACCGGTGACAGTTTGTACATAAGCCCAGAGCTTCGAATTATCACCCATCTCCGCGATATTCGTCAGGCCGTTCGCCGTGGGCTGCCCCGCAGTGTACAGGGGATCGGGCATCAGCAGATTGCCCCCGACGATGTACGAGACAGACCATACGCCCGGACTCAGCGGCGTCGGATTGGTCGTACTGCCGGACGTATTTGTCAATGTTAGGGTAAAGGTCGAATTGCCGTTGTACTTCAGCATCGCATTGACGAGCTTGGAGGCTGCCGGATAAGTATTGCCCTGCGCATCGACGCCACTCACCTCCTTGATCGGCTGGGTGTCAGGCGTGCCCGGATGACTGACGCTGGAACCCGGGGCCTGGTTGATACGGGTACCATTATCCCATAGCCTGATCTGGCCGGATACATCGCCTTCGA
>JAFDYE010000038.1 GCA_018267585.1 Bacteroidota bacterium
GTGTTGCCGCAGGTGTTGCAGATGAAATGCACGTGATCATCGCGATGTTGTCCACCCGAACAGTCGTCCTTACATAACGCATAGCGTATTGAATTATCCGCAGTAGGTATGCTGTGGATCAACCCCTTCTCCAGAAAAACCTGGAGGGTACGATACACCGTCACGCGGTCGAACTTCTCGCCGGCTTTCTTCTCGATGTCGCTATGTGAAAGCGCGCCTTCCTGCTGGAGGAACAACTCGAGAATACGTCTGCGGCCACCGGTGATGCTCAGGTGATTTTTCTTCAGGATCTCGTCTATTTTCTTTTCCATAGCGTCCATTGTATCCATTGCTCACGGGAATCCATTAACCCGGGTTATTATTAAAAAGAGAGTTGGCAAACCGAGGCGTCGCCGACGCCTTTTCCTTTAGCAGGACGGAAATGTCCTTTTCCAGCTCGTCCAGTTCGTCTTTTTTCAGACCGTCATAGATCTTGCGAACGCGCCCGCTTTTGTCAACCAGCGCGAGGAACTGTGTGTGCAGGAACTGCTCGTCGATATTAAGCGCATTGTTCTTTGGATCATCGAGCAGATAGCCGTTGCGTGCGAGGTGATAAAGGCTGTCCTTGCGGCCGGTCAGGAACCACCAGCGGCTGGGGTCGGCGCCGAGTGAATCGGAATAGTGTTTCATGCGCGCGACGCTGTCCGTCTCGGGGTCCACCGTATAGGAGAGGATGCGGAAATCGGGTTCTTTGGCATAATCTTCTGCCAGCCGTCGTACGTTCGTGTTGAGTTTGGGACAGATGCCCCTGCAGGTTGTAAAGAAATATTCGGCTACATAGACCTTCCCGTCCAGATCCTTTTCTGTGATCAGTCTTCCCTCCTGGTTGCTGAAGGCAAAATTGGGTACATGGCTGAGTACGGGAAGCTGCGGCCCTCCAAAGCCGGGTACAAAACGGGTCAGGGCAAAATAAAAGCCGACGAACAGGAGTACGAAGAAGCCGAGGAGTAGCGCTGTTTTATTCTTTTTCATGATCGAATCGTTGGGCGTTTGTAAAGGTAGCACTGTCCGGCGGAGCCGGTGTCATAAAAATTAAAACAAATTATTTGCAACATTGTTGTATATTTATCCTCCAACATTCTGACCTAAAAGGAGATTATGTTCCGAAAGATCAACTGGGATGCACTTGGCATCACGACATCGCTGCTCTGCGCCATTCACTGCGCGCTGCTGCCGCTGGTGGTAGCCTCCCTTCCTATACTGGGAATCAATATTATCCATAATCAGCTCTTCGAATACGGGATGATAGGGATCGCCTTTCTGATCGGCTCCTGGGCGCTCTGGCACGGCTTTCGTTATCATCATGGCCGGCTCCTCCCCTGGCTGCTGTTCGTGGCGGGTATCATTCTGCTGATCGCCAAACAGGTATGGCACTCCTACGAGCTGAGCATCCTGCCCTTTGCGGTGCTGTTTATCGTAGCCGCCCATGTCGTAAATCTGCGGTGGACCCGGTCCTGCCGCATCGATCCTTCCCGGCACAACGACCCTGCCGAGCCGGGTCTGGAACGCGAGGCTGCTTAAAACCGTCCCGGCGGGGAAAATTTAGTACCTTTACGTCCTTAAAAGGATTCGCTATGATCAAAACAGGAAATCCGGTTATCAGCATCTATACGGAAATGACTCCGAACCCGGAGACGATGAAATTTGTGGCAAATAAGTTATTGTATCCCGGTAAGATCATCGATTTCCCGGACGTCGAATCGGCCAAACCTTCTCCCCTTGCAATCGAGCTTTTTGGCTTCCCCTTTATAAAGAGCGTTTTTATCGCGAGCAATTTTGTGACGCTGACCAAGACGGCAGATACGGACTGGGACGATGTCATCCCCGCCATCCGCCAGTTCCTCAAGGAGTACCTCGAAGAGGGCAAACCCGTTGTCAATGAAGAAGAGGTCGTCAGCATCAAGCCTGAGGGCAGCAACGTGATCTCGGCCGACGACGACGATGTGGTCAAGCGTATCAAAGAGCTCCTGGAGAACTATGTGAAGCCTGCCGTCGAAATGGACGGTGGCGCGATCCAGTTCAGGAGCTACAACGAAGGTACGGTCAACCTTATGCTTCAGGGCTCCTGCTCTGGTTGTCCTTCTTCCATGATCACGCTGAAGGCCGGTATCGAGAGCATGATGAAA
>JAFDYE010000390.1 GCA_018267585.1 Bacteroidota bacterium
AAAAAAGACGCCAGCATATGGCTTACCCGGAAAACGAACGGGAATACATATACGCTGGCGCCAAATGAAAAACGCTATGTCTTACCTATTCCACCTGATGTGCTTCAGCTTAGTGGAATATCGGATAATCAGCGTCAATAGTAATGTTGGATTGGCGAGGTCTATATTATGACTCTATTTGCCGGATTTGCTATTTAGCTGGATAAAGTGATAGCTGCCCGAACGACAGGGGAAATAGTTGCCGAAGCCATCGGTTGTATAGGTACAGGTACTAAGTGAAGCATCACAGGCATAGTTGACGCCGTAAGTACCGGCCGGCATGTATCCACCGCCTAATACCATGTAAAACTGCGGCTGCGTGCGGCAGTCGCCCTGAGGGGCGGTGGCGAGGGCGCCGCCGATGCTGAGAGAAACAACAAGGGTCATAATCATCCATTTGATCTTTTTCATACGAACTGTTTTAAGTGATTGTTATGGGTTTAAAATTTTCTTTCGTTGAAGGATAATGCCGACAATTGATAAGGCCACGAAAAACAGGTTCAGCACAACGTGTTGTTTCCAGGTCAGGCGTTTTATTACACCGCCACAGGAACAAGGTATCCGGCCAAAAAAATTGAGCAGTATCATTATACTATAGATCGTGAACATGGTCATAAAGGAGAAGGAGACCCAGAAACCCAACAGTCGTGTGCGTTCGAGGAGGACAAAGATGCAGATCAGTATCTCGCTACAAGGTATGGTCCACACCAGGATAGGGGTCCAGGAATTAGGTAGCGGCTGGTTGTTCATCTCGCCGGTAAAGGTCTGGAAGTCCAGAAATTTACTCAGGCTGGCGTACAAAAAAAGCATGATCAACAAGGCAGAGATACACTCAAGGAGTACCTGTCTTTTTAACATAGTTCAGTTGGTTTAGACATAAGCTTTCGGCTAAGCTATTGGCTAAGCTATTTTTTACAAGGTAATCATGAGCGGATAGGAAAACGAGCATTTACGGGTCGGATATTGATGCCAAGAGGGATAAAAAGGAACAGGTTATGAATTTGATTTTAAATATCGGCAAAAATCGTAAGACTGCAAAGACCAATCAGAAAAAAATTATCGCTAGATGTTGCTATGTATGTCGCAATGATCGAACCACTCAATTTTTTAAAAAAGCCTTTGCAACATTTCCTGTACCCGGTCGTTAGAGAAAATTCAGATGGCGGCAAGAGTTATCATCTAATCAACGTTTGGTCATGCGCTTCAACTATTTCGTCCTATCCTCATTTCTTATATTCTCTGCTTATAAAGGACGCTGTCAAGCTTCGGGCATAGTCTATAAAGATACCGCATTTGTGTCGGCGATCTTGCAAAAACATAATACGTACAGAACAGCGCTTCAGTTGCCTCCGCTCGGCTGGTCCGCGGCGCTGGCAAAGGATGCGCTTGCATGGGCGAAGCATCTGGCGGAGATCGACAAGGGGCAGCATGACCGGTCTGTCGTCGGCAAGGAAGGGGAGAACCTTTGGTGGGGGACTTCCGGAGCTTATTCCTACTCCGACATGGTTGGTTTATGGGGCAGCGAGCAGGCGGCGTTTCACAATGGGGTGTTTCCCGACTGTGGCAAGGGGATGATCGGGCATTATACGCAGATCGTCTGGAAGAGTACCCAGTCCGTAGGGTGTGCGCTGGCGGGCAATGGAAAGACCGACTACCTGGTCTGCCGGTATGGCCCGCCGGGAAATGTTTACGGGGAGAAGCCCTATTGATCGGGCCGAGCCCTTACCTTCATGTAAATTACCTGTATGTTTAAATATTACTTTCTTTTAACGCTCGGCCTGTCGGCCGGGATCGTGGCCAGCGCTCAGGTGAAGACCATTCCTGCCGCCGATGCGGCAAAACATGCCGGGGACAGCGTGACCATCTGCGACAAGGTCTATAGCGCGCGCTGGCTGGAGAACGCAAAGAACCAGCCTACTTTCCTGAACCTGGGAGAGGCCTATCCCAATCAGCTGCTGACGATCGTTATCTGGGAAGACGTCCGTCAGCGTCTCGGGTATAAGCCAGAGGAGAAACTGTTGGACAAAAAGGTCTGTGTGACCGGGAAGATCGAGGAATTCCGGGGAAAACCCCAGATCGTCCTCCATCAGCCGGCTCAATTAAAAGAGGAATAGGGGACCAGTTTAAGACTCCGATGCGCGAATCACTTCGTCCATGGTGATGCCCATATGGCTCTCTTCGTAGACGCATTTGCCGTCGCGGATAAGCAATACCTGGGGGGATTCGTGCCGGACGTTGAAGGTGTCGGCGATCTTGTTGGAGACGGGTCTGTTGTTGATGAGGTCGAGGTAGTAGAAGTCGATGGAGTCGGGCGGCTGATTACGTTCGAGCCTGTTCTTGACCAGGGCGCTTGTAGAGCAACGGATACTGTGTTTGAAGATGACCTGGGGCCGCGAGCCGGATCTTGTTCTGATCTCATCCAACTGGCTCTCTGACTCTAATTTGATCCAATTCATGGGCGCAAAGATAGTACGTGGTTTGGACATACCTAACTATAACACCGGACATGAAAAAAGGTTATCAATAGAATGACAACCTTTTATAATATGATTTCTACTTGGTCCGGGAGAGGAAGGGTCCGGATGAGGGAGTCGCACTAGCGACCGCCATAACCGACAAAGCCCTGGCTCATCTTACAGCCGCCGTGAGCGCCAGCGCCGCGCGAAGATGCGCAGGAAGCGAAGGATGCAGCAATAGCGAATACTAGGGTTACAATTACAATTGTCTTTCTCATTTTTTGTGGTATTTAAGATTGCGTGATAAATTGCCTGGCGAACGAATGGCTGTCCTGCGGACAGGAAGGAATTGGGACCAGGTAATTCAAAGGAAGGGATCCGGATGTGGATAGAAAGTGTAGAGGAGTTTCTAAAGGATAGAGAAAGATTAACTGTGAAGCTGACACAAAGTAAATACAAAAATCCGGAATTCGCAAGCGTTGTCCAAGGGGGAATAGAAAGTTTTGTCTAATAGTTTGGTCTTGAATACTTTTATCCTTTATAAAAATATGCAAAATTCATCCATGAAAATACATTTTATAGCCATTGGGGGGAGTGTTATGCACCAGCTGGCGATCGCGCTCAGGCGGAAGGGGTACGTGGTGACGGGCAGTGACGACGAGATCTTTGAGCCGGCGAAGAGTAACCTGGAAAAGGAAGGCCTGCTGCCCGCGGCGATGGGATGGTTTCCCGAGAAGCTGCAGCCGGGGCTGGATGCGGTGATACTGGGCATGCATGCCAGGGCGGATAACCCCGAGCTGCTGCGGGCCTCGGAGCTGTCGCTCCCGGTCTATTCTTTCCCGGAATATATCTACCGGGAGAGCAAGGACAAAACCCGCGTTGTGGTCGGGGGGAGTCATGGTAAGACGACAACTACGGCAATGATTATGAATGTTTTAAAGGAGACTGGCCGAGATTTTGACTGGTTGGTCGGGGCCAGGCTGGAGGGTTTTTCCCAATCCGTCAATATCACCCGGGCACCGGTGATCGTCTGTGAAGGGGATGAATATCCGGCGAGCACGCTGGAGAAACGGCCAAAGTTCCATTTCCTTTTTCCGCATATTGTGGTGCTGACGGGGATCGCCTGGGATCATATCAATGTGTTCCCGACCTTTGAGATCTACCTGGAGCAATTCCGCATATTTATGAATAAGATCGAGCCCGGCGGCGTGCTGATTTACAACGATACCGACCCGGTGCTGAAGGGGTTGGTGGAAGAGCATATGGCCGCCGGGAAAGGAGATACGGCCACCGGGACCGGGGCAAGAGCATTACGGACGATCGGGTACGGGGTTCCGGCGCATCGCATTGAAAACGGCATAACAGTTGTTACGCTGGAAGGTCAATCCGGACCGCTGAAGGTATTTGGCGAGCATAACCTGCTGAATCTTCATGCTGCCTATCTGGTAGCCAAGGAGTTAGGGATCGGGGTCGGCGAGTTTCTGAGGGGTATGGCTTCGTTCTCCGGTGCTTCCAAGCGACTCGAGCTGCTCGCGGCCGGTAAAAGTGTGAATATTTACCGGGACTTTGCCCATGCTCCGTCAAAGGTCAAGGCGACGATCCGGGCGGTGAAGACGCAGTTCCCCGACCGGCGGCTGGTCGCGGTGCTGGAATTACACACGTATAGCAGCCTGAACGAGCAGTTCCTGTCGGAATACAGGGGTTCGCTGGACCCGGCGGATGAGGCGGTAGTTTTTTATTCCAGACACGCGCTGGAGCTGAAACGGCTTCCTCCCCTGCCGGAGCAAAGGGTAAAAGAGGAGTTTGGCAAGCCGGGCCTGGCGGTCATCCAGGACAGAGAAGAATTAAGGGCCTGGTTGATGCAGGAGTCTTTCAAAAACGTTAATTTGCTATTAATGAGTTCGGGTAATTATGATGGGCTGGATGTGACGGCCTTGTCTGCCGAGATCATACAGCAGGAGACCATATAATTATTATATAAGAGAATGTTACAACTTACACGCCCCTTAGCGATTATTGACCTGGAAACGACCGGTGTCAATCTTGGTACCGACCGCATTGTGGAGATCGCCATCGTGAAGATCATGCCGGATGGCAAGAAGCTTGTGAAGCGCAAGCTGATCAATCCCGAAATGCCTATCCCGGCCGGTTCTACGGATATACATGGGATCACCAATGAAATGGTGAAAGACGCGCCTAGTTTTAAGCAGGTGGCGAATGAA
>JAFDYE010000391.1 GCA_018267585.1 Bacteroidota bacterium
GACTGGAGAAGTTCCAACCCGCAATTGCTGCCTATGGGTCCTTCTCTCAAGCTCCCAAACCACAGCCGCTTGAGATTGGGGATGGACAATACGGTTTTGTGATAGACCACGTGAACGGCGGTGCCGGCGGCCCGTTCTGGCAGAACATCTACCTGATCGCCGACGTGGGCGTCCATTTCCGACAAATCCTTGCGGCTTATGGCACGGGTAAAACTCCTGGATTCGAAAGCAAAAGTTCCTGGAAAGCCACCTGCGTTGTCATCCCAGGAGCCAAGCGGGTGTACCGGGATATTGTTATTACTTGCAAAGGCCATTTTGTGGCGCCCGATCCTGAAAGGTTGCCTCTGGAACTCAAAGGTAAGGTCAAAGCCGGTGAGCAGGGCGAGTTTACGATCCGGCATTTGTATGCGTATTCCGCAAAGGAAGGCTACAAGGAACAACTGCCAGCGAAAGTGACCCTGCAAGTGAGGCGGAAATAGACCGGCTACACGATCTGTTTAACAAATTCTATGCGGCCCAGATATAAGCGGGGCAGATTATCAGGCACTTAGTTCGGCAATCAGCCTCAAATCGGCGAGGAATTGGTTTGAATAGTGTCCAATCCGGTTCACAATGCCCCCTCGGCTTTGCCGAGAGGTTTTTTCGTTTGAGAGCGTCGCGAGCCAGCTCGCGTAAGCGGACAAATGAAAAAACCCGCGCGCCAAAGGCGCGCGGGGGTCGTTGGGTAAGGCCGTCACAGAAATAGATTTTTTAAAATATACTTTTGGGTATATTTTTGCACAATATAAATTAGCCAAATGACCAAGGCGGAAAGAACGAAACAGTTTATCATTGAACAGGCGGCTCCTGTATATAATATTAAAGGAATTGCCGGCACTAATGTCGATGACATCCTGAAGGCGGTAAACCTTACTAAAGGTGCAATTTATAGTCATTTCAAAAACAAAGAAGACCTATCTACCCAGGTGGCGGAATATCTATTGAAAAAAATAGCCTCAGGCACAGATCAAGCCATGAAAAAAGGAAAAACCGCCAGGGAAAAGATTTTCGCTTACCTCGATTTTAACGCGCATCCGTTGAAAACTTATATCAATGGGGGATGCCCTATCTTCAATTTTGCAGTAGAAGCGGACGATAATAATGACCTTTTGAAATCGAGGGTCAAACAGCGATTACTGAAGACCCAGAAATACATTGCCTCTATCTTGCGTGAGGGTATTAAAGTTGGAGAATTTTCGGCTTCACTCAACCCGGAAGCATTTGCTTTTAAGATGTATGCATCCATGGAGGGTGGGCTGGTCA
>JAFDYE010000392.1 GCA_018267585.1 Bacteroidota bacterium
ACCTTCGAGCTGACCCCCGACGGCGAAGGCACCCGCCTCAAAGTGCTCCACACCGGCCTCGCGATGTTCCGTGGCGATATCAACCCCGACCTCCACCCCAGCAAGATCGAAGAAGGCTGGCACTATTTCATCGACGAAAGTCTGACCGGCTTCCTCGAAAAAGCCACCGGCCAGGTCATCATGGAACGCACCTACAACGCCCCGGTCGAAAAGGTCTGGCAGGCCCTCACCAACGTCGACCAGATGCGACAGTGGTATATGCCCCTCACCGATTTCCGCCCCGAGCCAGGCTTCGCGACGTCTTTCGACATCGACGCCAAAGGCGAACGCTACAAACACATCTGGAAGGTCACCGAAGTCATCCCCAACAAAAAGATCAGCTACGAATGGCGCTACGGCGGCTTCCCCGGCAACTCCCTCGTCACCTTCGAGCTGACACCCCGGGGCAAAACCACGCACCTCAAACTCACCCACGTCGGACTCGCAACTTTCGAAGGCGACAAGAACCCCGCACTCAAAGTCGAGAACTTCGAAAATGGCTGGAACAGCCTTCTCGGCACCATGCTCCTCCAATTCCTCGAAAAAGAGCACACAGCCGTCGGCTAGCCTGTCCCGGCCATGGCTAGGGTATTTTCTTCGGCGAACCACTTTGCCATTTAGCCGTTGCCGGCATTGACTTATTCGTTGACATCCGGATACAGGTCGGGGCGTTGTACCTTACGCACCAATCAAAATACCAAATTGTCAACATGAAAACTGCATATTTGATGCTGGTAGTTTCTGTCGTAGTATGCGGAGTAGCCTGCAAAAAATCCGGCAACGGCGGCCAAACCTCACCGATCACGCTCACCGGGTTCAGCCCGACCCACGGCTTCGTAGGGGATACCATCCGGCTGTCCGGTGCCGGCTTCCTCCCCGCCGATAGCGTGCTCTTCAACGGAGTACTCGCCCCCTCCCTATTCAACGTCGGCAGCACCTCTATGCAGGTGGTCGTCCCTGTTGGCGCCAGCTCCGGTGCGGTCCAGGTGGTACATAATGGATTCAAGGCCAGCTCTGACTCCAGTTTTACCGTGGACCAGCCGACCGCTGCCCAGGCCACTGTCACACATCTGCTGGATATCCAGGCCCATCCGACCAACGGCGCGTCGGGGGTAAGAATGCTGTACACATTCAACGGACTGTTTATAACTGGCCCCGGGACCGGCCAGGACGCGGTTTACAGGGTCGATCTTACGACCAATGGGGTCAGCCCGTATATCAAGGTTCCCGCAGGCAGTGAGGTGACCGGCATTGCGGCCCATAACGGCGCGGACAGCGGTTGGCTGCTGATAAGCGCGCAATCCGTTTCCGGCAACGACCACCAGTACAACTGGAGATTCGGACAGCTCACCTCCTGCAGGTCGACCGCACATGTGTACTTCAACTCACTGAAGTTCGTCCCCGACCGGTCCGTGTTCATCGGAACAGACTATTCCAACAACCTGTACCATATCGGGATCGCCACTTATGGAGGCAATACCGACTGCACCGAATCTGATACGTTGATCAACAGCCAGCTCGTCGGCGTACCCTCCGATGCCAGCGCCATGCTCGGAGTCGGCGCCAGCGGAAAAGTATTTGTATTTGCCAACCACGCCCTTTATCAGCTGCAGGCCGACAACACCCTGAAGGTCCTGGCAGGCAAACCCGGAACAGCCGGCTACCAGGACGGACCGGGCGGCTCAGCGCTCTTCCACGACGGAGGATACGCCCGAGGTAACGCCATCGCCGTCGACGGCAGCGACAACGTCTACGTAGCCGACTTCGGCTCCGGCTGTATCCGCAAAGTGGACAAGGCCGGCAACGTAATGACGGTTTGCGGCAACCCCAACGCAAAATACAGCTACACCGGCCAGGGCGACAAAATGCGATTTTACTTCGACAGCAGCTTCGACCTCTGTTTTGGCGCGGACGACAAGACATTGTACGTTCTATCCACAAACGACGGCAACAAACCTTCGATGCCCAATTCTATATACAAGGTCAGTCTACCCTGATCTTCCGGCTGCCGGTATCCGAAAAGCTTGATTAAAAAATAGTCGCCCGAATCGCCGATCTTCTCGTCGCCGAATCGCCGATCTTCTCGTCGCCGAATCGCCGATCTTTTGGTCGCCCGAATCGCCGGACTTTTAGTCGCCCGAATCGCCGATCTTTGCGCATGCGACTCTCTGAAGCGATCGACCTCATCGACAGCCCCATACTGCGGGATATTATAGAAGACACCTCACGCGGAGCCACTACCGCCTTGCCCCCCGGTCCCCCCACACCCGTCCGCTGGGCCGACCTCGGTTGTGGCTCCGGCCTGTTCACCGAAGCACTCGCCCGCTTCCTCCCATCAGGCAGCACCATCTATGGCCTCGACCTTCGCCCGACCCTCCAGTCAGCGTCGGTAGGCGGCGTACGCCTCGTCCCGCTATCCACCGATTTTATAAATATCCCCCTGCCCGTCTCCGGCCTCAATGGCATCCTCATGGCCAACTCCTTCCACTACGTCGCCGACAAACCCGCCTTCCTGTCGATGCTGACAAAACCCCAGCATCCCGACCACCCCGAAAGCGCCCCACTCCTACCCGGCAGCCCCCTGCTCATCGTCGAATACGACACAGATACCCCCGTACCCACATGGGTACCCTGGCCCGTTAGTCTGGCAAAGCTCCAACCCTTGCTCGCAGCAGCCGGCTGGTCCAGGGTCCGGGAATTAGGCAAGCGACCCTCGGCCTTCGGCAGAAGTAATATCTATGCAGCAGTCGCAACAACGATCTGACGCAACCAAAAATTGGCTAATTTCAATCCCATGAACAACACCCTCCGGCCTGCCGTCCCCTCCGACCGCGACGGCATCATCGCCCTGTATAAAAAAGTAGCCCGCATCTCCGGCGGCCTCGCCCGCGCAGAAGACGAGATCAGCACCGAATACGCAGAAGACTTCATGAAAGAAGCCGCCCGCAACGGCATCCACCTCGTCATGGAACACACCCCAACCGGCGCCATCATCGGCGATATCCACTGCCACAAGCCCGGCCTCAAATGCTTCGACCATATGCTCAGCGACCTCACCATCGCCGTCGACCCCGACTTCCAGGGCCAGGGCATCGGCAAGTCCCTGTTCACGGGCGTCCTCAATGAAGTAAAGGAGAACCGCAGCGACATACTCCGCGTCGAACTCCTCACCGGCGAGACCAACAAAAAAGCGCTCGCCTTCTACGAAAGCCTCGGCTTCACCATCGAGGGCCGCATGCCGGCACGCTACCGCAAACCCGATGGCGACCTCGACGCCGATATCCCCATGGCCTGGCTCAACCCCAACTGGCGCAAATAACCGCACCTCCTGCCCCGCCACCAGTCCCACCCCGAACACCCGACTCGCGGCCCCACTACTCGAAACCCACAAAAAATTCCCATCCCCCAAACCCCCTAATACAAAAAAGGGTACCCCCATCGGAGATACCCCTTCGATAAATCACAGGAATAATCAATTCGTGTGATCCTTTCTGTTATCGTCCTGCACCCGAACCTGCCGCTTGGCCTTCGTTACGGGATGGTCGACACCTTGACTCTTTAGACGTTTGGAGTCCCTGTTGATATCCTTATTTTCCCTTGCCACCGCCTTATGGTCATGCATGGCCTTCTTTACCCGTACATGAGACAAGTCCTTGTTTACCTTATGAGAGGCGGCCTTCTTTTCGCGGACATCGGTGCGCAGGTCCTTCATTTCCGCCTTCTTCTGTGGATCGGTTTGGGCCATCGCACTGGCTGCCAGCGAGATACCCAGTATTAACACTACTAACTTTTTCATAGTTTAACACTTTTGGGGGTATACCTGCGATTCCCATGCCAGGCGGCAAATTTATCAACGACTTATAACGCATATGGAGGGCGGGTAAATTTCTTACCTTAGCTTTTTTACGACCGTCCATATGCAACAGACGCGCAACTACAACACAATCAGTCCTTCCGCACGGGCCCTCCTCCTCATGAAAGCCCACACCACCATTCCCTTCGCCCGCGAAGCCGCGACCCTCATCCAGGCGCCCGAACCCTTCGAACCGGACTTCACCACCCGTCGACCCGGCTTCTGGATCCGCACCATGCACTTCGAAGCACGCTACTGGAGCATCAACCACCTGCTGCCCGACGACGCATCCAATATACTGGAACTCTCCTCCGGCTTTTCCCTCCGCGGCCTGGCCCTCGCCACCGAGCGGCCAGTCTACTATATCGACACAGACCTGCCCGACCTGATCACCACAAAACAGCCGCTCGTCGACGCCCTCGCCGGCCCCCTCCGCGGCCACTACGAGCTGCGCCCGCTCAACGCACTCGACACGACAACCTTCAATGAAATTGTAAACGAATTCCCCGCCGGCCCCCTCACGATCGTCAACGAAGGCCTGCTCATGTACCTCGGCATGGAAGAAAAACGCCAGCTCTGCCGTCAGATACGCAATACCCTCTCAGCGCGCGGCGGCTACTGGATCACCGCCGACATCTACCTCAACCGCGACCTGCCCGAAGACCCCGAACTCGCCCGGGGCGACACCCTCAGAGAATTCCTCGAACAGCACAACGTAAAAGCCAATATGTTCAACTCCTTCGAAGAAGCCACCGACTTCTTCGCATCAGAGGGCCTCGTTATCGACAAAGAGTTCGAACCCGACTACATGAGCCTCACATCCCTTCCCCATTTCCTGGCCTCCGCAACACCCGAACTCCTCCAACGGATCAGAACCAACTTCCAGGGCAAGATGCACACAACCTGGCGCCTGAAAACCTCCTAACCCCAACCCTCACCCGCGCGAACCCGCGACCCAACCCGTCGAACCCCAATCCACCTCAACCCACACCCGACCCCGGGCAAACCCCAATCCACACCCGACCCCGGGCAAACCTCAACCCGCGCCCCCCTACTCACTCCTCAAACTCTCCACCGGGCTCGCCACCGCCGCCCTCACCGCCTGCACACTCACCGTCACCAGCGCGATCACCATC
>JAFDYE010000393.1 GCA_018267585.1 Bacteroidota bacterium
GCTTGCGCGGCGGCAACACCCGCATCGCTTCGCTGACAAGTGCCATCTTTTCCTCAAAACCGTCTTCCGCATCGGCTTCGTCCGCAACATTCTCCAGCTGATCGTCGCTGAGCGCGGAAAGGCTCAGCCTGACGGCAGACCTCAGGTATTCGAGGGATTTATAATAGCTGGCGGTAAATAACCATCCGGACAGTGATTGCCTGACGGTCAGGCGGTGACGGCCTTCCCATAGCGCAAGAAAGACGTTTTGCAGAATGTCCTCGGATTCTTCCTGGCTGTGAACCAATCGGCGGATATTGGCCAGGACGGCCTGATGATAGGCATCATAGAGCCAATTCAGGGCCTCTTCGTCGTCCCTGTGGAGCCTTTTAACCAGTTGTTCATTCTTTTCCATGACCGCAGAAGGGAGAGGTAAAAATAGGGAAGACAGAATGATCTGCTTCCCTTTGCGGTATTATCAAAATGTGAAGATTGTATACAGATGACCAGCTACGCTTTGTCAAAGCTGACGCATTCCTTCAGCTCTTTGTCGGTATACGCCAGTCCATACTGCTTAAGTACGTCCTGGGGAACGCCATTCCACTGGTTGGGTACATTCCCGACATAGCCGATATCCTTATAGCCGATCTGGGTGGTATAAAAGCCGGTAGCGGTCAAATTGCGCATCAGGTTGAAGAATGCGACGCCCTGGGTCAGCCAGGGTTTGTCTTTTGCTCTTTCCGGCCACGCGATGTCGTCGACCACCTGCATCTGCTGGTCTTTGCTGCAATCCTTGAAGGCCTTGTCAAAACGGTTAAGACACTGCATGTCCAGCCAGCGCAGCCCTCCGCGCATAGGCGTCTGGTGTTCGGGCATATCCTTGACGATATATTCGATGAACTCGGGGACTTTGGCGTCTGAAGCGCTGCCGCTGATATCGTCCTTCGGAATAATGATATCGCCCAATATCGTGATCGTCGTCATCTCTTCCGGAGTAAAGAATGTGGCCTCAGCCCTGACCAACTTTTCGTGCGCCAGCTCTTCCTTCATCCGGTTGTAGCCGCTGGGATTCAGGTCCTTTTCTGCGGCGCCGGCCTCAGCCTTCTGTTCCGGCTTCTTCTCTTCCGCAGTATTGCAGGCTTCGACCAGTACGCCGGTGCTGACGCCGCCGACGAGAAGGGCTTTGATCGATTTTCTTCTGTCCATGATGTCTAGATATTATTTTTTTTCATTTCGTCAACCAAATGTTCACTGGCGCGCATCGAAAGCGCAAGGATCGTCCAGGTGATGTTCTTGTCCGCCTGGGAGACAAAGGGCCCCCCGTCCATGCAGAAGAGGTTCTTCACCTCGTGCGCCTGGTTCCATTTGTTCAGCGGCGAGGTCCTCGGATCGTTGCCCATCCTCACGCTGCCGGCTTCGTGGATGATATTGCCCGGCGCGTGCAGACCCCAGTTGTTGTGGTCGCCGTCCTTGTGTCCGTGGGTGACCACGGCGCCCATCGCATGCAGTATCTGCGCGAAGGTCTCCTTCATATGCCTGGCCTGCTTGATCTCGTATTCGGAATGGCTGACGTTGAAGCGCAGGACCGGGATACCGTATCTGTCGACGACCTTGGGGTCGATCTCGCAGTAGTTCTCTTTTCTGGCAACGGCCTCACCACGGCCCGCCATATGCACGGAGGCGCCGTAAAGCGCGCGGTAGTCCTTTTTCAGCGACGCGCCATAACCGCCCGCCTCTTTTTTCACGCCCATCACCTGTGAGTTGCCGTTCAGCTGCTCGATTCCCCACTGAAAGCCATAGATAGGCATGCCCATGCCGCCACCGAATTCGATATGATAGCCTCGGGGGAAGTCCAGCTTCTTGTTGTCCAGCCACCAGGGAGCATACACGTGCATGCCGCCGACGCCGTCCTCATTGTATCGCTTCCGGTCGAGCAGGTGGGGCAGGATACCGCCCATGTCCGCGCCGGTAGAATCGTGGAGGTATCTGCCGACGACGTCGCTGCTGTTGGCCAGACCATTGGGATGCCTGGGCGACTTGCTGTTCAGCAGCAGCCGGGCGCTTTCACAGGCGCTGGCGGCGAGAATGACCGTCCTGCCGCTGACCTGGTATTCCTGCATGTCTTCTTTATTGATATACGATACACCAGTGGCCAGTCCTTCCTTATCGGTGAGCACTTCACGGGCCATGGCGTTGGTGACGAGGTCTACATTACCCGTCTTTAGCGCGGGTATCACCAGTACAGAAGAAGAAGAGAAATCGCCATAGACCTTACAGCTGCGGCCGCACTGCGAACAGAAGAAACACTGTCCGCGTTCGTTGTTGATCTGTTTGGTCAGGATGGACAGCCGGGACGGGATGACGGGAACGCCGACGCTGCCCGCCGCCTTCTTGATCATCAGCTCGTGCAGCCTCGGTCTCGGAGGAGGGAGAAAGAACCCGTCCGGGTCGTTCTCCAGCCCTTCATTGGTGCCAAATACTCCTATCAATTTGTCCACTTTATCATAATACGGCTTGACGTCCTCATAGCCGATGGGCCAGTCATCGCCGAGTCCGTCGATGCTCTTCCGTTTGAAATCCTTGGGACCAAAACGCAAAGAGATGCGGCCCCAGTGATTCGTACGGCCACCCAGCATTCGGGCGCGCCACCATTCCCACGAGGTCGTGCCGGGATTGCCGGTCTGTGTATACGGCTCGCCGTCTACTTCCCATCCCCAGTAGCATCCGTCGAAATCGCCAAAGGGACGAAATTTGGTGGAGGCGCCTCTGCGCGGCGACTCCCATGCGCTCCTCAATTGATTGCTGTCGGTCTTGGGATCGAACATCGGGCCTGCTTCGATCAGACATACTTTCAGACCGGCATTCGCCAGTACATAGGCGGCCATGCCTCCGCCCGCACCCGATCCCACAATAACTGCATCGTATTTTTTGGGCTGTTTCTTGATATGGAGGTCTCCCATACTTTTTTTAATGGTTTTGAGCTTGTTGGACCGTCGGACCTTCGGCGAGGCGGCGTCCCTTGCTTCTCCTCGGCAGTTCCCTTCGCTCGGGAATCTCGTTCGTCAATGGATCCGGGGCCCAAAGGTGAAAAAGGTAAATTTAACGGTTTAGCAAAACAGCAAACAAATTTTTTATTTCCTTTCGCCTGCCGACTGGTCGCGGATCGTCTTGAACTCAGAACCGGTCTTCCAGGCCGGCCATTCGCGGCTATTGGCCAGGCGTTGTCCGATATTATAGACCAGGTCCATATCCTCCAGTGCGCCGTCCAGGTTCCACGTACCGGCATTGTATTCGTCCGCCGGCTGGTGATACCGCTCGTCGGTATATTCGTCGTGTTTTTTCTTGCCGAATGCGGTCCCCCGGGTCTTGTCGTCCACGCCGCCATCCGCCGTCAGGGAGGGCACGCCGGCCCGGGCGAAATTGAAATGGTCGCTACGGAAATAGTGACCGGCTTCCGGATGATCTTCAGGAGCTACATAACGTCCCTGTTTCTTTGCCTCCTCCGCCAGAAAGTCTTCCAATTGGGACTGTCCCTTGCCGCTATAGGTAATATCCTTTGTCGGTCCATAGGTATTGAGCACGTCGATATTCAGGTTCGCTGCAGTCCTCGACAGCGGATATATCGGGTGCTGCGCATACCAGGCAGAACCGAGCAATCCCTGTTCTTCGGCCGTAACAGAAAGAAAAATGACCGTGCGACCCGGTTTGGGTCCTTTCATGAAAGCGCGGGCGATCTCGAGTATCGCCGCGGTGCCGCTGGCGTTGTCAGCTGCTCCATTGTAGATGGAATCGCCCCTGGCGTCGGGCTTTCCGATCCCGAGATGATCCCAGTGCGCGGAGTAGATAATATATTCGTCCGGATATTTTGTCCCTGTAATTTTTGCCACGACGTTGTGGGAAAGGTCATAGACGTGTCTGGCAGTAACTCCGGCGGATATCTTCACATTCAGCGGGGTCGCTTTGAAGCCCCTTTTTTTGGCGCTTTCGAGCAGGCTGCTATCCCTGCCGGCTGCGGCCAGCATCTTTTGCGCAGTCCCGCTGGTGATCCAGCCCTGGACGGTCAGCTGATAGGACGGACTGCTGCGCGTATCGAGGTGCAGCTTCACGCCACCGTTGCTGCTCTGGACGACCTGGAAGGGGTAGGAGGCCGGCGCCGTGCTGTGGATGATCAGACAGGCTTTTGCGCCCTGCCTTGCGGCCTCCTCATATTTGTAGGTCCAGCGTCCGTAATAGGTCATGGTATGTCCCTTGAACAGGGTGGAGTCGTAGAACCCCGGGTCGTTGACCATGACGACCACCGTCTTGCCCTTCACGTCCAATCCCGCATAGTCATTCCAGTTATATTCCGGCGCGACGATCCCGAAGCCCGCGAAGACGACGTCGTTCCTGTCGAGGGTATTGACGGAATCCGGCTTTTCGGTCCAGAGGACAAAGTCGTTGAGGTTTTGAAGAGCGAGCTGCGTCTTCGGCGTCGATATGCTCATGGTGGATGGAGCGGCGGGGCTGATCTCTACCAGCGGCACGTCCTGCGTATAGCTGTTGCCGTTGCCCGGTTCGAGCCCCAGCGCGGTATAGGACCCGACCAGGTAGTCGATCGTTCTTTTCTCGCCGGCGGTGAAGGGCCGGCGCCCCTGGAACGAGTCTGAAGCCAGCGTCCGGATCTCCGTGATCAGACTGTCTTTTATAAAAGGCGTTCCGCCACTGGCAGCAGGACCGTTGTTGCTGTTTTGGTTGCAGGCCATGATCCCGCCCGCCATAACGGCGATCAGCGCGTAGTGTAGTTTAGGATGATGCATAGGGTGTAATATACACCAAAATCCTTACTGCCCCTGCAGCCAGGCCAGCGCCGCCTCCC
>JAFDYE010000394.1 GCA_018267585.1 Bacteroidota bacterium
AAAGCCCGCTTCCTCCTTCTTGCCGATGAGAAAAAGATAGTCGTCTTCCGTCGTCACCGTAATAGACGAAGGCCAGCGTTGCCCTCCAAATTTCTTTATCTCCCTCCAAACAATGCTCCAACCTGGCCGCCCATTAGCCTTTTCGTATTGCTGAAAAGAGGTCACCGCCGCAAACAAGGCCGGGAAGTTTTCGGGCGTCTTTAGTCCGCCACGAAGGGTAATAGGGGCAAAATCCTCTCCGGCGATGATCCTTCGGAGATATTCCAGGTATTTTTTCCGCAGCTGGCCAATATAATCGTTCTCACTCACTGACGAAGAGCTCCTTTTTCTCTCTCAATTCCTTTTTGGTCATGTTAAAGAGAATGCTGTGCCGGTTGTTGACACGTTGCGCAAGATGAACATGTGCAATAAAATTCTCGACGATCTGGATCTTGTCACTGGGAGTAACTACGAGTAGTTGCAGGTGCAATTGCTTGCAAAGCTCCATCAGATACGTGGCCTTCTCTTCGTCCTGATTAGAAAAACTCTCGTCAACAGCGATGAAACGCAGACTCCTGGAATTGCGGCCTTCGCGCGTAATACCAAACTGATAGGCGATAGCGCTGCAAAGGATCGTATAAGTCAGCTGCGCCTTTTCGCCTCCCGATAGCTGACCCATCTGCCGGTAAGTCTTTTTTAATTCGTTCGTTTCCCGGAATTTTTCATCTGCCCAGAATTCGAACCAGTTGCGGACATCGAGTACCCTGCTGCGATACAATTCATTTTCGTCAAGTGCGTCAACGAAAGACTGGACGTGCTGCTTGAAATGCGCGGCCTTCTCCTCAAAACGGCTTTGCTGCCAGTCCGCCGCCTGAGGCAGCGCGTTCAGCAGCCTGTGCCTGAATTCCTTTATAACGGGGTCTGTAACGGGGCGGATACCTAACTGGATATAGGTGTCAGGCAGACGGTTGAAGTTTATGCCCGCGAGGGATTGGTTCAGTGTAGTGATGCTGTTCTTTATCTTTCGCTCCCAGTTCTCCAGCTCTTCGTTCAATAGCCCTATTTTGATAACGGGCGTCTCGTGCAAAAGCCGTTCAAAGTCCTTTTTGAAACGCGGTAGGTTTTCCGACTCCAATTTCTCCAGCCAATCGATATATTCTGCGGCAAATTCCGATTCTTCCGGAAGTTGCTGGACATCTGCAGCCCAGTCCGTAAACCGGGTGAGCAATTCCATCGGTGGCCGTTTGATCCTTGTAATCGCCTTTTCCAGTTCACGCCCCTCCTTTGTCGCCAGGTCCGCATGGTTTCTATATGCCTGTTCCGCCGTCTCGGTCAGCCGCTGATAACAGGAGTCGATATTTTCGAGAGACAGTTCGTCTTCGCCGGCAACGGTCCGGCTATTCCGCTGAAACTGCAGCAAGTGCTCCTTGTCCTCTTCCGTGATCAGCCTGACAAGTTCTGAAAGCTGCTGCTGTTCGTGCTCCTTCGTTGAAAGACTATGGTTGGCCAGGGTGATCTGGCTTACGAGCCCGTCTTTTTCTGTCTGACGAACCTGCAACCTTGCACGAATATCCTCCAGCTGTTGCGTAAGCGTTTTTAGTTGATCGCTGCTTTTTTTCAGCTTGGCGATCTGCTCCTCCGTACTGTGGATGGACTGTACGATCGCCGCGACATGGATGATCTTGAACCCGGGATGTTCGTTGATATGTTTGACGGCGAACACCTGCTCTTGCAGTCGTTTGTTTCGCTGGGCGGTCCGCTGCCTGGCTTCTTCAGCGAGACCGATCTGGTCTACGAGCTGCGAACGGCGCTGTTGAAGCGCTGCTTTCTTCTTCTCGTTGTTCCATCCCAGAACATAGCGGCTGGGGTCGTTCCTGTCCGGTCTGTCGTCCTTTTCGTGGCGGTCGCGGTTCTTTATGAGGCCCTGGATCGTGATGGCCCGCTCAAATCTTTCCAGGATCTTCTCGTTGTCCACACAGGTGAAATTATATTGTTGGATCACCTGCTGGCCTACCCAGGAGCTCAGAGGATGCTCGGGGTGAAAGTCCAGCTTATGCCAGACCGTGCCGTCTTCGGCATGCTGATTCAGGGCGATATCTTTTATGTGATTATATACCAGGCGCGTCCTCAAATTAGTGTTATTGACATATCGCGTAACCCTCTTATAGTGCTTGTCGGGGACCAGTAACCGGAGGGCAAGAGGATTGAGTAATTTCTCCAACGCTGGCTGCCAGTCCATCTCGCTGTTTTTCACCTGCATCAGTTCGCCGGCAAATGGTAGTTCGTGGTCCTCTAATTTTAATTCGGCACATAGCTCACGGCGAAGATGGATAAGATGGCTGGGAATATTGTTTTTGCTGTTCAGAAGAATATTTAGTTCTGCCTCGATCTTGTGCTTTTCTCCGGTGGCCTTTTGCAGCGTGTCCTGGGCCGAAAATGCGTCTTCTTCATTATTCCTGATCTCGGTGCCCAGTTTTTTTTCCATCCGGTCGGATTCCTTTTTGATACGCATATATGCGGCTTCATCACCCGGCTTGGATTCCTCAAGCCGCAAAAGGCTGCACCATTCCGAAAATCTTTCCAGTGCTTTTTCTGCGTCTCTCACCTGCTGATTCAGCTGCTCCCGATCCTTTTCCAGCTGCTGAAGGCGTTGCCCTGCCTTGTTTTGTTCCAGCTGGTTGATGGTCTGTCTCTCCTCTTCCCGTAGATCCCGCAACTCCTGCAGCGCTTCTTCGTCCTTATGGCGAAGGGATCGCAGTTCTTCTTCCAGCTGGCGAACACGCCTGTCCAGCAAATGGTATTTTGTATAGTTGCGCCAGATCTTTGCCGTCTCTACTTCCGTACTCGCCTGCCGGGCAAGGTCGGACTGTTCCTGGAATGCGAGAAAATGCATTTTCAGGGGTTGCAACAGGCGGATCTGCTCTTCGGATTTTTCGATATTCTTCTGGGCATCGATCAGTGTCGAGAGGTGTTTTTTTAACTCCTGGAATTCGACCTCCATATTGCGGGGTTCCAGCATATTAGTACGGATAAATTCGTTGAGCTCGCCCAGGACCTTGATCCCCATGGTCTGGTTGAAAAGGCTCAACGCCTGCATGCTCTGCATGCCCAGTACCTCCACCATCCGCTGAGCATAGCGGCTGGCTGCATCGAACCATTCGACCTGCTTACGGCTGCCTTTGTTGTATTGCTGGTCAATGCGCCGGCGCCATGCCCCGCCAGTATCGAAGGGTCTGAAATCGCTTTCAATGTGCAGCGGCTTGTGTGCAATGGCGAAGACCCGTCGCATTTCGCTTCCGCTGAACCATCGGACCTGGAACAAAGTGACATACTGCTCCGCTTCATTTGAGAAATGAGCCAGCAGAATGCTGTAAGCCTCTTCCTTATTTTCCCGCAGATAGAGCGTTTTACTGGACTGCCCATTATCCGAGTGCGTGGTACTGTACCCTCCCAGGACATAAGATTCCTCGGTACGGTCCCCCTTTTTCTCGCTGCCGGAGGATTGATTATAGAACCGGTATCTTTTTTCGGGGACGATCAGTGTAAGCAAGGCATCGACAAACGTAGTCTTGCCGCTCCCGTTGGCGCCGGTAAGAAGGGATGTCTCGCCTTCCGGTCTTATCTTCCAGACGTGCTCGTCGAAAGTCCCCCAGTTATAGAGCTCCATATACTGAAGACGAAAGCCCGATTTGTTCTCATCTGTACTAAATACGCCCAGCTGCATGAACGGTAAGTTGTTGTTTAAAATTCTCCAATAATTCGTTATTTACGCGGGCCTTGATGATCTTTTTGATCCGAAACTTTTGTTCATCGGGAACATCATGGTTTTCTACCTTTTCCAGAAAGTCCAGCTCTTCTACCTTGTCTATCAGCCGGTCCAGCTCCCGGATGAACTTTACCCGGCTGGCGTTTTCCTTGAAAAACAATTCGGCATATTCCTTTATCTCCCTTCGTTTCTTGATCAGCTCGCGGCTGGTGATCTCTCCGATCTCGAATTCGGCCATCATATCCCGTAGCAGGACCAGCAAGATGCTTTCTTCATAACCCAGCTGAACCCGTCTTACCCAACCAGCAACATTGTCTTCTTCATCCAAACGGACTTGCTCCAGATAAGCGTAACCGTCTTCCTTTTCCAGCACCAGCACCAGGCCGAGCTGTTGTAGGAAACGGGTCAGCTCTGCCTGATATTGAAGCAGCAGCTCCCATGAAGCTTTTTCAAGGTACTCGATCGGACCCTTGAGGAGCTTGATAAATAGTGAAGTATAAGGTAGTATAGTTGATTTGCCGGTACTCATAATGTCGCGATTTGTTTTATCGGCTGAATAGCAGATAGGGGATTTCTATGAATTGCGTTCTTTCTGCGTTGAGGGGGATCAGCTCCGTGATCTCCTGCATCGCCTGTACGCGGGACGCCTTTTCGCGCAGGAAGCTGAAATAGCTTACTACCTCCGCCACGCCGTGTTCCAGGCCGGCTTGCTCTATCACTTCCAGTAGCGTCGCCGTTGACTTTTGCCGCAGGCAAAGCTCGACGTTGCCCCAGAGCTTTTTCCGGTCAATATATTTAGCGCCTAGCAAACGGCCAAAACGTTCCAGGTCCTCTATTTTTTCCATGGCGTTGGCCGGCTGGCGCAGGATCGCCGCGCCCTGCCGCTCTGCAAGATTCAGCTTGCGCTCCATATTCATCCGGATCGGCACGGGGCTGTCAAGACGGAGTCCGCAAGACGGCGCCTCTTCGTCCATGAACTGAAATACCAGCTCTTTGATGCTGCCGATCTGCTGGCGCAGACGCCGGTGCCGGGCGATCTCCTTTTCGGTGATGATGCGACTGAGCTTCTCGGCCATCTTGTCGTTGGACTCGTATACATTCCGGCCTTGCTGCAGCAGCAATGACTTTATGTTCTGGACAAAATCACCGTCGCCCTCGATACTCCTCTCCTGCAGCAGCAGGAGCAGCTGGTCGGTGAGCAGCCGCCATTCCTCCTGTCCTTCGCGGCTGACGAGAAAATCCCAGAAAGCATAAAAGCTCTTCCCCTGGTCGCTCTTCCGCAGTGCGTCGTAGGCTTCGAACGCATACCCGACGATGGCGCCTTTGTTGACCTCCGCCCGCGTATGCTGCTCTACGATATGGCGATGGATGAACTTGAAGTTGTCCTCCACTTCCCGGAAATCGCTGAGCAGCTCGTGGCTGAGACGTGTGAACCATTCCAGCCGCTCGCGCAGCTGTGCATTGGTGTATATCTCGGGCTTGAAACCCATCTCGATCCTCTTTATCTCCTTGTCGATCTCGGCCTTTCTGTTCTTTAGCTCCTCCAGTCTTTTCAACGAATCATCTTCCGTATATTCGACCATTTCCCGAAGCGTCTGGAACAGGAAACGAAAGCGGCTCTCCGTACCCACGAACTGCCTTTTCTCCAGACTCACCAGCCACTGAAAGAGCTTTTCCGTGTGCGCGCTCAGCTGGTATTGCGTGACCGCGTCCCCGTCCGGAAAGTCCTGCAGCAGGCGACGCTGTACCCAGTTGAGGAGGTATTTGCGGGCCCTGCTCTCTTCGTCTTCTCCAAATTCGATACGGGCCTCCTCGAGGTCTTCTATTCCTTCAGAATGATTGCGCAGCTCTTCGGCAAGAAGGCCGGTCAGCGCGGGCTCGGGCAGGCTCAGCATGCTATCGGTCTTGAAGGCCTTGAAAAGGAAAGGGATCACCCATTGTGCATTCCGCATCCGGATGATCTGTACGGCGGGAGAGGTTTCAAACAAATAGGATATATCCGATATCGCCATCTACGCTTCGTTTTTAACCGGGTGGCCTCGTACGCCGACCCGGCCGATAAAAGTATCGATTCAACCAGAAAAAAGAATGGCTGCCCCGGGCGGTGGGGATAAAATAAATCCCGGCTGGGGAAAAAACCGACGGAATTGTTGAAAAGTTTCGGGTAATCATTGCGGTCCGCAACGGACCAGGTACTGCTCCCACGGATCTTCGTATAAAAGGCTTACCGACCAGCCCTCCTGACCGGCGATCTTCTTTAATGTTTTATAGTCGATGAACAGCCATCCGAACCAGTCCGACCGTTCGCGGCGGTATTCATACTGATGGAATATCTCTCCGTAATAGCCTTCCGTCCTTGGAGGTTTTCCGTCATACAGGTAGGCGACATCGGAAGAGTCGAATATCAGCTGACCGCCGGGCTGCAGCAGCGCGCGGGCGCTGGCGAAGAAGCGGCGAAGCCCGTCGAGCGTACCGGAGATGCCGATCCCGTTCATGAGCAACAGAAGGGTATCGAATTTTTTGAGTGGTGCGGGTCTTCGCGGGCTGGCTTTCGGTGCGGCAAGCTGAAAAAAATCGCCTTCTACGACCTTTTTTACGCCGCGCGCCTTCATGATCCCGACGGCCTGTGGCGAGATATCGAGAGCGGTTATGTCCTGCCCCATTTTTTGCAGGGCAAGCGCATGGCTTCCCGCGCCGGCGCCGATGTCGAGTATCCTGCCCCGGCATTGCTGCAGCGCCACCCATTCCAGTTCGGGCATCTGCTCCATATCCCGGAAGTAGACATCCACCGGCATCCGTTCCCGGGGTTCGTCCCGATAGGCGGACACACCCCTGATACGATGATGAACCCAGAGCCTTGCGGTGGATGTCTTATGATAATAGTCGTTCAGTGCGTTACCAAGAACGTCAGTCATAGCTATTCTACGTCTACGATGCCCGCGCGGCGGCGAAGCTCTGCGACGGTAAGGTTGATCTGTCTGCCCACGGGCTTTCCATCGCGGTAGGTGATGATCTTAAGCCAGGAAGCGTCCCTTGGAACCGTCATCGGACCGGTATATTTTGGATAAAAATTATCAGGATCGGAGTTGTCCCAGCTATAATAGATATCCAGACCAGGGATCTCTGTAGACAGCTCGATGCTGATCGATTTTTCAGAGGCATAGTCTTTTTCCACCTTGATGATGGCGTCGAACATCGAACGGGAATATTTCACCTGTTCCGCATCCAACCTCTCAAAGCTGGCTTCGACTCTTTTCGTAAAGCCGGGCCAGTCCTTTTTTTCCTTCGGCGTCCACAACACTTCGGCGACGGCCATCCCACGCGGCCAGATCATGTATTGCATATGCCGGGTGTTGTAGACCTGCTCGGTCCAGAGATTGGCCTGACCGCCGATGATATATTTGGGGTCAACGCTATCAGGAACCGGCTCATAAGAATAGGTCTTGTTGAGACGGAGGGTGGCGTATACCGGGGGCTCCAGGGCCGCGTCGCCCTGCATATAGTCCAGGTAGAAGAAGGTGGTGGGACTCATAACCACACTGTGACCCATCTTTGCGGCCTGTATCCCGCCCTTAACGCCACGCCAGCTCATGACGGCGGCGTTGGGCGCCAAGCCACCTTCGAGTATCTCGTCCCAGCCGATGACCTTTTTGCCTTTGGACTCTACGATCTTCTCTACCCTCTTTTCAAAATA
>JAFDYE010000395.1 GCA_018267585.1 Bacteroidota bacterium
CTGGTGGCACGGTTACCGGCGGATCCACCACCCCTGTCTTCTATTCGAATGCGACCATCCTGATGGTGGCCTACCAGGTCAAAGTAACGGCCGCAGTCAATTCTACCATCACCACCGGTGGCGTCTTCCACTACAATTCAGGCACGACCAGGAGCGTGACCGCCACCAATATCGTCGTCTCCAACTATTATTCCTGCGGCAGCCAGGGGTCAACCAATTCCATCACCTCGGAAACCTCCGGCACGTTTGGCAGCGGCACCGCGCTGAACCGGGGTTCCTCGGCCAGCGTGACCGGCTATACCTATAATACCCTTGGCGCCAATTCGCCCGTCGACGGCGATTACAGCATCGTAAAGAATACAAGCTATACACAATATAGCGGCTCCTCACCCGCGAGTTCCGACAAAGTTTTCGGCGTATGGGACGTCGTGGGAGACCATTCCGGCACAACCAACGGGACTGGTAATGCGCCCCCTGCCAGCGGCAGTCCGGCGGGATACCTGCTCGCCGTCAATGCGACCTTTGCCCCCGCCACCGTATTTACCATAACGGCCAATAGCCTTCTGGCGAACTCCACCTATACCGTCTCTCTATGGGTACGCAATATCTGTCCCCAGTGTTCCGCGAACCCCGCCACCGGTACCGCCGGCACCACTCCCGGCGTGAGCCCCAATCTGGCGATCAACGTCAACGGCAATAATTATTATAGTACCGGCAATATCGACTACACCGGCCAGTGGGTGCAAAAGTCGTTCACCTTCGTCAACGGCTCTTCAACCACCGCCACCATCGACATCAAAAACAACGCCCCCGGCGGCGGCGGCAACGACTACGTCCTCGACGACATCGCAATGCGCCAATGTCTCGTCGTCCTCCCTCTTGGCCTCCAGTCCTTCAGCGGCCGCTCCACCGCCCGGGGAATCCTGCTCGACTGGCAGTTGAGCCCCTGGCAGGGACTGCAGTCATTCACGATCGAGCGTAGCACAGAGGGCACACAGTTCTTCTCCGTCGGCCATAAGGATGCCTACCCCGACAGCGCCAGCTACCAATACACCGACGCCCTGCTGCCATCCTCCGGTTCAACCCTCTATTATCGCATCAGGATGGACAACAACGACGGCACCTCGCAGTATAGCAACATCGTCGTCCTGCAAACAACAGACGACTCACCCGACGTGCTTACGACCCGCCTGTCACCCAACCCTGCGAGGACCGCCACCACGCTCGCCATCCGGTCCGCCCATGCGGGCCCCGCCGATATCACGCTCTGGAGCCCCGCCGGCTCGATGATCCGGTCGCGGAAGACCTCCATTTCCCGGGGCACCACCGCCGTCAGCCTGGACCTCCCGGCATATCTGCCAACCGGCATCTATATCGTGCGAACCACCACAAGCAGCGAATCTGCGGTCACCAGGCTGGTCATAGAATAACCGCCAGCCACCACGCCCGCCCCGGGCGGCTCCGCCATCCACCCGGTCCCTCCCCCGTCCGGCCACTAACAAAATAATTATCCATTGCAATCGGTTACATTTTTGAAAATTATCGGTACATTTAAGCGGGCGGCATTCCCGCCCCGCTCCATATGAAAAAGATCCCCCGATTTCTGACCTTGACGGCAATCGTCATCCTCTACCATTCCTGTCACCGGGGCAAGTCGCCCGACAGCCTTCCCTTTCAAAACCCCGACCTCTCCGTCGACCAGCGCGTCGACGACCTCATCGGCCGCATGACGCTGGATGAAAAGATCGGCCAGATGATGAACGCCGCGCCCGCCATCCCCCGGCTCGGCATCCCTGAATACAACTGGTGGAACGAATGCCTGCACGGCGTCGCAAGGGCAGGTCTGGCTACCGTCCTCCCCCAGGCCATCGGACTCGGCGCCGCCTGGGACGAAGACATGCAGTTCAGGGTCGCCACCGCCATCTCCGACGAAGCCCGGGCCAAACACCACGACTTCGCCCGCAAAGGCAAACGCCTCATCTATGAAGGCCTTACCTTCTGGTCGCCCAACATCAACATCTTCCGTGATCCCCGCTGGGGCCGCGGCCAGGAAACCTACGGCGAAGACCCTTACCTCACCGGGAGACTGGCCGTCCAGTTCATAAAAGGATTGCAGGGCGATGACCCGCATTATTATAAGACGATAGCGACCGTCAAACACTTCGCCGTCCACAGCGGCCCCGAACCGGAACGGCATTTCTTCGACGCTAAACCCGACGAACGGGACTTCCGCGAGACCTATCTCCCCCAATTCGAAATGGGCATAAAAGAAGGCAAAGCCTATTCGGTGATGTGCGCCTACAACCGGCTCGACGGCGAAGCCTGCTGCGGCAGCAGCCACCTGCTGACCACCATCCTTCGAAAGGAATGGGGTTTTCCCGGCTATGTCGTCTCCGACTGCGGCGCCATCGATGACATCTATGAACACCATAAGATCGTCGCAACACCCGAAGAAGCCGGCGCGCTGGCAGTGAAGTCAGGCTGTGACCTCGAATGCGCCACGACCTTTACCCACCTCGGCGACGCAGTGAAGAAAAAACAGATCACCGTGGCCGAGATCGATACCGCGGTCAAACGGCTCTTTAAAGCCCGCATGCTGCTCGGCATGTTCGACCCGCCGGAAAGGGTAAAATACGCTTCCATCCCCTATTCCGTTGTCGACAGCAAAG
>JAFDYE010000396.1 GCA_018267585.1 Bacteroidota bacterium
AAGAAGCTGACCGATTTCGAATTCGACAAGAAGCTGGACGGATTCGCCGTCAAGGAGCCGGTGTTCAGCTTCAACAAATTCCCGGGCGTCAACAAAGAGCTGGGACCCGAAATGAAGTCGACCGGGGAAGCTATCCGGTTCATCCCGAACCTGAGAGACCCCTGGTTCCGGCAGCTGTACAAGGACAGAAGCATGTATCTAAGCAAATAAGCTGTTAACGGCCACCCGCAAGGTGGCCGTTTTTGTACCTTCACACTATGGAAGAAATAGAAGTTCCCACGGAACATCTCCATGAAGAGATAAAGGAAAAGGCGGAGGGGCAAAAGGATAAATGGATCCTCTACGTTGCTCTCTCCACTGCATTCATGGCGGTGCTGGCGGCCGTAGCCGGACTGCTGGCGGGGCATCACGCCAACGAAGCGCTGATCGAGCGGGTGAAAGCCTCCGACCAGTGGAATTACTACCAGGCAAAGAACCTCAAGGCAGAGCTCGTCGCCAGCTCGGACAGGCTTCTTCATACGCTGTCCCCCGCCAACACACCGGTTGAGGACCATAAGGCCGACCTGGCCCGTTACGAACAGGAAAAGGAATCGATCAAAAAGTCGGCAGAGGAAGCCGAACAACGCTCCGAGCAACATCTGGCGCGCCATGTCCCGCTGGCCTCCGCAGTCACGGCCTTCCAGATCGCCATCGCCATATCGGCCATTTCGCTCCTGACCCATAGAAAGGAATTCTGGTACATGGGGCTGCTGCTGATGGCAGCGGGCGTCGCTTTTCTCATTTCAGGGTCGCTGCCCTAGGCAGATCCGCCGCCCGGACCACGCAGACAAAATAATCATATTTTCCAAAAAGGACAGGCCGGAAGACGATTCTTCCGGCCCGTTGTTTGTATACTATTAGCGAGCAAAATCAACACCAAGATGAAAAAGATCCTCTTCCTAAGCCTCATTTTCATGGGCATTCTGTCCACCAGTATGGCCCAGCTGAAAGCCAAAGTAAAATGCTCCGACTTCTACGTGAACATACTGGACGGCACCGTCAATGACCTGAAGCCCAACTATACGCCCAACGAAATAAAAGAAAAGCTCCCCTGCTTCACCAGCGAGGAAGAGGAAGGCGGCACGGCGAAGTGCGGCGGCGGCATCTACTACAAGGACAAGGACATCTTCTTCTATACCAAGCGGGACTATGTGGAGGTCGGTCCGAAATTCCAGGGCAGGACCAGCATCCCTATCCTCGGCACCAAACGCAATAGCCTGTTCAGGACCCTGGGCAATCCCAAGATCAAGGACGATCTCTGGGATGCATACGAAATGCAGTATGGCACCCTGGTACTCCACTACGACGTCGCCGGCGCGGCCGGCAAGGTCAAATTTTTTCAGTTCAGCACGCTTGGATCAGACCAGCTGAGTCTCTGCGAATAGGCCGCGCTATCAGATCTTCTTTTTCTCGCAGAGCATGGGAAAGGCCAGGCGAAACCAGCTGGTGAACTGGTGCGGCTCACGCTCGAGCCGGACCCGGATATCCCCGGGCCGCAGCCAGCTGTGTTCACTGACCTCCGCGCTGTTGGGGTGGACTTCCCCGTCATAGACCCCGGTGAAGACGTGATCGAACTCGTGCTCCGTAAGCCCGTTGTCAAACTCTGACCGGTAAGTGAACTCGAAGGCCTTCTCCAGTGGCATGGTAAAGCCCAGCTCCTCATAAAGCCGCCGCTCGGCAGCCCTGGCCGTGTCTTCCCCCGGCCGCGGATGACTGCAACAGGCATTGGTCCAGAGGCCCGCACTGTGATATTTTTCCTGCGCGCGCCGCTGCAATAGCATTTCTCCCGCGCTGTTGAAGACAAATACGCTAAAGGCCCTGTGCAAAAGGGCCCTGCGGTGAGCTTCCATCTTCTCCATCCTGCCCAGAGGCGAGTCGCGCTCATCGACCAATATTACCTCGTCCGTGTTTGTCATACCGGGAATAACGTTCTGCTATAAGCGCTAGAACCGCTGTATCTGGGTCTTTAAGAGTTTGCGGGCAAAGTGGATGCGACTCTTGATGGTGCCCAGCGGCTCCTGCAGCATCTCGGCGATCTCGTGATATTTAAAGCCGTCGAAATAGAGCAGGAAAGGATTCCTGAATATCTCGGGCAGTTTGTGGATCGCTGCCTGAATATCCTTCACCCGTAAATTGCTTTCGACAGACCCGGGGACCGCCACCTGCGCGGAATTGAGAAGGAATTCATTGGGTGTGCTATCAAAGATGGTATTTTGTTTGGCTTTACGACGGTAGTTGTTGATAAAAATATTCCGCATGATGGTGTAAAGCCATGCTTTGATATTGGTGCCAACGTTGTATTTATCCTTATTTGCGAGTGCACGGTAAAGGGTTTCCTGGAAAAGGTCTTTGGCTGCTTCAGAATCACGGGTAAGCGTGATAGCGAACGGCTTTAAGAACTCTGCATTGTTGACCAGAAGCTGGTTGAATTCTACTGTAGCCATAAAGTTGTTTTGTTTAATAAACTCTTATTCAAATTTAAACATTAAAATACATCGATCTTAAACTATATGACCTGTGGTTGTGTTAAAAATCCAACATTCAGATAGTCAATCGATTGTACTTTCGCGAGCTTTGATTCGTGTGCCATGCTATTATTCTTTTTCTTCAATACATGCAAAAAAGGGGCCTGCCGGAAAATGACGCCAGAAAGACAGTAGGAGGGGAAAGATGGCAGAGTTATGCCAAAGAGACGGTGGGACCGCCCGGGAGGTTCAGAGTGACGCGACGAATTCCAGAACTTCCGGGATCGAACGCCTGAGATCGACATTCTTCAGCCGCTCAGGGACTTCCGGCAGCTGCGTACGCGCCAGCTCACCAGATATAACAAGAGGAACGCAAAATCGTTGAGTGACCTGGCCCAGGAACTTTTCCAGGCTAAAATTGCCGACGATCCCGGTCAGATGCGTGTAGAGGTAGTCAGGCTCCTTGTGCCGGCAGACGAACTCCACGTCCTTCAGCGGGACGTCCGCCCCCAGGTATAGCACCTTTATCCCATGGGTCTTCAGGAGGTAATAGACGTACAGCAGCCCCAGCTCGTGATGCTCACCCTCGGGAAGAAAGAGAAGCACGGTTATATCGCTGCGCCGGTGGGCAACGGCGGCCTCAATACCGACGATCAGCCGCTGCCTGATGATATGCGAGACGAGATGCTCCTGGGCCGGATTAACGTGCCCCGTCACCCAGAGTATGCCTATCCGGTGCAGGAAAGGGAATATGACCCGCATGATCGC
Organism: Bacteroidota bacterium; assembly: GCA_018267585.1. Classification (GTDB taxonomy): domain Bacteria; phylum Bacteroidota; class Bacteroidia; order Chitinophagales; family Chitinophagaceae; genus Puia. The sequence continues at coordinate 3,273 of JAFDYE010000396.1, forward strand.
CTTGTCGATGCCCATCCCCCGCACCTGGCCGTCAAGAACTCTTTCAAAGCATTCGACGTCCAGGTCGATCATATAGGCGATCAGGTCATTGACCAGCCGCTCCTGTACCGCCTCTTTGTCCGAAAGCCCCAGCACACGGCTCCTGACCTCTTCTTCCGTCATCCGGTCGATATGCGAGATCTTGAACCCGTACTTATTGAGGAGAGATATATTGAGAAGGGTCCTCAGCTCCTGGTTGCAGTAGTACCGGATATTCGTATCTGTCCGGCTGGGTTTCAGAAAGCTATAACGCTGCTCCCATATCCGTATAGTGTGGGCCTTGACCCCTGACAGGTTTTCCAGGTCCTTTATGGTAAAGCAATTCATCTCCATTGACTACAAGACAGGCCGGGTTTTGTTTAAGCAATGGAGCCCAATATTTCAACTTTCTGGCAAATGTGAATCGAATGGGAGAGTAACCTACAGGTCCGGATTCCTGAGCAAGCCCGCATCCAAAAGCTGCCGGACGGTCTTGAAGACCCGCGGCGAACGCAACAGCTCCAGGTGCCGCTCGTGATGCATGTCCGTACCCACGAGGTCGACGTACTTCTTTTTGATCAGCCACTCCGCCAGCTGCTGGGACTCCTGCCCATAATGACCGCGTAAAGACAGCAGGTTCAGCTGGAAGAGGCAGCCGGTCTCCTTGAGCTGGTCGTACCAGCCCTTATTGGCGCCGAAATAAAGGTAGCGCTCTGGATGGGCAAGGACAGGCTGATAGCCTTTTACCTGCAGATCGAACAGCAGCTCTTTCAGGTTGATGGCCGGCACAGCAAAAGAGAGCTCCACAAGGACCATATTGTCCTTAAGGGTTAGCAGTTGCTGACCCTCGGATAAAAGATTGTAAAAATGATCGTCCATCAGGTACTCTGCCGCGGCCGAGAACCCGACCTCCAGCCCCTGACGTGCCAGCTCCGCACGGACCAGCGCCTCGCCATTCCGGATGATCTCCGGCGTATTTGGAAAGATGTCCGCGTTGATATGGGGCGTGGTAATGATTTTACGATAACCTAGCTCCATCAGCCCCCTGATCAGGCGGATAGAGTCATCCACGGTCTTCACACCATCGTCGATCCCCGGGATCAGATGGGAGTGCATATCACAGCCCAGCCCTACCAGACCGTCAGCGGCGTCAGCGGGTTTTCTTTTAAAAAAAGAGAACAAAGAGTGGATTAATTTTCTTTTTTGAATTGCTCGTAAACGGTCCTCAGCCCCTCTTCGAGGCTGATTTTCGCCTTCCACCCAAAGCTATGCAATTTCGACACATCCATCAACTTCCTCGGCGTCCCATCGGGTTTGCTCAGATCGTGCTCGATCTTCCCCTCATAGCCTACGATCCTGCTGATCAGCCTCGCCAACTCGCCGATCTCGAGGTCCTCCCCGACACCGACATTCACCAGACCCGGCTCATTGTAGTTCTGCATGAGATAAAAACAGGCATCCGCCAGGTCGTCTGCGTGCAGAAACTCCCGGCGCGGTTTGCCGGTGCCCCACATTACGACCGAGGGGACATTATTCTTCTTCGCCTCGTGGAACTTGCGGATCAGGGCCGGCAGCACGTGGCTGCTGTTGAGGTCGTAGTTGTCGTTGGGTCCATACAGGTTCGTCGGCATTACTGAGATAAAGTTCGCCCCGTATTGCGAACGATAGGCGTCGCAGAGCTTGATCCCCGCGATCTTGGCGATCGCATAGGGCTCGTTGGTCTCTTCCAGGAGGCCCGTCAGCAGGTACTCCTCCTTCAGCGGCTGGGGCGCCAGCTTGGGATAGATGCAGGAAGAACCCAGGAACATCAGCTTCTTTACCCCGTTGCGATACGCTGCATCGATCGTATTGCTCTGGATCATCAGGTTGTCATAGAGGAACTCGCCGCGGTAGGTATTGTTGGCCATGATGCCGCCGACTTTCGCTGCGGCCAGGAATACATAGTCCGGGCGCTCCTTTTCAAAAAAGGCCTGAACGGCCGCCTGGTTCTTCAGGTCGAGCTCCGACGAGGTGCGGAAGACCAGGTTCTTAAATCCTTCTTTCTGCAGCTTGCGTGTTATAGCGGAGCCGACCATCCCTCGATGGCCGGCGATATAGATCTTGTCTCCCTGTTGCATAGTTATTCGTACTGGTTCTTTACGTAAAATCCTGAGTCTTTGAGTAGTCTTTCCTTTCTAAACAGCTGCACGTCGGCGTCTACCATTTCCTTTACCAGCATCGGCAGGTCGTAGGTCGGCTTCCAGCCCAGCTGCGTCTGCGCCTTGGTGGGATCGCCGATGAGCAGGTCGACCTCTGTCGGGCGGTAATAGCGGGCGTCTACGGCGACTACTTCCTTGCCGGCCTCGACGATAAAGTCCGGGTTGGTGCTGGCCTTGACAATGCCCACCTCCTTCTCCGCCTTGCCTTTGAATTCCAGCTCGATGCCGAGCTCGGCGAATGCCATCCGGACAAACTCGCGCACGGGGGTGGTCACGCCTGTCGCGATGACATAGTCTTCCGGTTTCGGCTGCTGGAGTATCCGCCACATGGCCTCTACATAGTCCTTTGCATGGCCCCAGTCACGGCGGGCGTCCAGGTTCCCGAGGTAGATCTTATCCTGCAGCCCCAGCCCGATCTTTGCCACGCCGCGGGTGATCTTGCGGGTCACGAAGGTCTCACCGCGCAGCGGCGATTCGTGGTTGAACAGGATCCCGTTGCAGGCATACATCCCATAGGCTTCGCGGTAGTTGACGGTGATCCAGTAGCCGTACAGCTTGGCGACGGCGTATGGACTGCGGGGATAGAAAGGCGTGGTCTCGCTCTGGGGAACGGCCTGCACCAGACCATAAAGCTCGGAGGTCGAAGCCTGGTAGACCTTTGTCTTCTTCGTCATACCCAGGAGCCGTACCGCCTCCAGGATCCGGAGTGTTCCGATCCCATCAGCGTTCGCCGTATATTCCGGCTCTTCAAAGCTGACGTGGACATGGCTCATAGCCGCCAGATTGTATATCTCGTCAGGCTGTGTCTCCTGGATGATACGAATCAGATTGGTGGAATCGGTCAAATCCCCATAGTGTAGATGATATTTCACATTTTTATCGTGGGGATCCTGGTAGAGGTGGTCGATACGGTCTGTATTGAACAGGGAGCTACGCCTTTTGATACCGTGAACAATATATCCTTTCTTTAACAACAGCTCGCTCAGATAGGCTCCGTCCTGGCCGGTAACGCCCGTGATCAGTGCAACTTTAGCCATAATTCGTTTACTTGATTATGAATTGATGAATTTTTCGCAATGGTTTGAGATACAAAGTAAAAAAATATGGCCTTAAATCGTTCAACTTCCATGCCAGTCGGTCTTCCCTGTTGGCGCGAAGCCGGTTGGCGAGACTGGCATTGCTGACGCCGCCTGCTCGCATTTTGACAATTACCCTTGGCAAATAAAAGGCCGAAATTCGCATTTTTACCAAAATTCGC
>JAFDYE010000397.1 GCA_018267585.1 Bacteroidota bacterium
ATATCGGGGCGGCAAGTGACCTATTGACCGTTTATGGCTCGATTGGTATGCGGTTGTTACCGGATAGTGCGGCGATGAGGAGGATGGATGGGATGTTCTCGAATATCGTCAGTCGGTTCAGGGTCGATACGGCTCTCTTTGCGGTTGGAGGCTTTGACCTGGCGGGCGCGTCGGTGCTGCGTTATGCGGAGCTCGCCCGGGAGCGGCCTTCCGAATTTGCGATCGGTCCGCGGGCGGTGTTCGGCATCGCTGTGCCGGTTGACCTTGCCGATTACTACCATCGTTGTGAGCGGCAGGTCAGGAAGAACTATTTCCAGCCTGCGGTGGGTGATTCCAGGTTTTTGTTGGATCGTTTTGATAAGGAGCTCGGTCCTTTGGCCCAGCATCCTGAGCGCTATAGCAGTGTATCGCCTTTTAGCGTTGGGTCGACGGAGCCTGGCAATGAGCGCTGGTTGCGGAATGTGGCGGTGCGGCTCTATTACGATACCGACATCGAGTGGCAGCTGAAGACGCGTCGCAACGGATACTATGATACCGATCTTCCGGATGGTTCGGAGCTGGTCGACCGGCTGTTGCTGCAGGGGAATGGGCGGGCTGAGTTTGTGACCTCGCGGCTGCCGGGGATGAGGAGCACCGGGCAGCGGCATAGTTCTGCGTATTCGATCGTTGACGAGACCGACTGTATCCAGTGGGTCATCCGGTCGCTGCATATCTTTACGCCGTCGAATCCGATGGCGTTCTCGGGTCCTTATAGTTACACTGCGCCGGGGGATTGGGCGGTGGAGCGGTCTGGGTTTCCGCCGCCTTTTGCGCCTGATGTGAAGCTGAAGGGGGTCGAGGAGATACGTTTTATGCCGGGGTGGGGTGTGGCGGGGGCTTATGACTACTGGTCGCTGGCCTATCTATTCTGGCTGGATGCGGGGCAGGCGGTCGATGCGGGGGTTTTGAAGGAGATGATCGGGACTTATTATGACGGGCTTATCGTGAACGGCGGTGGTGGTGGTCCGAGGAATATTCCAAAGGAGAAGATCTTTCCGACGAGGGTGAGCATACAGCGGGTGAGGGCGGAGGAGGATGATGCGGATACCTGGATGGGGGCGGTGGATATGCTCGACTATAAGTTGTTGAGGCCGATGAAGCTGTATTTTATGGCGCACCGGAAGGGGTGTGTGGACGGGAAGCATATTCCGGTGTTTTTGGAGCTGTCGCCGAGGCCGTTCGAGGATCCGATATGGCGGGGGTTGAAGGAGCCGAAGCGGAATTTTGTTTGTTTGCCGGAGTAGGGGGATAGTGGTTAGCGGCGGGTGATGGTGAAATCTGCGAAGGCGGTCGCCGGCATGGGTTCGACCTGTACTTCTTTTACCTCTGCTGCGGGTGGTCCCTGGCGGCACCAGGCGATGAAGTGTTGTATTGCTGGTTGCGGGCCGGTGACGATGGCTTCGACGTCGCCGGCGGCGGTGTTCTTTACCCATCCGGTCAGGGAGAGTTCGGTCGCTTTGTCTTTGGCGCCGGCGCGGTAGCAGACGCCCTGGACTTTGCCTTTTATGAGGAGATGAAAGGTTGGCATATTCGGTCTTAAATTTCCAAAGTTATGGATTCATTGATGGGGACTGGAGCGCATTTTTGTTGCTGGCGGTGGAGGTGATGGCGACGCCGGTTGTGTTGTTCAGGCATGTGGGAATGTAAATTGGTGATTTGCAGGTTGTTTAATTCGTTTTTGGTGGGGGAATGATCGGGTTTGGGGGAAAGATTATTCAAAAAGAAGAAGAAATATTTGGCGGGGGAGGAATAGCCTCCTACCTTCGCATCCCGATTGAAAAAAACGGGTAGTTCTTGGAAATGGTGATGCTGACTTTTTGGGGATGAGGGAAGTGAAAATTGAAAAAAAGTTTGGATGATATTGCAAAGCCTCTTACCTTTGCAATCCGTTTTGAAAAAAACGAACAGTTCTTAGAAAATATTGCAAGTAACTTTTTGAAAACTAATTTGTTAGAAAAGTAAAAAAGTTTTTGTGATTTGAATAAAGGCTCGTAGCTTTGCCCTCCCGTTGAAAAACAATGGGGACGGTGAAGAGAGTAGCCGAAAAGATCTTTGAAAGAATGGAAACAACAGAACGTAGATGTAAGCACATTTACGGTAAGGTTATGTTAGCGAAAGAAATCGATAATATGACGTCAAATTTCGAGAGAAAATTGATAGTCAGTATCA
>JAFDYE010000398.1 GCA_018267585.1 Bacteroidota bacterium
ACAATATAAAGATTTTGAATCCGATAAAAAATTTGTTCCTGCTAGCGGGCATTCCCGAGCGCATCGGCAAAAAGTAGCACACGCTGGTCCCCTCGATCGTGCCCTGGATCAGCCCGGCGTTCTTCAGCTCTTTCAGGTGCTGGGAGATGGTCGGCTGCGCGAGCCCGAGGATCCCGACCGGGTCGCCGTTGATACAGGCATTGGTCTTGATCAGATGCTGGATGATGGCGATGCGCGCCGGATGCGCGAGGTCGTTCATCATGCCTGCGAGCTTGTTCTGCTTGTCGGTGAATATTTCAGATCTGGTCAGGCCCATGCGCTAATTGTTTCATTGTAATATTGCGATCAATAGGCGAGTTTGCGAAATTTTTTTTGGACGGCGATCTTCATAACCTAGCGGAAAGCGATAGACAGCTGGTGTACGCCGGCTTCGTGCGAGTAGCGGAGGTCGTAGCGGTATAGCTGGGCGATCTGCCGGACCAGGGCGAGGCCGAGACCGGTGGTCCGGTTGTCGACGCGGCCTTTGCGGAAACGGTCGAACAGCCGTTCGGGGTCGCTTTCGAGCTGAGGGCCGGTGTTTATGATGATCAGGCTCCTGCCGGTCAGCAGGACATTGACCCATCCGCCGGGGACGTTGTGGATATAGGCGTTGCGCAACAGGTTGTTGACCATGATCTCGATCAGGGCCGGGTTGGCCGTGACCTGGACGCCGGGCTCAATGGCGGCGGTGGTCGTGGCGACCTCGTTCTCGTAGTATTCTTTGAAGAACCGGGTCTGGCGTTCGACCAGCGCGGAAAGGTAGACGGGGCCCATGTCGGGGAACTGGCTGTTTTCGATCCTGGTCAGGAGCAGCAGGTTCTTGTTCATCTGGCTGAGGCGCTCGTTGGCTTCGGTGATCTCCTGCAGCAGCTGGGCGTTGTCTTCGGTGAGGTTGGGATTTTCTATCAGGAGCTCGACCTTGCTGCGGATGATGGCCAGCGGTGTCTGGAGCTCGTGGGATGCGTTCTCGGTGAACTGCTTTTGGTTGCTGTAGGCCTGGTCGACGTTGTCGATCAGCGCCAGCACGCTCTTGTTCAGCCGGTCGAATTCGTCGATGCCGGTATCGGCGCCCAGCGCAAGCGGTTTGTTCTGGCGTATGTCATAACCGCGGACAGCCTCCATGGTAGAATAGAAAGGGGTCCATAATTTCCGCGAGGTAGCCCTGTTGACGATGACGATAGCGACAAGCAGGACGATAAAAATGATGGCCTCGGCCGTGCCGGCCTTGAACAGCAAATGGCGATATTCCTTGGCGGAGATATAGGTAGTGACTGTGTAAGGTTTCTCATGGAGCCGGTGTGTCTGCACCATAAAGGCCAGATTGGCGGAATCGGCCTCGGCGTCTTCGCCGGCTGCTCCAGCCGTAATATCGTATTCTCCTTTCAGTCTCGCCGGGACGCGAGCCGTATCGCCCGCATAGGCATCCCAGAAATTATTCTGCTTCTGCTGCAGCTGCTGGTGTTTCATATGCCGGATATGACCGATCAGGGTGAGGTAAAAGAAGACAGAGGCGGCCAGCATAACGAGAGGCAGCCAGGTGAGCAGCGATCGGGTATTCCTTTGCTGGAGGGAATGGCTCATACGACAAATTTATAGCCCAGGCCGTACACCGTCTGGATGAGCTCGGGGCATCCTTTTTCTTTTAGTTTTCTTTTCAGGTTCTTGATATGGGAGTATACGAATTCCGGACCGGGGGCCTGGTCGGCCGGACCGTCGTACAGGTGTTCGGCGATGGCCTGCCGGCTGACGACGCGGTTCTTGTTGGTGACGAGGAAGACCAGCAGGTCGTATTCAATTTTGCTCAATCCGACGGGCTGGCCGTTGGTAGTAGTTGTACGGGCGGCCAGGTCGATGTTCAGGTCGCCCAGGTCGATGCCGGTGTTGCCGTCGGAGTACTTGCGGCGCAGCAGGGCCTTGACCCGGGCGCTCAGCTCGGGAAGATGGAAAGGCTTCGTGAGGTAGTCGTCCGCGCCAAAGTCGAGGCCGGTGATCTTATCGTCGAGCGAGTTACGGGCAGAGATAATGATAACTCCGTCTTTCTTTCTATCTTCCCGGAGGTATTTGAGCAGTTGGAGACCGCTGCCGCCGGGAAGGTTTATGTCGAGAATGATACAGTCGTAGGGGGTGTCTTCGATCCGCTGGAGGGCTTCGGCATAGTTGCTGACGCCTTCGCAAAGGAAGCGCTCCTGCCGGAAATAGCGGGTGATGCTGTTCAAAAGGCTGGGTTCATCTTCTACGACGAGTAACTTCAAGGTATCGCTTTGCCGACGAAGGTAGCCCCTAATTTGGAAAGAATTTGGAAAGTGGTTCTCAACAGGGTGTTGGCGGATTTCCAAATGTTTTCTAAATCCGGGTGTAGTCTTGTGTTCTAAATGGACATACGATGAAAAAACTATCCTTGTTATTTCTTGCATTGATCGTAGCCGGCTGTTCTTACGCCCAGGTGGATTCCGTTGGACTGGACAAAGCGTTTGGCCGGAAAGGGACGGTGACGGGCAATGTTTACCGCGTGACGTTTCCGCGGACCGACCTCAAGATCAGCGTGGGCGATTTTTCGGTGGCTCCCGGGCTGGCGCTGACGTCCTGGGTGGCGCTGCACAGGATGGGGTCGGGGTCGATGATGATGGGCGATCTCTGTATGCTGGATTCGGAAGAGCCGGCGGTAGTCGCCAGGCTGGTGGAGCTGGGCCTGGGTGTGACGGCTGTTCACAACCACCTGGTCGGGGAGAAACCGGCGATCAAGTACCTGCATTTTTCCGGTAGCGGGGACGCCGTGACGCTGGCCGCGAAGATCAGTCAGGTCTTTGCCGTGACGGGAACGCCGATGGGCGCGCCCGCACAGGCAGTCTCTTCTTCCGCGCCGGACTGGTCGGCCGTAGAGGCGGTGCTGGGGACGAAAGGAAAGAAGAGCGGGACCGTCATCTCCTATGGGTTTCCCCGCAACGAAAAGTTGATGGAGAGCGGAATGGAAATGCCGGCGCCGATGGGAATGGCGACAGGCATCAATTTCCAGATGGAGGGCCGCCGCGTGGCGACCACGGGAGACTTCGTCCTGCTGGCGGACGAGGTGAACAAGGTGGTAAAGGCACTTGAGACGCATGGGATCACGGTGACTGCTATCCACAATCACATGCTGTACGACGAGCCGCGACTGTTCATGCTTCATTTTTGGGGAGTAGGCGAGCCGGGAAAGATGGCGGAAGGGATAAAAGCGGCCCTGAACCAAACGAATTCCAGACTATGATGCACCGGATACTATCTATCGCTACTTTATTGGTGTTTGCTTCCGCATCCTCCCATGGGCAAAGTCCGGAGCTGTCTCTACGGGAATTTGCTTCCGGCCAGATCAAGAAAGGCGTGCGCTCTATCGGTATGGGCGGCGACGGCGCTACCTGGGGAAACTATTCGCTGGTGTACAGGGATTCGGGCACGGCCTTGCTGGACGGAGGTTCAACGGGATACAGGAATGGCAATAAATTTTCCTTTACGGCGGTTGGCGTTACCCTGCCAGCCCTTAAGAACGGCCTGACGCTGTATGCGATCGCGCTGTCGCAATACGCCTCCAATATTTCGGCAACGGTAAAGTTCCCGGGGTCGGGCGCCGGGCCAGACGCTGTTCATGGCGACGGAAATAACCAGTCCGTCTTTCTCAAAGCATCGATGCCGCTGGGACATGGGTTTTCGGCGGGCATGTTGATATCGTATGAGCGCTCGCAGTTCGATGCGGTATCCGACCATACGGTCGGCCGTTATGTAAAATATAAGACCGGCTGGGCGCCTTCGGGTGGTTTTGGAGTGACCTGGCAGCCGTCACAGCGGTTTCTCTTCGGATTCCGAGCCCTCTTTAATAACGACGACGAGCAAAGGACGGATAATACGGGTCTTTCATCGGGGACGAACAATACACAGGAGTATCGGCTGGGCATGTCCATCGGTCTGTGGAAGGGGGCGCTCGCGGACGTCGGAGGCAATATCAGACACAGGTACAATGAAATATATAATGTCAGGGGTACGGCAACGGAGCCCAACCTGGGCTTCGAACAAACCCTCTGGCAGAGGCATTTTTCCTTCCGGTTCGGCGTCGACGAAACTTCGGAGACCGCGGGCATCAGCCTGCGGTTCAGTCCGATGGCGGTAGATATTGCTTACGTACATGACCTGGCATTGGAGAGGGTGGGGGCCTTGTTCGGGCCGCACAGCAATTCCATCCTGACAACGGTGGTTGTCGACTTTGGGAATTTCAGACACCGGAGATCCTGGTAGCGGCGACTATCGCGAGACTAAGAAAAAAGTGAGCCTGATGAAAGCCGGCAGGCTGTAGCGGTTGTTTGGCGAAATGTAACCGATTGCATAAATTCGTCTATATTCACCAATATAGCCATGAAACAACAACTTTTGCTTGTCCTTCTGGCCGGCGTCCTCCACGCGTCCGCCCAGCCCCCCGTGACCTTCACCGCCGAACAGGACCATGAGAACATGATGAAACAGCTGGGCATCAAAACCCTGCGACCCGGCCCCAGCGGCGACGAGAAAGCCCCGAATCACGCCAACTACGACGAGGCGCTCGCCAATCCCTATCCCGAACTGCCCGATCTTCTCACGCTTGACAACGGTAAAAAGATCACCACAGCGGACCAGTGGTGGCATCAGCGTCGCCCCGAGATCGTCGAAGACTTCGAACGCGAGGTTTACGGGAGGGTGCCGAAGAACGTTCCAAAGCTCACCTGGTCGGTCAGGGTCACTGACCGCGAATTTATCGGTTTCACGCCCGTCATCGCAAAACAGCTGGTCGGTCACGTCGACAATTCTTCCTGTCCGTCGATCGACGTCAACATCAATATGACCCTCGTGCTGCCCGCCAACGCAAAAGGCCGGGTGCCTTTATTGATGATGTTCTCCCGCAGCGCGCTGCCCGCGCCGGCGCAGCCTTCCGCTGAGGATATGGAGAAGATCAACGCCGCGATCAAAGAGCTGCTGCTGCAGCACCACCCCGAGTTACAGCAGATATTCGATAAATACCCTGCCTACAACCCGGTAAACCCTTTACCCGGTCCGACATTCGGCGGACCCCGTGTCCCCGGTGATCCTCCGGCGGCTCAGCAGCTGATCGCTGACGGTTGGGGCTACCTGCTGATCGATCCCAACAGCATACAGGCCGACAACGGTGCGGGCCTGACAAAGGGCATCATCGGCCTCGTCAACAAGGGACAGCCCCGCAAGCCCGACGACTGGGGCGCTCTCCGCGCCTGGGCCTGGGGCGCCGCAAGGGCCCTCGACTACCTCGAGGCCAGCGAGCCTATGGTCGACACCAAACACGTCGGCATCGAAGGCGTCTCCCGCTATGGCAAGGCCGCACTCGTGACGCTCGCATTCGAGACCCGCTTCGCCATGGGCCTCATCGGCTCGTCGGGCGAAGGCGGAGCCAAACTCCACCGGCGGAACTTCGGCGAGGCCGTCGAAAGCCTCACGGGCGGGGAATACTACTGGATGGCGGGCAACTTCCTGAAATACGGGGCCTCCGACGCCGCAGGCGGCGCAAAGACGGCCAATGACATTCCCGTCGACGCACACTCACTGATAGCACTATGCGCACCACGGCTTTGCTTCATCAGCTATGGCGTCCCTTCGGAAGGCGACGCGAGATGGCTCGACCAGCAAGGCAGCTATATGGCGACCGTCGCCGCCGGCGCAGCATATAAGTTGGTAGGCGCAAAAGATATCGGCGTATCCAACGACTACCACACCGAAAAGATGCCGCCCGTCAACACCGGTCTGCTCGACGGACAGCTCGCCTGGAGACAGCACGACGGAGGACATACAGATGCTCCGAACGTTAAATATTTCATACAGTGGGCCGATAAGAACATTGGTCACAGCCGCTGAGAAGTTAGCGCATTGTTAACGTAGTTGTTTAGAAATATCTTAACACGGGTTGATGAACGAATTAATTCGTACATGGTTAATTTTGTATATACTCACACAAATCAAAAGAGACCATGGAAATGAAAAAGACAACTAAAATGAAAACTAAGGCAATGCTTCTCGGAGCGGTCGCCCTCATCGGAGGCGGATTGCTATTCGCCAACAGCGGCCACAAGCCCCATAACAGCGTGCTGGACGAACCGGCAGCCCCGATAACAAAGACGGCGTATACGACTGCGAACGGCAGCGCCGCCGTTCAGCCGATCGACTTCGAAAAGGCGGCGGGCACGGCCGTGCCTTCGGTCGTACATATAAAGACAACGACCAAATTCAAAGAGACGGCGGGCCGTGGCGGCCAGGGCCAGGATCCTTTCGGAGATATGTTCGGCGGCGGTGACCTCTTCCGACGTTTCTTCGGCGACGGTGACGGCAGAGGGATGCAGCAGATGCCCGACCAGAAGGCTTCCGGTTCAGGCGTCATCATCAGCGAAGACGGATATATCGTCACCAATAACCACGTCGTCAACGGCGCAACCGCCATCTCGGTAACGCTCAACAATCGCCGCAACTATACCGCAAAGGTCATCGGCACCGATCCCAACACAGACCTGGCGCTGATCAAGATCGACGCGAAAGGGCTTCCTGTCATGCCCATCGGCAACTCGGACGACGTGAAGCTCGGTCAGTGGGTACTGGCTATCGGCTATCCCCTGAACCTTGACGTTACCGTCACACAGGGTATCGTCAGCGCCAAATCGAGGAATATCGGCATCAACACCCGGGCCGCGGCTCCCGTCGAGTCCTTCATCCAGACCGACGCGGCGGTCAACCCCGGCAGCAGCGGCGGCGCCCTGGTCAATACCAACGGCGAGCTGATCGCTATCAACTCGGCCATCGCGAGTCCCACGGGCAGCTTCGCCGGTTACGCCTACGCCGTTCCATCCAACCTCATGAAGAAGGTCATCAGCGACATCATGAAATATGGATCGGTACAGCGCGGGTACCTGGGTATCAGCATGGCGCCGGAAGGGCTCGATGACGACAAGAAGAAAGAGCTGGGCATCAACAACGATGTCGACGGTGTATTCGTAATGGACACCGATCCCAAGGGCGCTGCCGGCCTGGCAGGCCTCAAAAAGGGTGACGTGATCACGAAGATCAATGACGAGACCGTCGGCTCCGACGCAAGACTGGCCGAGCTGATCGCCCGCCAGAAACCCGGCGACAAGGTTAAGATCACCTATTGGAGGGACGGATCCGAGCACAATACTGACGCGACCCTGCAAAATAAATTAGGGAGCTTCGCCGGCACGAATCCGGCTGCGGTAGAATCGCTGGGCGCTGACTTCTCTGACCTCAGCAAGGACAAAGCTTCTCAGCTGGGCATCGATGGCGGCGTCGTCGTGAACAATATCCACAACGGAGTCATCGACAGCCAGACGAATATGCACCCGGGTTTCATCATCACCAAGGTCGGTGATATACGGGTCCATAGCGTCGCCGAGCTGAAAGACGCGTTGGGCAAACAGGGTAGCAATTTCCAGATAGAGGGTGTGTATCCCGACAGCAAGGAAGTCTACTACTATGGCATCAACGATTTTAAGAAATAAGCGTAGTTGTTTGGTTCCGTTGTTATAAAAGAGCCGTCCCATTATTGGGACGGCTTATTTTTTTAGCAACCCGGGTCGGCATGCCTCCACTGATCCAACGAAAAAACCCGTCCAACTGACGGGTGCCTTAATCAGTCCATAGCCATTGAACCCAGACCTTAATCATTTATTATGGGGGAAATAATTTCCCAGCATCGCCTCAAATTCTATAAGCTCTTTGTTCGAAACCAACCCCAGCAGCTCTTTGATATAGTCCCGCTTCCTTACCAGTTGGTCAAGGGGCAGACCATTCTCGAGAGATCGAATAAACTCCTGGATCTCAGAAATTAGCAGAAATCTCAGTGCGGATGCTGACAGACCTACCAGTTCTTCACGAATCATGCTTAGCACAAGTGCAGTTTAATTTTTGTCTAAATTTTGGTATATTATGCAAAGGCCATACCCCCGGTCGCTAAAGCGAATAGCGGAACGCCACACTGATGATCCGACCTTCGACAGGCGCGTACAGTTCTGCCAATACAGGGTTCTGCGGGGTTCCCGTATACAGTGGCCCGAACCTGCTCTGCCTTGTGTCGGTCAGGTTCTCCAGGTTCAGCAGGATCGAATACGGACCCCAGCTGCGCTGCACCATCAGGTCAAAGGTCCAGAAAGCACGGGTCCTGGAAGCACCGTCGAGGACCTGGCTTCCTGTATAAAAGGCGTCGACTCCCGCCTTCCAGGATGGCTCGAGCTCATAGCTCAGGTTGCTGACCAGCCGGTGGCTTGCGGTCAGCGGCAGCTGTGGGTGATCCGGAAGATACTCCCGCCGGGCGTCGGTATAGGTGTAGCCGACATATAACGAGAGATCATCGATCGTAAACCGGGCGTTGGTCTCCGATCCCCGCGATACGACAGGCCCCGGGGCGTTGAGGTAAAAGAGCCAACCCCTCCGCAGGCTGTCGGGCTGGGGGACCAGGGCGTTCGTGAGCCGCGTATAATAAAAGTTCTGGTCGATGGAGATCTCCATTTCATCGCCGATGCGACATTTATAGTTCAGAGAAAGATTAGCGCTGGCGGACCGCTCCGCCCGGACACCAGGGTCGATGGGATACACCTGCTGATAGGCCTCTTCCTCGTCGGAAGCGTTGAAGACAGTAGGCAGCTTGTAGGCCAGCCCCCCGCCGAGACGGGCCGTCAGGCCGGACAGCGGACGGTAGAGCAGCGCAAGCCGGGGCAGCAGATATAGCGTATGCACCAGGTCGGCCCTCGCACCGGCCTCGAAGATGGTCCTTCTTCCCAGGGTCCAGTCGTCCTGAACAAAAAGGCCGGCCGTAGTATGCGTATACCCCAGCCCGCCGTGCCCTCCGCCCGGCCGATGACGATCGGTGCTTAGCCCCGCTCCCGTAACCAGTTGATGATGTTCGCCCGCCCTGAAGGCATAGCTTAGCTCCGAGAAGGACGTAACCTCTGCCCCCGAGAAGTCCGTGGTAGTAATACCGCCGGCCGGCGCCACGTCGCCGCTGGTCTGCGAGATGCTGCGGTAAAAATATCCGACGGAATGCTTCACCGAGAACAACCGGTGATCGCGCCCCTTGTGCACCAGGGACAGCTGGTAGTAATCCCGATCGCTGCTGTTGTGCTGGTAGAAGGGATGCAGGCTGTCCGAACCGTGCTCGACGGCCCGGATATCCCCGCCGCCACGGCCGTCGCCGCTGACGCTGACGCCAAAGCGTAACTCGGTGTTCTCGTCCGGATACCAGAACAGGGTGGGGGCGATCGTCCCCTGGCGGACGCGGGGAAGATCGGTAAAACCATCCTTATTGACATCAAATGGATCCTGACGGCTGGCGCTGGCCATGACCGTGATGCCGACCTTTCCGAACCGCCGGCCATAAAAGCCGCCAACGTCGGTGCCGCCACGCTGGTTTCGGTTGGCGACCAGGTCCAGCCGCAATGTCGTGTCGGGTGTGCGCGAGATGAGATTGATGATCCCCGCGATGGCATCGCCGCCATAGAGGGCCGAGCCGGCCCCTTTGATGACCTCTACCTGGCGAAGGTCCAGCGGCGGTATCTGCAGAATGCTGAGACTGCCGGAGAAGCCGCCATACAGTGGAAATCCGTCCTTCAGCAGCTGGGTATATCTTCCATCCAGTCCCTGCAGCCGGATGGCGACATTCCCCGAAGCCGGGGAGGTTTGCTGCATCTGCGTCCCCGAAAGCTCTGTCAGCAGCTCTCGGATATTGGCAGGCGAAGCCGCCGTGCCTTCTTCGATGTCTTCCCGGTCGATGACCTGGACGGTGACGGGAGTGTTCTTGAGCAACTGGTTGGTGCGCGTCGAGGAGATAACGACATCTTTCAGCGTATCGACCTTCAGCGTGTCGCGCGCCGGGTCGCTATTCTGGGCCAGGGCCGCCCCGCCGTACAACAACAGCAGCAGCCCTATGAATTCCTTCATAAAAGTTTTTTTCCGGTGATCGATTGGATGTTCAGGTCAGAAAGAAAGGCGGGGGCCGATCAGATCCGGAGGGTGCAGAGCCGCAGCCAGCGTCGTAGCGGCGCGCCCTGTCGTGGCGTCACCGGCAAGACGGGCTCTTCGGCAGTGTCGACGGGTAGAGAGAGAGCTCTTGCATCGACGGCCGCGGCGATGACGACGGTGTCGGCATTCTTTGCCATAGCTGCCGTGGCAGGCTGGTCGGAGACAGCCGGGGCCTCAGGCCCCGACCATTCCAGCGAGGAAAGAATAAAAAGTACCCAGGCCGCGGCGATCACTCCCAGCCTCAGCCATCGTTTGCTATAAGCCCAGGCCCTGTCGAGCCTGTCGCGTACGGGCAGCCTGATATCCGACGCCAGTGGCATCCGGATCAGCGCCCTGCGAAAGACGATTGCGTCTTCCGCCAGCCCCGTGAACAGCAGGAAAAGACTGGACAGCAGGTTGCCGGAACCCCGACGCCCGGGCAGGATCAGCTGACGGGCAACACGTCGACCCAGCCTCGCGAGGTCTACGGCGAAGGCACCCAGTACCGATAAATATGGTCGCAGCTTTTTCAGGTCATGCGTTTGTCCGCCAAAACTAAAAGTGGAATCTGGATTCTTCCTGAACTGCAAAGGAATAGGCTGCTTACTTGTGAGTAAGTCATTGATTGATATACTCTACTGACAAAGAAATGGACCGGGCCACTAGGACCCCGGGGCTGATTTGCTGTCTTATTCCCGGATCTCCGATTATACGAACCCGTTGGAAAAAATATAAACTGAAAAACCACCAAACCCTCACGCACAGTTAATCAAGTCCCCTGTTGCACTCCGTTGCGCGCCCGAACTTCGGAAATGCATGGGGGCATTTTCTAAAACTCGTATACCCTTAACCGGTAGTAGATGCCCGAGCGTAGTAACCCATGGCGGCGGTGTAGTTCCTTGAAGCAGTATAGATCCTTGAGTTGATGGCCGGAGGGCAATTCATCGAAAGAATGGGCAGTATAGACATACCGCCCATTTTCATAAAAACACTATCCAACATTTATTGGGTGGATCTGATCGAGAGGATCAAATATAGGTTTACAGCCTCATTCATTCCCCGCATCGATAGAATTCCGGAAATTATTCGGCTTTTCGGCCGTTGAGGAAGATAATTTTCGGTGAGTGGCTTATTTTTATCTTCAAAGACGTAAAAAATTTATCTTACATCGATCTATGCGCCTGGATGCCGGAGCCGAACGGATGTTGCTTCTCAGAGTCGCCCGCGGAGATGGTAAGGCTTTCCGGGAGATGGTGGACCATTATTGGTGGCCGGTGTATTATAATGTACTTACCCTGACAAAGAATACCGCGACCGCGGAAGAACTGACGCAGGACATCTTTTTAAAGCTCTGGGAGAAGCGCGCGCAGCTCGCGGAAGTCAGGGATTTTATGAGCTTTGTCTTCATACTGGGCCGGAATCAGGTGTTTTCGGCGATGCGACGAAAGATACTGGGAACCGAGCCTCACCTGCCGGAAGACCTGGCCGAGACGGATAATTTGCCACAGCTATCCCTTGAATATAAAGAGACCTGGAGAGCGGTCCTGCAGGCCATCGATTCGATGCCCGCCAAGCAACAGCAGGTGTTCCGGATGAGCCGCATCGAAGGAATGACCAATAACGAGATCGTCGAACGTACGGGTCTGAGCCTTTCGGCGGTAAAATGGCATATCGTCGCCGGCCTGAATACCCTCCGCATATTCCTGGCGTCCCGGGAAAGCTGATATTAACCCTGTGTCAAAATTTCTTTAATTTTTTTTAAACAGCGACCTATCCAAACGCCCGCAAAGGGCGTCTTATAATGTATACCATTATGGCTGATCAACTCACAAAGGAACAGGAACAACGATTGCGCCGGCTGTTCGAGGCTTATCTCGGCGGAGAGCTCCGGGCCGAAGACAGGGCAGAGCTCGCGAAAGGACTTGACTCGCCGGAAGGAGAAGCGCTGTTCAAAAGCGTTATGGAAAGACGGGTGGAAGAGGAGCCGACACCGGAAAGCCACCGGATAAAGACGGCTATCGACCAGTGGCTGGATGCACGCGTAGCTGCTCCTGCACCGGTCCGTCGGATCCCTCCGATGCGGAAATTCTGGTACGGCGCGACCGCGGCGGCATTCATAGGTCTCGCGGGCGCCTTTGCCTATCTTCAGCTGACGCCGCGAAAGACCCCTGATACCGTAGCCGGGCGGTACAGGAACGATCTTATCCCGGGCGGGGACAAGGCGGTATTGAAGCTCTCCGACGGCAGAACCGTTGAGCTGAATGGAAAAGGATCCGGCTCGATCGCCAACCAGGATGGCGCCGCGATCAAAGAGGACAGCGGTTGGCTTAGCTACTCGGCGTCCGGAGAACCGCACTATAATGACCTCTATACCCCGGTCGGGGCGCAGACAAAGCTCGCGCTGGCGGATGGGACAAGGGTCTGGCTGGACGCATCTTCCAGCATACACTATCCGACCGCATTCCCGTCAGGCAGCCGCGAAGTG
Organism: Bacteroidota bacterium; assembly: GCA_018267585.1. Classification (GTDB taxonomy): domain Bacteria; phylum Bacteroidota; class Bacteroidia; order Chitinophagales; family Chitinophagaceae; genus Puia. The sequence continues at coordinate 12,551 of JAFDYE010000398.1, forward strand.
ACGGTCACCGGCCAGGCGTATTTCGAGATCGCTCCGAACGCCCATCAGGCTTTCATCGTCCACGCAAAGGACCAGACCATCCGGGTATTGGGCACGCATTTCAATGTGGATGCATATGGGGCCGGACCCACAGCGGTAAAGACCACCCTCGAACAGGGAAGCGTCCTCGTCAGCTCGGGCAATAGCCGGCTGAAGCTTGGGCCGGGTCAGCAGGCAGACGGGACGACCCTGAGGACCGACGTCGACCTCGACGAAGTCCTGGCCTGGAAGAATGGAGAGTTCCGATTTAACGGCGCGTCGATCCGGGTCATTATGGATCAGCTGGCGCGCTGGTATGGCGCCGAGATCCGCTATAAGGACGATATCCGCGAGGAGTTCGTGGCGAAGATCCCGAGAAACGTACCGGTATCAAAGGTGCTGAAATACCTGGAGAGTACCGGCCAGGTAAAGTTCATTCTCGAAGGAAATGTTATCACTGTGACCAAATAAACCAGCTTATGAATAAAAAAGCCG
>JAFDYE010000399.1 GCA_018267585.1 Bacteroidota bacterium
AGACAGACCTGGAGATGGCTTCTTCCCTGTTCCCGGTGAAGAAGGGCGAGTTCATCGCTTACAGCGGCAATACCGGCGGATCACAGGGGCCGCATCTTCATTTCGAGATCCGGCGTACGGCAGGCGACGTCAATCAGAATCCGTTGTTGTTCGGTCTACCCGTGCCGGATAATGTACCGCCTGTCTTTACCCGTCTGGCCTGGTACGATCGCAATCAGGGCATCTATGAGCAGACTCCGCATATTTTGCCGGTTCGGAGGGCTGGGGCCTCATCTGCTTTGTCGAGAACGAGTGATGGAAGGGCAACGGTTGCCTGGACAATTTTTCCGTCCCTGCTGACGGTGGGTACCAGCAGGCTATCCTTTTCCATCTCCGCATCCGATGCCCAGAGCGGTTCGACCAATCCCAATGGCATATATGAAGCGCAGCTCTACGAGGATGGCGAAGCGCTCATCGGCTTTCGCATGAACAATATCAGCTATGACGACACCCGCAACCTCAACGCGCATATCGACTACCGGACGCGCGCCAAGGGTGGCCCCTGGCTGCAGCATCTTTCTCTGCTGCCAGGATATCCCGCTCCGACTATCTATGCCTCGCCGGCCGGCAAGCCTTCCAGCGGTGTCGTAGACATCAGCGATGGCCGGGAGCACCAGATGCGGATCGATATCAGCGACACCTATGGGAATGCCTCGTCGCTGTCATTTCGCGTACGATATCAGCGCGACGCTGCGGACGACTCCGCGGGGGACGTAGCCGGTAACGAGACTGCCGGCAGGACTGATCCTTCTCTGGTGAGCAGGCGATTCTATGTAGGCATGGTCGATGGCGTGGAGGCTGGTGACGCGGCGTTCTACCTTGGTGAAAAAAGCCTGTACGATTCAGTAGTGCTGGGGGTCAAAAAAACCTTTAACTCGATGCCCTTTCACGCACCCACGCGGCCGATGTCGGACCAGTATGCGATCGGAGAGCCGTGGGTGCCTCTGCTGCAGCCGGTGCTCGTGCGTCTGAAGGCTACGCACGCTTTTTCCGCGGATTCACTTGCGCGCTCGGGCTGGTCTTCGCCGAACAGCCGCGTTGTCATGGTGAGGACCAACGGCAGCCAGAAGGAAGTCCAGCGGGTGGAATGGAATGACGGGTGGGCATCCGCACGTTACCGTGAGTTCGGGGAGTTCCAGCTCGTGGAGGACGATGTTGCGCCCGTGATCACGCCCCTCGGGCGTCTGGAGGGAGCCGATCTCGGGAAGGCCGCAAGGATCGCTTTTTCCGTAAAAGACGATCTTGGTGCCGTTCGTAAGTTCCGCGCCGAGCTAGACGGCGCCTGGCTTTGCTTTACCAATGACAAGGGGCTAGCGTATATCTATAAGTTCGACAAGCACTGTCCGCCGGGCAGACATATCCTGAAAGTGTCGGTTGAGGATATGGCCGGTAACAGGACGGCGGAAGAATATCATTTCACCAGATAAATAATACTATGACGCAGTTGAAGGAAGGAGACAAGGCGCCGGCATTTTCGGGGAAAGACGCCAATGGCGATAAGATCTCTCTCGCGGACTACAAGGGCAGGCGGCTCGTGCTCTACTTTTATCCCGGGGACGATACACCCACCTGTACCGTGCAGGCCTGCAATCTTAGGGACAATATAGCCCTGCTCAGGAAGGAGGGGCTGGCTGTGGTCGGCGTCAGTCCGGACGACGAGAAGAGTCACAAGAAGTTCGAGGCGAAGTTCAGCCTTCCCTTTCCGCTGGTCGCGGACCCGGAGCACAGGATCATCGACAAGTACGGTGTGTGGGGCGAGAAGCAGCTGTATGGCCGGAAATATATGGGTCTTCACCGGACTACTTTTCTTATCGACGAAAAAGGGGTGATCAGAAAGATCTTCTTAAAGCCGCGGAGCAAGCAGCACGCCGAGGAGGTAGTAAGAGCCTGGAAGGAGCTATAACACCCATTCCACTTCGCCGAAGCTGAACTCCCTGGACAGGGTGTCCCGGGTCAGCAGCGATCCGCGGGCGTCGACCCCCAGTATCGTCGTCGTAAAAACTGCGCTGTCCTTTTTCAGCCGGACGGTCTGATCCCGTCGGTAGAGCCGGGCGTTGTACTGGCTGAGCTGGTCGGGGGCTGCGCCAGCAACCAGTCCGGAGTAGCGTTGTTCGAGACAGGAGCCCAGCTCACGGGCCAGGTCCACCGCGTGAAATCTACGTCCCGTGATCTGCCGCAGCGAGACCGGATTGCGCGCTGTCGCGGGGAAGTCTACCTGGTTGATATTGATGCCGATCCCGGCAATAGCCAACGGCCAGCGGTCGCCCTGGAAATGGTTTTCGATCAGGATGCCCCCTGCCTTTCTGTCATTCCAGTAGAGGTCATTGGGCCACTTGATGGATGTGGCTTCCGGCCCGGCATAGCGGCTGAACAGGTCGTGGCAGGCAAGGGCGACGCAGACGCTGAGCGCGAATGCCTGTGTGGGCTGGAATGCAAGTGGCTCTATTACAGCACTGAGGACGATGTTCTCGCCGGGCGTGCTGGACCATATCCTGCCACGCTGGCCTTTTCCGGCCCATTGCTCGTGGGCGAAAAACAGCGTTCCGTGGGAAGCTTTGCCTGCAGTGGCCTGGGCCATGGCATAGTTGTTGGTGCTATCCACGGACCCGAGTTCAATAAAAGGGTGACCGATCGCCAAAAGATTACTATTTTCGTACAACGGAAAATAAAGTTTTCAATAAAACGCAAAAATAAACCCGGTTTCTCACAATATTTTGATTTGCTTTCGATTAATACGGTATGGCGGCAAAAAGTTATATTACGTCGTGTTTGGTCAGCTTTTTGCCGCGATTAAATTATATTAAAAACGTTTTGATTATTGGAACAGCTTTCAATATTAGCTACCCGTAAACGCAGTGTAGTCCGATTAACGAGGAATTCGAAAATCTTTAAAACAATCATCAAAGCCATACAGGAGAAGAAGGGTGAGAAAATAGTTTCCCTTGACTTGCGAAAGATACCGGAAGCCGTCGCCGACTTCTTTATCGTTTGTGAGGCGGGGAGCACCACCCAGGTAAAGGCTATAGCCGATATGGTCGAAGAGGAAGTGCGGAAGAACTGCGATGAACTCCCCTATAAGCACGAAGGCAGACAAACCATGCAATGGGTTCTGATCGATTATGTCAATGTAGTAGTCCACGTCATGCTGCCGGAAAATCGTCGTTTTTACAAACTGGAAGATATGTGGAGCGATGCTCCCCAGGAAAAACATGAAGGGTAGAAAAGGGTCCGGAACCGACAATTTAACAGTATATTTTGCCGTTTCTGGGGTTTTCCCGAACTTTTTCGCCTTATTATGTTTTATTATTTGATCTAAACCGGGCTGAAAACCCGTGCAGGCGGGGTCCGGGGGGTAAAAATTGAATTAATATTGCAAAACAACACGGATAAATAAAAAATGCCACAAGACGATTTGAAACAAAATGATAAGAACAACTTTCCGAGGTTCAGGCCCAGGGGAGATGACGATAATGGCCAGAGAAAGGGACCGAAGTTCAGCATCTATTGGATATGGGGTATCATTGCGGCTGTACTGATCGGTTTCAATCTTTTCGGTTCGTTCTCGCCGGACGCCCATGTGATCGAGAATGGGGACCTGGAGTTCCGCAAGAACATGCTGGCCACGGGAGACGTTGAAAAGATAGACCTTATTTCCAACAAGAACCTGGTAAGGGTCTATATCAAGAAAGACAGCCTCACGAAGCCATACTATACCAGATACAACAACCGTAATTCCTGGCAGGGCG
>JAFDYE010000039.1 GCA_018267585.1 Bacteroidota bacterium
AGGGGGTAATCGAATGTATTTCCGAAGGTAGTTGCTTCTTGTAATATCTGTCCCAAAGATCATATAAATGCGCTCTTTCTACGCCGCAGTATTATTTGTCATCAATCCTAAAAATTCTATCGTAAGGCGCTACGTTGTACATGGACGAGGGTTTTCTCAAAATCAAGAATCCGTTAATTTCTTCATTCAGGGGCGCACGTTTAGATTACAAGTTACGGTCCAACTTTTATATGACCGGCGCCAACGCCTGGAAAATGAAAATGCGGACCGAAATCCCAATGATCATTGATCCTTAATGACCAACTTTCAACTCTGATTCCTTTTCAGCTTTGAGTTTCTCAATATAGTACCATGAAAGCATGGGAATAATGAAGAATTTCAGCCCTTTGTTGGCCGCAGCGTCAATATATCTTATTGAAGCAACCGTGAACTGCTGACTTGAAGTCCTTGCGTAAACCGGCAGTTTTCTAACCCGGACAATTCTTGAGATTTCAACAACTTTCCCCCAATGCCACAATTCCAGCTCTTCTTTATCCAGGAGGTAAATGTCTACAAAATTGTAGCAAGCCCATGTAAAAACCGCCAAGACTATTTCAATGCCGGCAACAGCGAAATACATATAGAATGGCTGTTTTTCCAGAAAGAACGTATAAAGCAATAGCGCAAACGCCAAGACATACACTGCACCCAAAACTCTGTATACTCCCGAAGTGATTTTCCTCATAATTGTCTCCTGATTATTATCTTGCCAGCCAGGCCTTTGTGTCGTTTTTGGGAATCGGCTCGATCTGAACAGTAAATTTCGAACTTATCCCTACGCCAAGTGCAGCTTAGGAATAGCCTCTTGTTGGCTTCCCGTAGGTAACATAATCCCACGACCGCTTGGCAATCATAAAAAATTTCAATCTCTTTTTATCTTTGTCGTCTACAAATCTAATGAAGGCCACGAAATATCGCCGACTGGAAGTTCTGGCGATAACCGGCAGCTTTCCGATCCGGATGATCCTCGACATGACCAGCCGATTTCCCCAAAAATGAAATTCGAGCCTTCCGTCGTCACTGCGGTAAATGTCGATGAAATTGAGGAAGGCCCATATTTGGGCGATAAGCAGAATTTCTATTCCGACGATGGCTATCTTCATTAATGGAGCGCCTTTCCCGCCGAATAAAGAATTTAATAAGACTGCTGATGTAAAGATATATGCAATGCCAACTATTGCATAAAGTCTCGAAGTAATTCTATTCATGATTTGCCTATGACTTTGCAAGCCACGCTTTTATGTCATGTTTTGGAAACGGCTCCATATAATCGAAAGTTTCGCTCCCCCTCCTACCAGGTACGCGAACTTAAGAGCTTTGCTTATCCCTATCGTTGCTTCAGCCTCTTTTTCCATCAGGTATTTTGCGACTGACATGTCGACGCCAAATGTTGCGGTTCCTGTAAACTTCATGTTTTTTTATCCTATCCAAACCAAAAGGAAGTCCCCATTTCATACGCGCGTCCATCAATATTAGAGAAAAAGTCATTCGCTCCGGCAAAAGTTTTGTGATGAAGGACAGGATCGGAAGGCCTCCGCCAGTTACAGGTGATTTAAATCGATCAGGTTTATTTGGGGCTTCATGAGCGATTTGGAATACCGCCGGAAGACAGTCAAAATAATGCAAAAAATTATACTATTATGCCTAACTTTCCGTTAGAATTGAATTGACGCGTCGATCCCTTTAAATCCACTCCAGTATTGAAAACCAGATTTTTACACATCAGACTGCTTTTTTACTCGTTCTTCCTTTTGGGTTTGTTCCCGTTAAAAGCCCAGCAGCAGCCCGGCGGTGTCCATTTCAAGGGTGGGATCTACCGGACCCAGCGGAATTTCGGGTTGATGCGGATACAGCCGGATTCTCTCCGCAAGGTTCTCTACAAACAAAGATATTATGTCCTGGTGCAGTTCGACCAGCTACCGGATTCGATAAGGAAGACCGAGCTCGCAGGCCTGGGCATCCGGCTCTTCGACTACCTGCCGGACCGGGCTTATCTGGCGGAAGTGCGCGACAGCATCCCGGTAGCGCAGCTGGGCCGGTACGCCGTCAGCAGCATTTCGCAGCTGCCTTCGGACTATAAGATAGCCCGGCGGCTGCAGGAACACCTGGAAGAGGACCTTCGGGATCAGGACAAAGTGATCGCGGTCAGCTGGTTTGGCAGTCAGTCCATCGACGATATCCGACAGGAGATCACCGCCGCCGGGGCAATTATCGTTCCCGAAAAGATCCAGCCTCCGCACATTCTCTTTGTCCGCGCGTCGAACGCCGCCACCCTCAATAGACTGGCGGCGTTGCCATTTGTAAGCTACCTGGCGTCCCAGTCGATAAAGCCGCGGCCGCTGAACTTCAACAACCGCGCAGCACATGGCGCGGACGCCTTGGGAGCGATCTCCGGCAGAAATTTGCAGGGAGACGGCATCGTGGTCGGCGTAGGCGATAACTCCTCTCCCTATACGCATGTGGATTTTACCGGAAGGCTGA
>JAFDYE010000003.1 GCA_018267585.1 Bacteroidota bacterium
TCTGCATTGGTTTCCGCAATAACTTTTTCCTCGATAGGGAACGCCAAAGCAGCACAAAGAGTCATCATCATGACCTTAGCATAAATATCCTGCTTAACCGCAGTAGCCGATAAACAGCTGAACCTTCAACCGGGCCGGCTCGCCCTGGTCATTAATATCCAAAATATCGAAAAGATAGCCGTTAAACGGTTTTGTTTTCGGCCTACCCCATTTCTCAATAAGGTCATTGATTTGAGCATTCCGGACTACTGTTATAGTTATAGGATTATCCCTTCTCGTCCGCTTCGTCTTTTCCCGCTGAAAGCTGATTGTTTCGGGTGAAATATTAGACCACCGCAGCCGGGCGATATCCGCGATATTCATCCCATTGCACAAGTAGCTAAACATCCAAAAATCCTTTGCCTTCTCTAGTGAGGACCCCGCCTCTGCCTTATACTGGAAAATTTGCCTGATCTGATCTATATTCAAAGCCCGCTTCATATTCCGACCTGTCGGGATGACATACTTACGCCGCCCGAATGGATACATCTCGGGACGAACTACACCTTGTGCGATGGCGTTATTGAAAATCGTGCACAATGTCCGGAGATAGATCCCGACAGTAGATATGGACCGGCCGCTCTCAATCATCCATTTTTCGAATTCATTTAAAAATTCCTTAGTAACATCCTCAAACCTGACCTTGCCCGGTCGAAAACGTTTCAGCGCACTCTTGCTATTCCGATAAGAATTGGCTGACCCAAACTGTTCATTGGCGCATAGCTCCGCAATATAATTGTCGTAGGCCATCTCAAGGGTTTGTTCACCAGGTGCCGCGCGAAAGAACTCGCGTTCGAAAACGGCAAAGGAAAAGGGGACGATCCTGCTGACGCATTCAAGGGCCTTCTTTTCGATCTCGGCCATCTCGATCCGCATTTTTTGAAATTTGCCTTTTACCTCTGGACTGTTGATGATCTCCCATTGCTGATCTGAAACGTCCAGGCCGGTAGCGTAATATTTCCGAGCACCTTTACAGGTGATCCGCAATTTGAGGGGGTATTTGGAGGCTGTTTTGATCCGGCGGATATCCGGGACGATCTTCACGTGTACTTTATCGTGCTTCATAAAACAAGGTTGAAAATTTGATACATAATTTGATACATGTTTTTGAAAAATGACCACAACTATGTACTTGCAATTTAACCTTTCCAACGGATCAACAAAATAAAAATGAGCACATTACACGTGATTGTAAACAACCATAAGCAACCGAAAACCCGCGATTCGCGGCTCTTAATCAGCGGGTCCACAGTTCGAGCCTGTGCAGGGACACTGAAAAAGCACCTGGATCATCCGGGTGCTTTTTTATTTGAGTTCCATCAGTCACCCCTTCTCCACAGTACCCATTACCGTTAGTCATGCAACTTTGGGCCACGGCCGCCACCAGGGCAGAGGCTCGCGCAAGCGAATCCCCTGAGCATACCGGATAAAAGCCCCGGCGGCGGCGCCTGCTGCAGAATAACTAACCTTTATCAACACATCCACCCCACCCTTCATCCTCCATACGCTATACGTACTCCCGCTCCCACGGTCACGTATAAGCCTTTAACGAGCTGCGCATTGCAAATAAGTGTTTACACCTACATCCGCATCCTGATTTCCCTCAAAAAACTAAAATTTTCCTACTTATCACCAAGTATTTCCGAAGCCGGCCGTTCCCAAATAAATACTGCGAATGAAAACGGCCATCTTCTCTTACCAAAACCAGGAATGGCGGGCTCATTTGAATAATAACACCCTTGACCAGTCGAAAGTGACCCTCGTCACTGCTTTCGGCGATAAGGCCACGCTCCAACCCGTCGATTTTTACGATCGCCTCCGCTCAGACTACCCAAACGCGGAGATCGTGCTCTGTTCCACAGCCGGCGAGATCTTTGACGACAGCGTATACGAAGGCTCGGTTTCAGTGACGGCTGTCGAATTCGAAAAGACCGCCGTCCACTCCACCATGGTACATATCTCGGACTTCGGCGGCTCCAGCTATGAGGCGGGAAAAGCATTGATAGAGAACTTGATGACCGCCGGAGCCCCCTCCTATGTACTCGTACTTTCCGATGGCAGCAGGGTCAACGGGAGCGAACTGGTGAAAGGGATCAACAGCCGGGTGCAGCAAAAAGTGCCCGTAACAGGCGGGCTGGCCGGCGACGGCGTCGCATTCAGGAGTACCCTTGTAGGGCTCAATTCCGCGCCCGACGAAGGTCAGATCGCGGCGATCGGCCTCTATGGCAACGATATCCAGGTCTCGCACGGGTCGATGGGCGGCTGGGAGTCCTTTGGGCCCGAACGAACGATCACCCGCAGCCAGGGTAACCAGCTTTTTAAGATCGATGACGAATCCGCCCTCGACCTGTATAAAAAATATCTCGGGGCCTATGCAGGCGAACTGCCCGGATCGGCCCTGCTATTCCCTCTGCTGGTCAGAATTCCCGACGAAGGGGAACCCGTTGTGAGAACTATTCTTTCGATCGACGAGGAGTCCAGGAGCATGCTTTTTGCCGGCGACGTACCCGAAGGCGCAAGCGTTCGTTTTATGAAAGCGAATTTTGACCGGCTGGTCGACGCCGCCAGCTCAGCGGCCATGCAGACATTTGCAGACGAGGTATCGGACCGGCCGTCATTTTCGATCCTCATCAGCTGCGTCGGACGAAAGATCATTCTCGGCAGCAGGGTCAGCGAAGAAGTGGAAGCGGTGAAAGACATCTTCGGGAGCAAAGCCCTGATCACCGGCTTTTACTCTTATGGCGAGATCGCTCCTTCGCTCGCCTTTGTGCCCTGCCAGCTGCACAATCAAACGATGACGATCACCAATATCTCCGAACGATGAACACGGGGGACACCGGCCGCAACAGACTACTGGCCCGGCAGATAAAGAAGTATCTGCCGGAAGAGCTGTGGGCCGATGAAAGACTGACGCGTTTTATACAGTCGATCAACGACTCCTACAATGCCTTTGAAAAAGACAAGGCGCTCGCTGACCATGCTTTTCAGCTGAATGAAGAAGAATACATCAGGATAAACGCCCGGTTGAAATCAGAGGTACAGGTCAGACGACAGGCTATTCAAACACTGAAAGACGCTATCGCCCGGATCTCCGAACCCGAAGACGGACCTTCGGGTCCCGTACAGGACGAGGATAGCCTTTCCGGCACACTGTCGCACCTGGAGGCACAGCTCACACGCAGAA
>JAFDYE010000400.1 GCA_018267585.1 Bacteroidota bacterium
AAGAGCAGTGATGGCAAGGAGATGGTGGCGATCTACAAATAGTTATGAAAAAATATGCCGTTATTGTAGCCGGAGGTTCCGGTAGCCGGATGGGGGCTGCGGTGCCGAAGCAGTTCCTTTTGCTGAAGGACAAACCGGTATTGTGGTATACGCTGGAAACTTTTTTGGCAGCGTATGAGGATATGGAAGTGGTACTGGTGGTGCCGGCCGAGCATGTAGAGGCCGCGAAGGGCGTTGTCGATGCGACGCGGGCTCCTGAGCGGGTCAGGCTGGCGGTGGGTGGGAACACGCGATTTGATTCGGTGCGTAAGGGGCTTGAGATGATAGGGGAAGAATCGGTGGTTTTTGTTCAGGATGGCGTTCGCTGTCTGACGAGCGGGGCTCTGGTGCGGCGTTGTTACGAGCAGGCTGTGAGGCTGGGCTCGGCGATACCGGTGGTCAGTTCGAAGGATAGCGTGAGGCTGGTGAAAGGTGATGGCAGCATCGTCGTCGATCGTAGCCTGGTCAAGCTGGTACAGACGCCTCAAACCTTTTTAAGCTCAATTCTTTTACCTTCTTATCGTGTTGAATATCGGGAGGAATTTACCGACGAAGCTACTGTTGTGGAGGCATCAGGGCATGCCGTGCACCTGGTGGAAGGAGAGGTCAATAATATCAAGATAACAACGCCTTTGGATATGCTGGTAGCCGAAAGGTTATTGTCGTAGCTGCCAGAGCACGAGCTTTTGTACACCCGGGATGTCTGTTTGCACGTAGTGCTCATGAAGAAATGTTTCCCAGATGCTTTTTGCTGTCGGGTCCTGCCAGTCGAAGGGGTCAAAGTATACGATATATTTTGTCCGGTGTCGGATGAGGTCTTCGATACAGCCTTCCAGTTGCCGGTGGTCGGCATCCCAGCTGGGATACCAGGCCCAGAAATGGTGGTAGACCCAGTGAGTGGGCGCCAGGATCCGGAATTTATTATAGGCGTGGACCCAGTTGTTATCACCAAATACATATAGCTGATAGTCTTCGTGGTTGATCGCGACCGGTTGACGCCGTAGATATTTGTATACGGGGTATGATTCGACGATATCGCGGTTCTTCAATGTCAGGTGGGTGGCGTGCTGAAAAGCGTTGTACAGCGGCAGGCAGCCCATCAGGAAGACCAGGAACGCCTGGCATTTTTTGTCTGCCAGGAAATTGTTGCGTTGGAATGCGAAGGATGTGAAGGCCAGGAGGGGGATGGCTGCGGAGAATGGAAGATAGTAGTAATAAAATGCTGTTCCCGACTTGGCTGAAATATACCCGGGGCTGAAGGCAAGGAAGGCGTTGAGCAGGGCAGTGATTGTCAGCCGCCGGTTTTGGGTGTTCCTGGTCAGAAGGGCGGCGACTCCCAGGGATAACGCGATGAGCAGAGGCATTTCGGAGTCGGTGCCCTGTAGCCCTTGTTTGAATGCGCGGTAGCGATCTCCCAGGGATCGTCGTTCGGGATACCAGGAGAAGTTGAAGGCGAATGCGTCGTTCCAGAAATCCGCCAGCGCGTGGTTTATTCCGAAATACAGAAGGACGATGGCGGTGACGAGACCGCTGCCCAGCAGCAGATGGAGCCATCGGCGTGCGGGGGAAATGTGGGCTGCAGGGGATGGGCCGGGGGCGGCTGCCGGGGATGGCCCTGATCGGGAAAAGAGCGTGTATAGGATGAACGGGAGGAGGGGTATGATCTGGTCCTGCTGCATGAAGAAGACGAGTGCGGCGAGTATGCCCATCGTAAAGTAGCGGAATCTGCCGGCGCTCAGCATTACGGAAAAAGAGATCACCTGGAAGACGGCGGTATAGGCCCTTGTCATTCCGACGCCTTCGCATACCAGGTGATTACGGATCAGCAGGTTGAACAGCAGGGGCAGCAGCCAGGGGATTGGCAGCCGGTATTGCCGGCAGGTGCGGAGGAAGAGCAGGCTGGCCAGGGTAACCAGGAATGTATCGATGAGCCAGAGACCCCATGGGCCGAAGATGTTCATAAGGAAAATCAGCGGGGGCTTGTGGTCAAAGAAGTCACGGTAGGGGACTCCTCCCCTGGAAATAACCATTCCGAAATAGCTGAATATTTCTTTGTCGTCGTAAAAGGTGTCGACCGGTGGACAGTATAGCAGGGAAAGCAGCAGGCAGGCGGCGAGGAGTAAGAGGGACTGCTGCCGGGTGCGCCTGGTATTTTCGGTGGTGATCGTCATTTTTATCGTTTCAGCAACCGGACCGGCCAGGGTAATCCGTTATACCGGTAAAAGAAATAGGGTTGGTCCCTGCTGCCAAAATTGGCATAAAAGTGGGCGATGCCTGGCTGATCCGAGCCTTCGAAATCAAGGATCAATCCGCTGGCTGCCCATTCCCGGATCAGCTGGTCCAGCAGGAAATGGTTCGCTTCTTTTTTTCGGCCATCCGGCAGGGTGGTTGACTGCAGCAAATATAGCCTGTTCGCGTCGCGGAACAATATCGCTGTAGCCAGTAATTGTTGTTGCGGACCGGTGGCGACACGGATGAGCAGCTGGCCTCGTTGGTGCATAAGCTGGCATAGCCGTTCGAAATTCCGGTAGTCTTCGGGACGGAAATAGGGCAGTCTTTGTGCGTATTGCCGGCGGAAGCTGTTCAGTACGGTTGCCAGATGAAAGTCGTGGAGATAGTTGAGCCGGGCCGTGGATGAAAGCCTGAGGTTGCGGACCAGGTCCTTTTTGTAGTTGGAGGCCAATTCATCGTAGGGGGTGATAAGGGGGAGGATGTAGTTGACGCGTGGTTTGGAGAGGGTCCGTAACCCGGGGGTGAATTGTGTCGTCGGTAAGGGGTTTTGATAGTTCAGGTAGTATTCGGCGAAGCGGAAGTGTAATTGAAGTTGTTGAAGGAAGGGGTCCGACAGGGACTGGGGTCCCGGGGCCGCCGGATGAAGATGGGGTCCGAAGATGCCCAGCTGCTGGGTGAAGGCTGGCTGGTAAATATAGCGAAGACCCCATTTGCGGCGCCAGGGTAGAGGCATGACGGCCTCATAGTCGCCGAGCACAAGCGCATCCCAGCGCCCGTCGGCCATATGATCGAGGTAAAAGTGGAAGGCGTAGACGAGGCGGTTGGACGCCTTTTCGATGCAGGCGTCCCAGCGGCGTATGTCGATGTTCTGTCTTTTTAGGTAGTGAATACGATCGTTTGGCTTTGCCATGCTAGTGATCCCCCAGGAATTTACGGATGTTGAAGTTTTGGATCTCTATGGAAAAAGAGAGCCGTTTCCAGAATGTGTTCTGATCGGGTACTGTCTTCAGCTGGTCCTTGAAGTCCTTGCTATAGGCCAGGGGTGCGTAGATATGGATGATGTCCTTTAACAGTGACAGCTGCAGGCCGCCGACGTAGAGAAAGTGGCTGGTGGGCGGGTTGTCCTGCCAGGCGCCGGAGTAGGTGCCGGCGTCGAAGAAGAGTTTTAGCGGGACCCATGCCGGTATGATCTGCCGGGGTAGGGTGGTGGTGAGGTTGATGGCTGCCACCCAGTTGTCGGAGCGGCCCTGGAGGCCCTGGAAGAGGTCTGTCCTGAGCTTGAGGTCGCCGTCGCGCAGCATGATCTGCTGGCTGGCGGCGCCGGTGAATTCCGACCTGCCGATGAAATAATTACTATATGTATAGTCTTCGTCTCCTCTGACTGCGGTGAGCTTGGGTTCGAACCGGGTGAGGTCATCGGATAGCGAGCGGGTTCCGATGTAGCCGAACTTTGCGCCAAAAACGCGGGCTTCCAGGCCTCCTCCTTTTTCGTAATTGAAGAAATAGTTGCCGGTAAGGTTGATCCGGTAGAATGAAGAGGCCTGCTGAAACTGTAGCAGGGCGTTATAGGGATAGAGCGCCCGGTTGTCGCGGATGCCGAGGCTTAGCTGGTTGAGGTAGCGAAAATGGTATTTCCCCGGCACGGGGTAGTAAAGGGAGTCGGAAGATCTTTGCACGTATTTGTCCAGCAGCCTTTCGCCGATGAGGAATGTTTTCCATTCGATAAAGCTTTCCTGCGTGCTGTGGGCGTCCTTTTTTGGAAGGGTCAGGCGGATGCCGGGGACGAGCTTGTAGTACCCGCCGGTAATGTTGCTGCCATTGCTGTCGATGCCGGAGATCGTAGAGAAGCGCTGGCTGTTGATGCCGAGGTCTATTTTTTGAAAGGACCTGCCGGGGTACCAGGTGTATTTGATGCCTGCTGCGCCGTCGAGCTGGCGACTACCGGTGCCGTACATGGGCGCCAGGTAGAACTGGAAGGGGTCGGCCGGGAGGTTATAATTATGAATGAGAACGCCGATCATGAACTTGTCGTATTTGTTGTAGGCCAGGGCGGGCAACAAATTGATATAGTCGAATTGATCCGTATGATCGAGGTTGAACA
>JAFDYE010000401.1 GCA_018267585.1 Bacteroidota bacterium
GCATGTTTATTCGAAGGGTTGGTTTTTCTATTGGTTGAGCTCTGGCAAAAAATAGTCGGAAAACGCTTGACCTTATCCCTTATCCAAAATCAAATTCCCCGGTGTGCAAAAGGTGTGAATAAATTTAAAACAAGTATTTGAACTATGCAAGACCTGATGGCAATAAATGTTGTGATCGGCGACCGGACCTACCGGATCAAGATCGAACCGAAGGACGAGGAGGTCGTTCGGCGTACGCTAAAGGCAATAAATGACAAGATTATAGAATATAAGACCCAGTTTGCCGGCCGCGATATGCAGGACTATATAGCCATGGTCGTCCTCTGGTACGCCACACAGCCCGCCACAGGCGCTGCCCTAAGCCCCGCCGTCCTGGACGCCCTCACCCGCATAGAAGGACAGCTGGATAAGGCCCTCTGACAGGCTCAGTCCCTGCCGCCCCATGACCATCCGGACCCCGGAAAGGACGCCCACGGCGGCCCCCGGGGATATTTTCAAGCAAAAAGGCGCTCCCAACGCAGTCACAGGTTTGATGTTGAACCTTATTTTCCATAACTTCGCCAACTGACACAAAACGGACCACGGGTCCGTCGACCAAAGGTCCATCATAAGCCATATGGCACACGACGGGCTTTTTTTGGTCGAAGGCCCGGAGGCGCCATATTTCAAACAATCATGAATTTCACAGCATCATGAACCTGAATAAGAAATATATGATTGTGAACGCTTTAAATTCAACAGTCAATGATAATGACTATAGTAGGGATACTTGTCGCACTGGTGGTCGGGATCTTCGGTGGTAAAGTCCTGTTTGCAAAGAACACACAAGGCAGGATAGAAGAAGCAGAACAGCAGGCCAAAAAGATCGTCAGCGACGCTACAACAGCAGCCGAGAACATGAAAAAAGAAAAGCTGCTGGAAGCCAAAGAGAAATTCGTACAGCTTAAGGCCGAGCACGACAAAGAGGTCCTTGAAAAGAACAGAAGGGTCAACGACACCGAGTCCCGGATCAAACAGAAAGAGCAAAGCATCAACCAAAAACTGGAGAACCTGGACAAACAGGCAAAGGACAACGACGCCATCAAAGAGAACCTCAACCGCCAGATAGAGGTCGTCAATCTCAAACGGACCGAGCTCGAAAAACACCAGGAAGAACATATCCGCCGGCTGGAAAAAATAGCCGGCCTGACCGCCGAAGAAGCCAAATCCCAGCTCGTCGAAAGCCTGAGACAGGAAGCCCAGACCCGGGCGCTGGCCATACAGCAGGAGATCATCGACGACGCCAAACAACGCGCTAACAAGGAAGCCCGCAAGATCATCATCCAGAGCATCCAGCGCACCGCCGCCGAACAGGCCATCGAGAATTCGATCACCGTTTTTAACCTGGAAAGCGACGAGATCAAAGGCCAGATCATCGGCCGGGAAGGCCGGAATATCCGGGCCATAGAAGCCGCTACCGGGGTAGACCTCATCGTGGACGATACCCCGGAAGCCATCGTACTCTCGTCCTTCGACCCGCTGCGCCGCGAAATCGCACGCCTATCCCTTCAACGACTCGTTGCCGACGGCCGCATTCACCCCGCACGTATCGAAGAGATCGTCGAAAAGACCCGCAAACAGATCGAAGAGCAGGTCATGGAGATCGGAGAAAGGACCGTCATCGAGCTGGGTATCCACGGCCTCCATAAAGAGCTCGTCCGCATAGTCGGAAAAATGCGGTTTAGGTCTTCCTATGGTCAGAACCTGCTGATGCACAGCCGCGAAGTCGCCAACCTATGCGGGATCATGGCCGCCGAACTGGGCATGAACCCCAAGCTGGCCAAAAGGGCCGGATTATTGCACGATATCGGCAAGGTGCCCGATGAGGAGACCGAACTCAGCCACGCCCTCCTGGGCATGAAGCTGGCCGAAAAATATGGCGAGAATCCCGCCGTGGTCAACGCCATCGGCGCCCACCACGACGAAGTGGAAATGCAGTATGTCATCGCTCCCATCATCCAGGCCTGTGACGCCATCAGCGGCGCCCGCCCCGGAGCAAGGCGCGAGATCATGCAGCAATACCTGCAGCGCATCAAAGACCTTGAGAACCTGGCACTTGCTTATCCCGGCGTCGAAAAAGCCTACGCCATCCAGGCCGGCCGCGAACTGCGCGTCATAGTAGAGGCCGACAAGGTCACCGACGTGGACAGCGACAAGCTCAGCTTCGAGATCGCACAGAAGATACAGACAGAAATGACCTATCCCGGCCAGATCAAAGTGACGGTCATCCGTGAAAAACGTGCCGTAAACGTCGCCCGGTAAGAACATAGAGCCTGCCCGATAAAAAACTTTGTTCTTATCGGAAATTGACATACCTTTGCCATCCTTTAAAAAGAGTGCCCCAGGCACATAAAAATAGAAGTTATGAACGCTGCTGTAGCTTTTGTACACGAGCAACTGACGGGAAAGAAAGACTTCCCCAAATTTAAAGCCGGTGATAATATCACTGTCAACTATAAGATCATCGAAGGCAACAAGGAGCGTATCCAGAGCTTCAAGGGTGACGTGATCAAGCGCCAGGGTCAGGGCCAGACGGCTACTTTCACCGTTCGTAAGATCTCCGACGGAGTCGGCGTGGAAAGGACTTTCCCCCTGTTCTCCCCCAATATCGAGTCCCTCGATCTGAACAAGGTTGGCCGCGTACGCCGTGCTAAGCTTTACTTCCAGCGTCAACGCAGCGGCAAGAGCGCTCGTATCAAGGAGAAAAGAATGGCAACTGAATAGTTCTGAACTAATTATATGGAAAGGTCCGCGCCTGCGGGCCTTTTTCATTTTCTACCTTCCAGGGCCGCCCTTCCCGTTCGCCCTAAGTTTTTCCTGTAATAACAATTAATTACCGGAGCAAACGGGACTTTCTATTCATAAAGAATTAACTTTGATATTCTAATTCTTAAAGACTTTGATTATGGTTACTAGTTTCCTGATTTCGATGCCTGGTGGAAGTGAGTGGATTCTGATCATCCTCGCTGTGCTGGTTTTATTTGGCGGACGTAAGATCCCTGAGTTCATGCGTGGACTGGGCCGTGGTATCCGTGAGTTCAATGACGCAAAGAACAACGTCAAAAAAGAACTCGAAGATGGAATGAACGAAAAGGACACCAAACCCGCCGGCACGACCACTCAGCAATAATCTTTGATCGACGACCGAGCCCTGTTCTCCTTTCACTCCATACAAGACTATCATAAAGCCTTACAGGACGGGACTGCTTCATGTGAAGAAGCGGTCCTTTACTATTTAGACCGGATAAGAACAGAAGCTCACCTCAACGCCTATGTGCAGGTGTACGGCGAAGAAGCACTCGAAAAAGCAAAGAGGCTCGATCAGCAACGCCGCAATGGACAGCCAACCGGCCGCTTGCACGGAGTGATCATCGGCATCAAAGACGTCATTTCCTACAAAGACCACCCCCTGACCGCCGCCTCCAACATTCTAAAAGATTTTGTCTCCATCTATGACGCCACGGTAGTCAAAAAGATGTTGGAAGAAGAGGCGATCATCATCGGTCACCTCAACTGCGACGAGTTCGCCATGGGCTCCACCAACGAGAACTCCGCCTACGGCCGGGTGCTGAACGCACGCAACAACGACCGCGTGCCCGGCGGATCTTCCGGCGGTAGCGCTGTTGCGGTACAGGCCGGCCTCTGCATGGCCAGCCTGGGCAGCGACACGGGCGGCTCGGTACGCCAGCCCGCCGACTTCTGCGGCATCATCGGCCTGAAACCCACCTATGGACGGGTATCCCGCTACGGACTGATCGCCTACGCCTCCTCCTTCGACCAGGTAGGCATCTTCGGCAGGAACGTCGCCGACGTGGCCCTTGTCCTCGACGTCATCGCAGGCGAAGACGAATTCGACAGCACCGTCAAACGCGGGACCGAAACAGCCTCCGCAAACCCGGCCCCCACCCACCACAAATACAGGATCGCCTATTTCAAAGAAGCCCTGGAACACCCGGGACTGGACCCGGAAATAAAAGAGACGCTCCTGCAACGGCTGGACGGGCTCCGCCAGGCCGGTCATACGGTCGAAGCCATCGACTTCGAACTGCTGGACTATATCGTCCCTGCTTACTACGTTCTCACCACCGCAGAAGCCTCCTCCAACCTCGCCCGATTTGACGGTGTCCGCTACGGCTACCGGACAAAGACCAGCAACCTTGATCTGACCGCGTTTTATAAACGCACCCGCAGCGAAGGCTTTGGACGCGAGGTAAAGCGACGTATCCTACTGGGAACCTTCGTGCTGAGCGCCGGATACTACGACGCCTACTTTACAAAGGCCCAGCAGGTAAGAAAATTGGTTGTCGATCGCACCAATCTGATATTCAAAGATTTCGACCTTATTATCCTCCCGACAGCCCCAACCACCGCCTTCAGGCTGGGAGAAAAGATGGATGACCCCATCGCTATGTATCTCGCTGATATATATACAGTTTATGCAAATCTTACCGGAATTCCCGGCATTTCCCTCCCACTTTTTACCCACACAAATGGCATGCCTTTTGGTATGCAGGCTATGACAAGTCGGTTTAATGAGTTATATTTGCTTCAATTCTCGCGTCTGATGATGCAACAGTAAAGTCCTACGAAAATCCTACTCTATGTGACTGAGAGATCTGAAGCGATTCACCTGTTAATGATTTGGGCCAATTTTTGCGACAGGCCCCGATTCTACTGCTAATCCGTTTTCTGGTTGATGGCTTGAAGTTATCTCCCGTACTCCGTTACCTATGAAAGATTGTAAAGGCCGATAACGGCGCTTTACCATCTTAAATCGTTGGACAATGTACAACAAAAGGCTTTTATTGTTGGGCATCACCATCATTGGTTCCGGATGGATGTACCCTGATCGCGCTGACACCTCTGTAATTTCCAGGAGCGCAGTAACCCTGCCCCACCTCGCCGGAGATACAGAAAAAATTGCCGCTACTTCCCTTTCTGCTGCTACCGTTGCTAATTCCAGTGCTCAGGATGTTCTTTCCCGGGAGCTCTTTATGGCTACGACCGTAGGGAGCAGCAATGGCGTCCGCCTGAATCCTAAGGCACTCAGCTTCGTGCAGGACTATATAAAGGACAACTGGGATGAGCTGCAAAACGTCCGCAGCTACGGACAACCCTATTTCAATCTTATCGAGAACATACTCACCCAATATGGTCTCCCCCGGGAGCTCAAATACCTGGCGGTCATCGAATCCAACCTTAAATCTTCCGCCGTCTCCCGGGTCGGCGCCAAAGGTCCCTGGCAGCTGATGCCCCAGACGGCCCGCGAACTTGGTCTGAAGGTCAACCATAACGTTGACGAACGGAAGAACTATACCAAGAGCACCCGCGCAGCCGCCCTTTACCTGCGAGACCTCTATAAAGAGCTGGGAGACTGGCTGCTGGTGATCGCTGCCTATAACACCGGCACCGCCAAGGTCAACCAGGCCATTCACCGCAGCGGCAGTCGCAATTTCTGGGAGCTCCAATACTATCTCCCGGCCGAATCCCGCAACCATGTCAAGAAATTCATCGGGACCCAGTATACCTTCGAAGGCCAGGGCAGCGTCACTACCCTGACCAGGGAAGAGGCCAGACAGCAGCTGCCCGGCTCAGCCATGTATGTTTTTCAGCGCAGACTCACCGAAGACGAGCTGAAC
>JAFDYE010000402.1 GCA_018267585.1 Bacteroidota bacterium
GAAGAATTTTTAATGAAACTCCCCCGATGTGTATAAGCTAAATTATCAATTTTTTCTTAAACCCGTCAGGGGCAGCGGGGAGCATACTCAAACTGCCTTAATTTCGTTTAATTCAATACCTATGATGCCCAAAACAAGAAAAAGACTCCTCCGCATCGTCCTGATCCCCATTCTCAGTCTCATTCTTCTGATCGGCGTCGCCGTAGCGATCCTTTATAGCCAGCAACAACGCCTCGTGACTCTGGCCGTCGACCAGTTGAACAAACAGTTGCCGGGTGAACTGACCGTGGGCGGCAGCAATATCACGATCTTCCAGAACTGGCCATATATCTCCATCGGCCTGCAGGACGTCAAATTCTATCCGGGCAAGCAGACCACGGACAAGCCTATTTATGCCGCCGAACGCATGTTCGTCGGGTTTAGCCTGCCGGATATCCTCAAGCAGAAATACCGGGTAAAGGCCATCGTCCTGAAGAATGGCAGTCTCCGGCTGATCCAGGATACTTCCGGAAGGCTGAATATCGTCGAGGCAAGCCATATTGCGGCCGATACGGCCGCGGCCAACAAAGACACCAGCAGCAAGTCGATGGACCTGGATATCAAGAAATTCGTGCTGAAGAACATGGACGTCACCTACCTGGACAAGCGGTCCGGCCAACACGTCAATACCCATATCGACCGGATACAGGCCGGCTTCCAGCTGGACAGCAATTCAAAGGTCGTCACCGAGCTGAAAGGCACGCTACTCCTGGACTACACCCGCCCGGGCGATACGACGCTGTTCCGCCACAAACACCTGGAGACCGATATCAGCCTGTCCTACGACATGCCGGCCAGATACCTGAAGGTCTCCGAAGGAAAGATCAGGCTGGAGGATGCCGTTTTCAAGGTTACCGGCACGGCCGACCTGCTGCACGACAACACTGTCGACCTGGAGATCACCGGTGACAAGCCTGACTTCCGGCAATTGTTCGCGTTCGCGCCCCCGGCCGTCGCCAAAGAGCTTAAACATTTCAAGTACGACGGCGTCCTGAATTTTAACGCGAAAATAAAAGGTCAACTGAAGGCCGGCGTGATGCCGGGGATCGAGCTTTCGTTCGCCTGTTCAAAAGCCTGGCTCCACAACACGGAAGCCAACAAAAAGCTCGACTCCCTTTCATTCAAAGGCTATTATACCAATGGCACCGAGCATAGCCTGAAGACCTCCGAGCTTCGCCTGACGGATATGCACGCCCGCCCCGATAAAGGGGTCTTCAACGGCAACTTCGTCATGCGGGACTTTACCGACCCCAAGATACTCATGCAGATCAATTCCGAGCTGGAGTTGGGATTCATCGGCGCATTTCTCGGCATTAAGGATCTCCAGCGCATCACGGGGTATATCAACCTTAAAATGGATTTTAAAGAGCTGGTGGACCTCAGCCTGCCCGAGCAGTCGATGGCAAAGCTCACGCAGGGTATCCAGAGCGAGCTGACGGTCAGGCATCTTACGTTCAGGATACCGAACTATCCCCACATGATCGAGAACCTGGACCTTCACGCGGCGATGAAGGATGGTTTTGTGAAGCTGGATTCCATGGCTTTCCGCCTCGGCGGCTCCGACCTCCGGCTCGACGGTTCGATCAGTGACCTCCCGGCGCTCTTCCATCACCAGGAAAAGCCGGTACAGGTGCTGCTGAATGCCCACAGCAACAAGCTGGTGCTGAAAGAGCTGATGGCCTTCGACAGCGCGCGCAGCAGAAAGGCGACAGAAGAGATCTATGGTTTTAACATCGGCCTCTCGCTGGAGACCTCCGTCAAAGAGCTGCAGCACCCCAACCCCCTGCCAAAAGGGAAATTCAAGCTGCAAAACCTGACGGCGGCCTTTAAGAACTACCCGCACGCTTTTCACGACTTCGGCGCCGAGCTGACGATCGCCGACACCTCGCTGCTGCTGCGCAACTTTGCGGGCAATATCGACAGCACGGACATTCGATTTAGCGGCCGGGTCAATAACTATGCGCTCTGGTTCGAAAAGGTGAAGAAAGGCAGGACCCAGATAGCCTTCGACCTCAAGTCGCAGCACCTGGCCATGAACGACCTCCTGGGTCGGAAGAGCCGCGAATACGTGCCGAGAGGGTATCGCAGAGAGGTCGGGTCGAATATCTGGCTCCGAAGCAAATGGGACCTCCGGTATGACTCGACATTCCGTTTTGCCAGTGTCAGGATCGCCAATATCTCCGGCGAGCTGAAGAAACACGCCTTCCGCCTCGACAGCGTCAGCGGCAACGTGAAATTTGGCGTCGACAATTTCGTAAAGATCGATACGCTGCGCGGCAAGGTCGGGAACAGCGACTTCGATATCTCCATGCGTCTTTATACCGGTAAGGATACGCTGCGCCGCAAGAAAGAGAACTATCTCCGTTTTGCATCCCGCTTCATTGACGCGGAGCAGCTCAGCAATTACCGGCTGGCGCCCGCGCAGGGCAAAGGACGCCGGCGGGACTCCACTGCA
Source organism: Bacteroidota bacterium (assembly GCA_018267585.1). Taxonomy (GTDB): domain Bacteria; phylum Bacteroidota; class Bacteroidia; order Chitinophagales; family Chitinophagaceae; genus Puia. The sequence continues at coordinate 2,495 of JAFDYE010000402.1, forward strand.
GCGATGACCGCGCCGGCCGATCAACAGTCTGCAGTTGCTGCCGTCGAGACCGCACCCGATGCCGGAGGACCGTCTGCGACGGCGACCACGCCGGCAGCCGCGATGGACGTTGCAACTGCCGATACGACCAGCGGTTCGCACGCAGAAACCTTCAACATCTTCCAGATACCCTTTATCGACTTCAACGCAACCGTCGACATCGGAAAGATAAAATATCCCCACCTCTGGGTAAAGAACCTGCATACCGCCGTTCGCATGCAGGCCAACCAGCAGTTGTACCTCGACACACTCACCATGGGCATCGCCGAGGGACGGGTCATGGCCCGGGCCCATTTCAACGGCGCCGATCCCAACAAGATCTATCTCCGGAGCCGGCTCCGCGTAGAAGACGTCAATATCGAAAAGATGCTGCTAAAGCTCGACTATTTCGGACAGGACTATGTGATCAACAAGAATATCAAGGGGCGGCTCAACGGGCAGGTCAGGACCTATGTCCGCATCCACCCCGACCTGACGCCGATGATCGATCAGTCCGAGGCCCAGCTGGACGTGGATATCCGCAACGGCGAGCTGATCAACTTCGCGCCGATGAAGGCGATGTCCTCCTACTTCGGGGACAAGAACCTGATGAAGATCCGCTTTGACACCCTCCGCAATACGCTGACCTTCAAGAACGGCGCCCTTTCCATTCCCAGCATGAACATCAACTCCTCGCTGGGCTTTATGGAAATATCAGGTACCCAATCGCTGGACATGCACATGGAATACTATATGCGGATCCCGCTGAAGATGGTCACCAAGGTCGGCTTCCGGATGTTGTTCGGCAAAAAGCAGGAAGAAGTCGACCCCGACCAGGTGGACGCCATCGAATACAGGGACAAGGACAAGCGGGTCCGTTTCATGAACATCAGGATCACAGGAACACCGGAGGATTATAAGATAGGGCTCGGCAAGGCGAAGAGGTCCTGAGCGGACAGCAACCGTCACAAAACTGAACACCAGGCAGGCCCGCCGGATACGGAACTTGCTATTTGTCAGCTCATTGTAAAAATGGCACGGAATGCGTAGCGTACCCGTAAAATCCGGCAGTAACATGTTCTTCAGTTATATCAGAACGGCCTGGCGCAGCTTGCGCCGTCATAAAGCCTTTTCCATCATCAATGTGTTCGGTCTCACCCTCGGGCTTACGTGCAGCCTCCTGATCCTCCTTTGGGTATGCGACGAACGCAGCGTCGACCGCTGGCACACCCACAGCAAACAGCTCTGGCAGGTATACGAACGCAACTACTTCGATGGGAAGGTCGGCGCAGGTTATGCCACCCAGGGCCTGCTGGCCGACGAGCTGAAGAGGGTCGTTCCGGAGATACAATACAGCACCGGTCTCGAACGCGCCTCAGGCCCCGGTGCCAGCAACACGATCTCCGCAGGAGATAAGCCCGGCAAAGTGAATGGATCTTTCGCAGGCGCCGACTTCTTCCGCATGTTCAGCTTCCCGCTGCTGGAAGGCAGCGCCGGGACGGCCCTGGATCGTCCGGGGGTGATCGCCGTCTCGCATACTCTAGCCGTTCGTTTCTTCGGTAGCCCATCGGCGGCCATCGGCCGGTCGCTGCTTTTTGACAATAAAGAAAACCTGATGGTGTCGGCCGTATTCGAAGACATTCCGGCGAATTCATCCCTACAGGTCGCTTTTTTGAGAAGCTGGACCGATTTTATCCGGGAGAACCCGTGGGCCAACAACTGGGGCAATGCGGACCCTTCCACCTATCTGCTGCTGCGGCCCAATGCCGACGCCGCCAAAGTGGAAGCGCAGATCAAAGATTTTTTATACCGGTACGAGGCCAAAAACCCTTCTTCCCGTGACGAGCTGGCACTGCAACCCTGGGCGGATAAATACCTCCACTCGACGTTCAGGAACGGCTATATCGATGGCGGGCGCATCGAGTACGTCCGGATCTTTACCGTCGTCGCCGTCCTGATACTGCTGATCGCGTGCATCAACTTTATGAACCTCGCCACGGCCCAGGCCGCCCGAAGGGCCAGGGAGATCGGCGTCCGCAAGGTCGTCGGCGCAAGCCGGCTCTCGCTGGCCGGCCAATTCATCGGAGAGGCCTTTCTGCTGAGCTTCCTCTCCCTGGCCGGTGCAATATTGCTTTCTTCGCTGCTCCTCCCGGTCTTCAACGACCTTACCGGAAAGCAGCTATCCTTACCAGTTAGCCGGCCCCTTTTCTGGGTAGCGCTGTCGGGCTTGCTGATCCTCACGGGCTTCATAGCCGGCAGCTACCCCGCCTTCTTCCTCTCTTCACTGGACCCTGTTAAAATGTTGAAAGGCGGGCTCAAATTCAGCTGGAAAGACGTGCTGGCCAGACAGGGACTGGTTATCTTCCAGTTCTCGCTGACCATCCTGTTGATCGTCGGTATGATCGTCATCTATCGCCAGCTTGACTATATCCAGAAGACGAACATCGGCTATGACCGGGAGAACCTCGTGTATATTCCTATTGAAGGAGAGCTGGCCAAAAACTACGCGCTGTTCAAGGAACAGGCCCGTGACCTGCCTGGTGTCCTTTCGGTATCCAGGATGCGCAACACGCCTACGGTGATCGAACACCATACAGGGAGCATCGGCTGGCCGGGTAAAGACCCGAATAGTTCCTTCCCGATCGCGGACGAGATCGTCGGATATGATCTTGTCAAAACACTCCGGCTGCAATTGAAAGAAGGGCGGGATTTCTCGCGCGATTACCCGACGGACTCCGTAGGATTTCTCCTGAACGAGACGGCGGTCGGCAAGATGGGGCTAAAGGATCCCATCGGCCATACCCTCTTCTGGGGCAACCGGCAGGGCAAGGTCATCGGGGTGTTGAAGGATTTTCATTTCAGCTCGATGCACACGCCAATAGATCCGCTGATCGTGCGTCTCGACGAGAACTTTAGCTGGGGCACCATCCTCGTCCGCATCGGGAGGGGCAGGACAAAAGAAGCACTCGAAGGTCTGGAAAGGCTTGCCAAAAGGCAGAACCCCCAATTCCCCTTCACCTACCGGTTCTCCGACGAGGAATTCAACAAGCTCTATAAGAGCGAGCAGCTCGTCAGCCGGCTGGCCGGCTATTTTGCCTTCCTGGGTATCTTTATCTCCTGTCTCGGGCTGTTTGGCCTGGCGACCTTCGCCATCGCCCAGCGGACCAAGGAGATCGGCATCCGGAAGGTCCTTGGCGCCTCGGTCCCCGGCATCTCCTTCCTGCTCGCGAACAACTTCCTGAAGATCGTTGTCCTCGCTATGCTGGCAGCCTTCCCCATTGCGTGGCTGGTCATGAGCAAATGGCTGGACGGCTTCGTCTACAGGATACGGATAGAATGGTGGATGTTTGCGGTCGCCGGCGTCACGACGCTAGGCGTCGCCCTATTGACGGTCAGTTACCAGAGCATCAGGGCTGCGCTGGCCAATCCGATCAGGAGTCTGCGGACTGATTAGCACCGAACCTGTCCTTCATCGTCGCGTCTATCTGCTGGAGCGTAAAGGCGCCCAGGGGGCTCGCTGCGCTCTTCAGCTGCACGTGCGGCCAGTCCTTCAGGCTGGTCCACATACCGCCCGCCGTAAGCCCTATCTGCGCGGCTATCGAAGCATAGACCTGAAAACCATTCTTGCCGTTCACCAGCCGTTTGGCCGACCATTCCGATTGCCCGTTGACCACCCAAAAACAGTCCAGCGCCTCTCCCCATTGGTGCCAGCCGAGCCCGGGGATGGAATTGGTCACGGGGTCGCCATGCTGGGGACCAACGCTCTCGATGCAGTAGGCCAGGTAGGAGGCCCCCTGCGACCGAAGATCGGCGATCCTGGCAGCAATCTGCTCGGCAGACCGGGACTGCCGCCAATAACGGGCCTGGACAAAGGGGTCCCGAAGACCTTCGTTGGGGCGCATGACGATGCCCTGTTCATTGCATTTTGCCAGTAATTCGTCGACTTTCGCCCGGAATTCGGGGACCAATAGGTTGAGATCTGCGGCCATAGCGGAAAGGTTTTTAATTTATAAAGCTAGCAACTACGGGGTTCGCCCGCACCCGTAAAAAGACGGTATTTCAGGAGTCGGGGTAAACACCGGCCATTCATTATTTGATTTTCGTACCTTTAAACTATGAAGCCGACCGAGACCATTGAGGATTTTTACCGCTACAAGTTCAACTGGATGCCCGATAATCTCAAGAACAGCATGGGGCATTTCAACGTTTTCCGTATGGACGAGTTCGCGGGAAAGCACCCCCGGCCGGTGCCGTATAGCCGAAAAGACTTCTTCAAGATCAGCCTCAACATCGGCAAGTTCCGGCTCAGCTATGCCGATAAGGTCGTGGAGATACAGGATCAGGCGCTGGTCTTCAGCAACCCGATGATTCCCTATAAGTGGGAGCCCCTGACAGAACAGGAGCAGTCCGGCTACTTCTGCATTTTTACCGAATCCTTTTTCAGCCAGTTCGGGAACATAAAGGAATATCCGGTCTTTCAGCCCGGCGGGCAGCCCGTCTATTGCCTCACAAAAGAGCAGACGGCGCCGGTAGAGCATATCTTCCGGCGGATGCACGAGGAGATAAAATCCGACTATGCCTATAAATATGACGTCTTGCGCAATCTGACCTTCGAGCTCGTCCATTCCGCGCTGAAAATGCAGCCCGCGCGGACCTCGCTGTATTCGGGCTCCGTCGCATCGACGCGGATCTCTTCGCTGTTCATGGAGCTGCTCGAACGCCAGTTCCCTATCGAGTCGCCCCGGCAGCAGATACTCCTGCAGTCGCCCTCTGCCTTTGCCACCCAGCTGGCCGTGCACGTCAATCACCTCAACCGCGCCCTGCGGGAGACGACCGGCAAGACGACGTCAAAGATCATCGCGGAACGGGTCACCCAGGAGGCCCGGAACCTGCTGCTGAACACCAGCTGGAACGTCAGCGAAATTGCCTGGACACTCGGGTTCGAGGAGTCCTCACACTTCATCAATTTCTTCCGAAAGAATACCGACACTTCTCCCGGGGTATTTCGGTCTTCGGGCAAGCCTGTTTGATTTTTGCAATTATTGGTTTGAAAAGCGCAGCCTTCGGGTTGCTCCTGCCCCCTACCTTTGTATCCTAATTGACAATTTTATGGACAACAAGAAAGTATGGTACGTAACAGGCGCATCCAAAGGCCTGGGGCTGGCCCTGGTAAAGACGCTGCTCGAAGAAGGCTATCCGGTGGCCGCCACTTCGCGCTATCGCACGGCCTTGACGCAAGCAGTAGGTCCTGATGAGAATTTCCTACCTCTTGAGGTCGACCTCACCAGCGAGGCTTCCATAGCCGACTCTTTCAAGATGACCCACGCCCGATTTGGCCGTATCGATGTCGTCGTCAACAATGCCGGCTATGGCATTGGTGGCACTATCGAAGAGCTGGCCGCCGACGAGGTCACCGAGAACTTCGACGTCAACGTGTTCGCTACGATCCGCGTCATTCAAAAAGCCATGCCCTATCTGCGTGCGCAGCGCGGCGGGCATATCCTGAATATCTCCTCCATTGCCGGGTTCACGGGCGCCACGGGCTGGGCCGTTTATTCTGCTGCGAAGGCCGCGGTCATCGCATTGTCGGAAGTGCTCGCCCAGGACGTCAGCTCAATGGGGATCAAGGTGACGGCTATCGCGCCGGGTGCATTCCGGACGAGCTTTCTCTCGCCCGAGTCGGTCGCGTTCGCGCGGAACAAGATAGCAGACTATGAGGACGTGAGGGCGTCGCATAACCGGTATCTGGCGATGGACGGCAAACAGATCGGAGATCCGGCGAAGGCTGCCGAGGTCTTTATCCAGCTGGCGGAGAGTGCCAACCCGCCTACGCTGCTGTTCCTGGGCAGCGATTCCTACAACCGGGCCATCGCGAAGAGCACCTATCTCTGCGACCTGCTCGATACCTGGAAATCTGTCTCCTGCTCGACGCAGATCGCTGAACCCGTCACCGCTTAGTCTAAGGTCTGACCTGTGTCGCGTGAAGCGTGATGCAGGTCATCTTACCGTCCATGGTGCTGATCACCACTTTCCCCTCTCCCACCGGAAGTATGCCGTTGACCATGCAGTTGGAAGCTTTGTAGCGCCAGAGCGGTTTGCCCGAATCCCGGGTAACAGCCAGTGCTGTACCTGACTGTGTCGGTACATACAGCACCCCCTTGTTCTCCAGCAGACGCGTAGGGCTCAGCTCATAGCCAAGTCGGACGTCCGACTGCCAGGCAATGTTCAGCGTCGGGTCGGTTGTCGATACGCCGATGAGAACGCCGTCCATCGTTTTTACGAAGACCAGGGTGCTGTCTTCGGACAAGCCCATCGACTCGCGTACACGAAGTCCGGGCGCCCGCTGCCGCCATATGACGGATCCGGTACCCGCGTCCAGCGCCGTCATCACGTTGTCCGGCGCGACGATAAAGACCCGGCCATGGGCGGCCACCGGCCAGCAGGCCGCGGGCGAGAACATCCGGTTCGAGGCCCCGCTGTTCCATTTCCAGACCAGCCGGCCGCTGCGCTTGTCCAGCGCATAAAAATCATTGGCCCAGCAGCCGAAATAGATATTTTCGCCATAGATCAGCGGCCGGTCGACCACAAAACCTTTGACCCCGGCAAAGTCCCAGCGAAGCCGCCCGGTAGAGAGGTCCAGCGCCCGGAAATGGCCGTCGGAGCCGCCGATATAGACGGTCCCGTTCCCGATGACCGGCGCCGCTACGACCGGCTTGCCCGTCTCGAATTTCCATACAAGGTGACCGGCGCGTACGCAATAGATATTCTTATCGGTGGACGCGAATACGACCAGCCTACCCGCTACCGCCGGTGTCGAGTATACCTTGCCGGAAGACCGGAATGACCAGGCTTTCCGGCCCGACCTGCTGTCCAGCGCAAACAGCCAGCCGTCGGTGTCGGTCCCGATGACCCATTTGCCCTGTAGCGTATTACCGGTTCCCATATCGCTCCGGGCCTGGTATTCCCACAGCTTCTTCACGTCCGGATATTCTGCGTTGACGGCGAATGATGGCCGGTAATAACGGGTCGTATCGCTGGAAAAATGATGATCGTACAAGGCCGCTTTTGCCCACACAGGCCCCAGCGGCTGCGCCGGCCTCTTCTGTTGATAGTACACCGTATCCTGACTAAAGGTTACGATATTGTACCCGCCGACCGTATCTTTTGCGCGGAGGTTCGAGCGACCCATGATGCCGGGGACGCCTTCGAAGCTCAGCAGGTGATTGTTGTGGCCATGTCCGCAAAGGATCAGCTGGATATTGTGCCGCTTGAGCCTGTCCATGGCCTCGTACCAGTTGTTCTGCGCGGAGTCCTGCGGGTAGTGGTTCATATAGACGATGGGCATGTCTTTGCGTGGCAGGTGATCCAGCACCGAGTCCAGCCAGACAATATTCTCACGCGGCACCTGTCCCGGCCCCATCCGCATATTGGGCCCGCAGGCCGTACCGGCGAAAAGATAGCCTCCATATTGAAAAGTAGTGGTCTCCGAACCGAACACAGTCCGGAAACTGTTGGCGCCGCTCTCGCTCCAGTTGGCGTCGTGATTCCCGGGGATGATATACCAGGGTTTGTTGAGGCTGTCGAGGATCGCACGCGCCTCCCGGAGCTCGGCGTCCGCGCCAAATTCCGTGATGTCCCCCGTGATGATCACAAATTTCAGCGAACTGTCCGCGTCGATATCCTTTACGGTATTACGCAGGTCCTCGGCCGCGGTCACCGCACCGCCGATATGCGTATCGGATATATGAGCGAATTTAAAAGAGGACTGGGCGAAGACCGGACTGGTCACCAGACAGCCGACAAAGAACAGAGCATAACCAAGATGTCGCATGCCCGAAATTACGTCATTTTACTCTACGGTCAAACGCGGCCGTGAGCACCTGTCCGTTGCGTCGTACCTGAACCCAGATGCGATAAAGACCAGGCTGCGGGAAGGCGTAGGGAAAGCTTACCATATTAGTCATATTTGCCATGGATCCGTCGGGCATGTTCATCTCTTTCATCAGAAGCGAATCCCGTTGCGCCGCCGGAAGACGCCGGAGTCGGGCCACCAGCCTGTCGACGCTGTCACGGAAGGAGACGGGGTCCGGCAGATGATATTCGTTCTCCGGCTGTCTGATCCGTTGTGCGAGTCCTTCCTGTGCAGCAACGGAGAAGGTCCCGACGGGGTGCATGTGGACGTATACGCTGCCATCACTCTTTATGATCGCGGCGTGCGCCATCATCCCCAGATAGGGTTCGAGCCGCGCGGGATTCTTATTTTCGTCGTACACGGCGAACTGGAGGTCGTATAGCTGGCCGGATTCAAGGTCTTCTGACCCCTGCCCTTCTTCGATCATTGTGGTTCCGTCTTTCATTCGGACGCCGGCGCCCGGTTTGCCGCAGGTAATGATGGCTTTGTCGGATGGTCGCGGCGCATCCGTGGGTGCGGAGGCGGGCAGCGCATAGGCATAGGCGTCATCCGGGTCGGTCCTGTGGAGGCTATCCTTGAGGGGGGTATCGATATCGAAGCTGTCTTTTATCGTTTCGGCGAATCCGGAAAGGTTGACGATGTCGGCAAATGCCAGATAGCGTCCTTTGGGTAAAGGCGGCAGGACGGTCCGGAAGGTATTGACGTCCAGCCGTTCGGGGTGCAGGTGGGCAAAGGCGTCCATCTCCGGTACCCGCACCACGAACAGGTGCATCAGCTTGCCGTGGTCGGGTATGATATACGGTAGCCAGCCCTTGCGCTGGGCGCTGGCAGTGTCGATCCGGATGGTCAGCCGGTTGACCCCGCTATCTCCGTTGAGCCGATAGCTGGCGTGCATAGGCCGGTACATAAAATGACGGTAGCGGTTCGCCCAGGTCTGCCACCAGGAGTTGCCGCCGACAACCATCAGCGAGGATAGCAGCGCCGCAATGCCGATGCCGATGCGTTTGGCCCTTCTGCTGCGGGGTGACAGGCTTTCGCCTTTGCGCGTAAGTCCGTCGGCGACGCTCGCGCCGATAATGGTAACGAGCAATACAAAAAGCAGTATCCCTAAACCAGCCAGCACATAGCCTGTAGCTGCCGGCAGCTGTTTCTGGGCCGTGGATACGGCCATGATCGGAACGACCAGGTCACCTCTGCCGGCCGGCCCTTCCACGTGCAGCAGAATGCTCGACGAGCCGTCGTTCATCATCCACACGGGCCCTTTGAACTGTCCCGGCAGACCGGCAACGGCCTGCAGCCAGTCTGCCGAGGGCGCACCCTTGGCGCCGGAATAAAAATAGATAGGCTGCGCTGATACCGCGACACCGCTGCCGTTCTCCAGGAACACCGTCACCTGGGCAGTCCCCGGAATGACATCGGGCGGCTTGACGCTGACCAGTAGCCTGTAGGGGCCGGCAGCGCCTTCAAGGGCGACGTCCGGACTGCCCACGTGCGCGAATACAGGGGCGGCCGCCAGTAAGAACAGGAACAGAAGGAGTCGCTTCATCGATTAACGTTGAATGGTTTGCATCCATTTCCCCCAGCGCAGGCTCAGCCGGGCGCAAAGCCAGCCAAAGCCGGCGGCAACGGTCAGCCCGGTCAGCATCTGCTGCAGCGTCGCCAGGTCTTTGGGCATGAAATGATACCGGTGCGGAGCGTCCGGAGAGAAGGCATAATACCAGGTGTCGGCGGTGAAGAACCAGTTCCTGGCGGCCGGCGACTCCACCAGGAAGCCGCTCAGCGGATATTCGATGGCCGCCAGCAATCCGACAAAGGCCAGGCTCATAAAGAGGGCTTTTATCCAGTCGTTGGCCTTGCTTTTTTGGAGGATGAGGTCCATCGCCAGGCCCGGGATAAATACAAGCGCGGGGAACTGTGCCGGCTGAAAATGGGTGATATGCGTGAGAATGGGCCCCAGTTTGGGCTCGGCCGGGAAAAGCTCGAGTATCCAGTTGGAGAGGGCGACCAGAAGGAAATA
>JAFDYE010000403.1 GCA_018267585.1 Bacteroidota bacterium
AATACCTCGATGAACGCCTGCGGGAGATCGGACTGAAGAAATAGGAGGAAATGACTGGTTCAAATGCCAGGACCGGGATCGCGGATCAGGACTATGCGGGATACTTCAGCTCAGACATGTAGAAGAGAGAGGATCAGCCATGCAGCCAGGGCGCCTGCCAGAAAGCATAGGATCAGTTTAATCAAGGAAATAGCCATTTACGGGGTTATTATAACTGTCTTGGTCAATGTCGCAGTTTGCTTAAGGTCGGCTGAGAGTGACGCAAACTTACTACAATTTACCTCTCACTTTAATCCTTTTTTAATCTTTTATGCCCCGCCGCGACCAATTAGTGGGCCCTGAATTGGGTGTGGGATGGCATTCATCCGTTTATATGCCCACGCGACCGCTCATCCCCATATTACCTGCCTATAAAAATTACCTACTTAAAAACAGTACTTTGCCTTGCATAGTACTGAAAACTGACATACCTTTGGTTTGTGGACCGGGGAACCCCGGTTCGCCCGAGCGAAAGACGAAGGTTTTATTGACCACCTAAAAATCAGAGCGTATGAATATCGAGAACACCCAGAGCCAAATGCGCAAAGGCATTCTGGAGTTTTGTATTCTCTCCGTTATCAGGCGCGGCGAAGCTTACCCCTCCGACATTGTGGAAGAGATGAAGGCCGCCAATCTGAATATCCTGGAGGGAACCCTTTACCCCCTGCTGACACGGCTAAAGAATGCAGACATGCTCACCTACCGGTGGGTAGAAAGCAATTCGGGACCGCCCCGGAAATATTTCTCCCTGACGCCAAAGGGAGAGGCCTTCTACGGCGAGCTGCAGGCTACCTGGAACGAGCTGGCGAATGCGGTCCACACCCTGACCAATAACAAATCCGTCCTATAAGACCTCTATCCAACTCAAACTCCAACCTCCAAATACAAGAACATGAAAAAGATCATTAATATAAACTTTCATAGCCGGGTGATCCCTATCGAAGAGACTGCCTATGAGATACTTCAACAGTATATCAGTAGCCTCCGCCGGTATTTCGCCAATGAAGAAGGCCGCGACGAGATCATCGGCGACATCGAGAACCGCTTCGCCGAGCTCTTCTCGGAGACGCTGAAGAAAGGAGCCGCCTGCATCACCGATGCCGACGTCAACACCATCATCGCGAGCATGGGCCGTCCCGAAGAATTCGAAGGCGAGGAAGCCCCTCAGCCCGAGGCGACCGCCGCTGCGGGCAACCAGCAGGCAGGCACAGGACCTAACTGGCAGTATGGCAATGCCGGCGAAGAACCCCGCCGTCTGTACCGCGCCGACAACGACAAGATACTGGGCGGCGTCTGCGGCGGCCTGGCCAGCTATCTCCGCCTCGACCCGGCCATCGTCCGGATCATCTTTGTGCTGATCACATTCGGGTGGGGCGCGGGCTTCCTGCTCTACCTCGTCCTGTGGATCGTGCTGCCCACTCGTTCGGTACCGGTGAATGCCCGCAAACGGCTGTACCGCAACTCGAATGACCGCGTCATTGCGGGCGTAGCCAGCGGTCTGGCCGCCTATTTTCATATCGACGTCTGGATCCCCCGCCTGGTCTTTGCCCTTCCCCTGATCCTGGGTATTGTCACCTCTATAATCAATCATATCACGTGGTGGCACTGGTACGGACCGAGCTTTGTCACCGGCGGTTTTGGCGGTACCCTGTTCATTACCTATATCGTGCTGTGGATTGTTCTGCCTGAGGCTGTAACAGCCTCGGAAAAACTGGAGATGCGGGGGGAGAAGGTCGACCTGGAGTCGATCAAGAACACCGTGAAGAGTGACCTCGAGACCTTTAAAGGCCGGGCAAAGGAGATGGGCAACGAAATGGGCGAGCGCTTTCAGCAGGTGGGGCAGCAGCTAAAGCAGGGCACCCAGAACTTCGCGGCTGAGGCTGGTCCGGTCATCCGAAAGGGCAGCAACGGTTTTGGCCACGCGATCGGCGTGCTATTCAAGGCCTTCTTCCTCTTCATCGCAGGCGTCATCACCTTTGCGCTGATCACGGTGCTGGCGGCCATGGCCTTCCGCGGCGACAGCCTGCTTCACCTCAAAGGCTATGTACTGGAAGGTTTCTGGCAGAATTTCCTGGCGTGGACTGCTTTTATTCTTTTCCTTGTCATCCCCGTTATTGCCTTGCTGACCTGGCTGATCCGCCGCATCACCGGAGTCCGTTCGAGGAATCACTATCTTGGCTACACTTTCGGAACCCTTTGGGTGATCGGATTGTTCTGTACGATCGTCCTGGGCGGTATGATCATGAGCAATTTCCGCGCCCGTCAGCACGTAGAGGAAGTCGTACCTGTAGTCCAGCCGACCCATAACAAGCTGATCGTCCGTACAATGGAAAATACCAACCGTTTTGATGACACAGACTGGTGGTCCGATCTGGACTTCGGAAGGCGCGGCCCCCTGTATAGCATCAGTGAGGACAGTTTTTTGCTGACGACAGTGCGCTTGCGAGTGCTGAAGAGCGATGACTCCGCCTACCACGTCCAGCTGATCAAGCTCAGCCGCGGCAGCAGCGCTACCAGGGCCAGAGAGATCGCCAGCCACATCGGGTTTCCGGTCAGCCAGAGCGACAGCATCCTCAATCTGCCCCAGGGCTTTGTCATCAGCAGCCGCGAAAAGTTCCGCAACCAGCAGGTCCTCGTCGAGGTGGCCGTACCCATCGGCAAACGCATCCTGATCAGCCGCAGCGTCGAGGACTACCACTGGTTCACCATCAACCCCGGCAACCGGCATATCCGCTGGAGCAACCGCAACTGGAATATGGACATGGACAGGGATATCGACGACGAGGACAGCTATTCCTGGAGCAGCAATGTGGAATATGTGATGACGCCGACAGGCCTGAGCAGAACGGGCGCGGATGCGCGCAGCTACCGATTTAAAGGGAAGAAAAATAGCGACGATAACGACGAAGAGGATATGTACAGGGAAAGACCCGAAAAACAGGAAAAGCCTGAAAAGGCCGAGAAGCCGGAGAAGCCCGGGAGCAATGACGGCTACCGCTACAAAGGTCCCGGAACCAATGCTCCGAAGGCCACCGATACGGCGAGCCCTAAGAAGACGGCCCTGGTAACAGCCAAGGAAGAGGCCATGATACAGCCTTATCCCCTGCTGGCCATTTTTAACTCATAAGGACCGGCAGCGCAGAAGCCGGGTTCGCCCGGATGGTTCAGAATGCCCGCTGCCGGCGACAAAGAGCATCGTTGGTTGAAGTTGGAACATAGTCCCCCGTCTCCACGGGGGGCTTCTTCGTTAGGATAGGACCAGCTTTTGTCCATGCCCCTCCAAATCTTGTCAGGAAAACCGATATTTGCGGCTCAAAACCCACTACACTAAATGAAGACCACTCCCTTCACAAAGAAGCACCTGGCTCTCGGAGCCAAGATGGTTGAGTTCGCCGGCTACACCATGCCTATCAGCTATACCGGCATCAACGACGAACACCAGGCCGTCCGCACCAATGCCGGCGTATTTGACGTAAGCCATATGGGTGAATTTATCGTAAAAGGGGAGAACGCCCTCGACCTTATACAGCGTGTTACCACCAACGACGCTTCAAAGCTTACGGCAGGCAAGGCCCAGTATAGCGCCCTGACCAATGACAAGGGTGGCATCGTGGACGACCTTATAGTGTATTGCATCGAAGAGAACAATGTCTACATGCTGGTGGTCAATGCCGCCAACATCGAAAAGGACTGGAAATGGATCGTCAGCCACAACACCCGCAATGCCGAGATGCACAATATTTC
>JAFDYE010000404.1 GCA_018267585.1 Bacteroidota bacterium
GTCACTAATACTGTAGAACCTATCTATTATGTTGCCACAGGACGCTCATTTATTGCTGCAGCGCTATCTCGGCGGAGAATGTTCGCCTGCCGAAAAGGAATTGGTAGAAGGTTGGTTTGCCGAGCTGGGTGAGGAGTATTCCGGGGAGCCGGTCCTGGAGGACGCCGCGGCTGCCCATGACAGGATATTAATGAAGATCCGCGCCGGGCTGGAAGAGCTGGGGCAGCCGGTGCCCGCGCCCGTCAGACATATCGGATGGTGGCGCTATGGGGTGGCAGCGGCGGTCCTGATCGTGGCGATCGCAGGCTGGCTGTTGTGGCAGCAGCATGCTGAGAAGCGCGATAATGTCCCCCCGCCCGTGGCCATCGAAGCAGCGCCGGGCGGCAACCACGCCGTGCTGACCCTTGGCGATGGCCGGCAGGTAGTGCTCGACAGCGCTGCCAATGGTCTGCTGGCGATGCAGGGCAACAACCGTGTCATAAAGCAGAATGGCCAGCTCGACTACCAGGCTGGGACGACGACAAAGGACAAGGAGGTATTGTACAATACCCTGACCACTCCGAGAGGCGGTCAGCACCGGTTGACCCTTCCCGACGGAACCAAAGTATGGCTGGACGCCGCCTCGTCGATAACTTATCCTACTGCGTTCGCCGGAAAAACGCGACGCGTGACGGTCACGGGTCAGGCTTATTTCGAAGTAATACATGATGCGAAACAGCCTTTCGAGGTCGGCGTAGATGGGCTGACGGTACGGGACATCGGAACCTCGTTCAATATCAACGCCTATAGCGACGAGCCGGCGATAAAGGTCACGCTCGCGGGCGGCGCGGCGGAAGTAGGGGCGGCCGGTCATTCGATCACACTGAAGAAGCCCGGTCAGCAGGCAGAATGGCGGGACTCGCAGCTGCAAGCTGCCCGCGACGCCGATCTCGAATCGGTCCTTGCCTGGAAGAATGGCTTATTCTATTTGACCAGCGCTGACATTGCCACGGTCATGCGGGAGATCAGTCGCTGGTATGATGTCGATATCGTTTTTGAGAAAGGCGTTCCTGCAGGACATATCACCGGAGAGCTGCCGCGATCGACGATGCTCTCGAACATACTCCAGGTATTGCAAACCAGCGGCGTTCATTTTGAAGTTGAAGACAGAACGATCCGCGTTATGCCATAGAACCTTATCCTGTTTTGAATATTGGTCGAAGTCCTGAAAAGAAAACCGGAAGTGTTGGTACCACTCCCGGCGAGGCGTTCAGGTCTGACACGAACACAATTGTTGGAAACTGCTTTATTGTTAAACCCAAACACTGCAAATGTATGCTTTTAGCAGCATTGAGAAGCATTCCCCTGTTCAAAAGGAATGCATTCCTTACCAAAACTCTGTTAGTCGTGAGATTGACAACCTTTTTATTATTGGCTTTCTGTCTGCACCTCAGCGCGAGGACGCGGGCGCAGCAGATCAACCTGTCGGAACAGCACGTGCCGCTGGACAGGGTCTTCAAAAAGATCACCGACCAGACGGGGTACCTCTTTGTGTACCGCGACGAATGGATGAAACAGACGCATGACGTCAGCATCTCCGTCCGAAATGCCGGACTTCAACAGGTGCTGGACATCTGTTTTAAAGACCAGCCTTTTACCTATGCCATCATCGACAGGATGGTCGTGCTGAAGGATACAGTTCTGCGCGTGGCACCAGGAATATCAGTCGATGCTCCATCCGGAGACAGTATCCGCGGCCGGGTGGTTGACAGCCTTGGCGCTCCGCTGGTCGGTGCATCGGTACGTATCAAGGGGACGACCAAGGGGACGCAGTCGGATGTCCATGGGGATTTCAGAGTAAAGCACGTATCCGCAGGCACAGTGCTGGTCGTTTCCTATACGGGTTATATTGCCAGGGAGTTCACAGTAGGTTCGGGTGTCGGCAACTACCACTATGTCACGCTGCAGCGCAGCCAGAACGAGCTGGACGCGACGGTCATCCAGGCCTATGGGACCACCAGCCGGCGTTTCAATGTGGGCTCTATTTCTACCGTCGATGCGGCTACTATCGAAAAGCAGCCGGTGACCAATGTCATGCTGGCGCTTCAGGGCGAGGTTCCGGGCCTTGCCGTCACTTCTACCAGCGGCGTCCCGGGCAATACCGTGCTGCTGCAAGTCCGGGGGCAGAATACGGTCATGTCCAACGCACCATACGGGCAACGGCCGTATGACCAGCCGCTGATCATCATCGATGGAGTACCCTTTGCACCGCAAAACAAAAATCTCAGCCAGCTCGGTAACCTGGGATCGGAGTCCTCCACTACCGGCGGGATCAGTGTGTTCGGGGGTGTCAGTCCCTTTGCATCCATCAACCCTGCCGACATCGAAAGCATCACGATCCTCAAGGATGCAGATGCAACCTCCATCTATGGAACGCAGGGCTCCAATGGCGTGATCCTGATCACCACCAAAAAAGGCAAGGCCGGTAAGACGACGTTCAACCTGACGGCCACCACAGGGTTCAACAGCGCAGCGCGCGAGCTGCACGTGATGAATACGCAGCAATACCTGAAATACCGGCGCGACGCCCTTACGCAGGACAGCGTCGCCCCCAGCAACATCCTCTACACCGGCGGATACGCGCCCGACCTAACCATTTTCGATCAGAATAAATATACCAATTGGCCGGGGCTGATCTATGGCAAGACCACCAACAACACCGATATCCATGCCAGTGTCTCGGGCGGGACCTACAACAACACCTTTATTTTTTCCGGCGGATATACCCGGTCGGATTTCAATTATCCCGGGAATTTTTCGGATCAGCGGCTAACCCTGCACAGCCTGTTCCATCATACTTCCAACGACAACCGGCTGACGCTCGATTTTGGCACCGATGTCGGATATGACCAGAATCACTCTGCGGGTTATGCCGGCAACAAAGACGTCCTGCTTGCGCCTAACCTACCCGACCTGAAAAACCCGGACGGCAGCCTGCTCTGGGTCTACAAGGGGGTCGACCTCAGCAGCTACCAGTTCTACGCCAATTTATTGCAGCCCGCCAACCTGGACAACTATAATATCAACAACAGCCTGCACCTCAGCTACAAGATCATATCCGGCCTGACCTTCGGACTTACTGCAGGATATAACAGGAACACCAGCGACGAGACCACAAAGCTGCCAGCCGTCTCCCAGACTCCGTTATACGGCGCCTACCGCAGCGCGGAATTTGCAAAGAACAATTATCAGACGCTGAATATCGAACCCCAGATCGATTATAATGTCACTATCGGCAAAGGCACACTTTCAGCCCTGGCAGGCGGCACATATAAGAAGAATACCAATTACCAGCAAACGCTCCAGGGGACGGGTTACAGCAATGACCAATTGCTTGGTTCCATCGACGGCGCCGCGACGGTCTACCCCTACGACGCATCGTCCCTGTATAAATATGTAGCTGCTTTTGCACGGCTGAAGTATATCTATAATCAGGAGTTTATCGTCAGTATGGGCGGCAGACGCGACGGATCGAGCAATTTCGGTCCCGGACGGCAGTTCGGCAACTTCGGTTCGATGGGAGCGGGCTGGATCTTCACGCAGGAAAGACCTGTTACAAAAGCGCTGCCTTTCCTCAGCTATGGCAAGCTGTCCGGCAGCTACGGGACCAGCGGTTCCGACGGTATCGCTCCATATAAGTACCAGGCCTTCTGGCAGCCGGTCACCTATGTGCCCGCCGTGCAGGGTGTGCAGCCAAGCCAGCCGCTGAACCTGTATAATCCGGATTACGGATGGGCAACGAAGAAGTCCCTCAATATCGCACTCGACCTGGGATTATTTCACGACCGGCTCCTCCTGAACACCACGTTCTACCGCGACCGTGAAGGCGGCCAGCTCGGTGGTTACCCCCTGCCTGCTCAGACCGGTTTCGGAACAGTATTGCAGAACCTGCCTGCAGAAGTCCAGAACCAGGGCTGGGAGTTCTCCTTTACCTCCAACAATATCCAGGGGCCCAAGTTCAGCTGGAAGACCAATTTCAACATCTCGTTCAATCGCAACAAACTGCTCAGCTTCCCCAACCTGGCAGGATCCTCCTATGCCGACATTTATAAGATCGGCGCGCCGACTTCTATTATATTCGGGTACCGTTATAAGGGCATTGACCCCACTACCGGGCTGTTCCAATACCTGAATGCCAAGGATCAGCTAACGTCCGCTCCGGCATTTGGACTGATCGCCAATGGCGGGGACCAGGTGCCCATCGCCAACCGCGAGGTCAAATACATGGGCGGCTTCGGCAATACGTTTACCTACAAGCGTGTCAGCCTTTATATCTTCTTTCAGTTCTCGAGCCAGACCGCGCCCAACTGGATGTATACCCTATACGGCAATGGCTTGACACCGGGCAGCCCCCTGATCAATATGCCGGTGGCGGTGCTGGGCAACTACTGGACAGGCCCCGGCGATACGCATGCCACATTACAGCACCTGGTCACCAGCTATAGTTCCAGGGCCTATAGATCGGCATCGGCTTTCAGCCAGTCGTCGGGCGCATATAGCGATGATACCTACGTACGGCTCAAGACCCTGTCGCTGTCTTACTCCCTGCCGGACAACCTGGTAAAAAGCGCGCATATCCATGACCTTCGTATCTATTGCAACGCGCAAAACCTGCTGACATTTACCGACTACAAGGTCGCCGACCCCGAGACTTTCAATGATTTTACCCAGTTCCCGGTACAACGCATCGTTGCCTTTGGACTGAATTGTAATTTTTAATCTCTTTTGTCATGAAAAAAACATTCTTTCAACCATATATCGTTGCCGTAGCACTGGTGTTCCTCTCGACGCTGGCCGGTTCCTGTAAGAAACTGATCGCGATCCCGCCCAGCCCGCCGTCGCAAATAGCAGAGTCGCAGCAGTTCGGCGACAGCAGCACGACGATGACGGCGATCTCCTACGCCTACAGCTATGTCGCTATGAGCGTGGCCGGATTCGGATATTCCGACGCGAAGATCCCGGAAGCCACGGGCCTTTCCTCTGACGAGCTGCTCTACAACAATGGCGGCGACCTTGACATGACCGGATTTTATGGCTATGCCCTGACCAACCTCAATTCCGATGTCAGTACGCTCTGGACGAGCCCCTACACTTCCCTGTATAATGTCAACTCGGTAATAGCTGGTGTAAGCAACAATCCCGCCTTGTCCGGCACGTTCAGGGCACAGGCCACAGGCGAGATGCAAGTGATGCGGGCGCTGTACTATTTCAATCTCGTGAACTTATTCGGCGGCGTTCCCATCGTTTTGACCCCGGACTACAAGGTCAATGCCGTTCTGCCCCGTGCTTCCGCCGATTCGGTATACGACCGGATACTGGCAGACCTTACCAGCGCAAAACAGAACCTGACGATGGCCTACCCTTCCAGCGGACATATCCGCCCCAACCAGCTGGTTGCGATGGCATTGCTGGCGCGCGTCTATCTCTATCGCCAGCAATGGCAGCAGGCATACGATGCCGCCAGCGCGGTTATCTCCTCCGGACAGTACAGCCTGGTGACCGACCCCAACAAGGTCTTCCTCGACGGCAGCACCGAAGCCATCTGGCAGCTCCCGGCGAAGACCGCCTACTACGAAGTGGCGGAAGCGCATGATTTCTCTTCCCAGTACGGTGCTGCGCCATTCTATCCCGTCACCAGATATTTATTGAATGCCTTCGAGCCGGGTGATCTACGAATGAAGGATTGGCTGGGACAGTTTGTCCTTAACGGCGATACCTTGTACTACCCTTACAAATACAAAAACGCCCAGTCGAACAGTCCGACCACAGAGGACGTTATGATCCTTCGCCTGGCAGAGCAATACCTGATCCGCGCCGAAGCCTCGGCAGAACTGGGCAACGGAGCTGCAGCGCTGGCGGATCTGAATATCGTCCGAGCCCGCGCGGGGCTCCCGCCCAGTACAGCCAACGCGGGCTCGCAATCCGCCGTGCTGAATGCGATCATGCACGAACGCCAGGTCGAGCTGTTCACCGAATGGGGGCATCGCTGGTATGACCTCAAACGCACGGGACTGGCGGCGACGGTCCTGAGTGCGGAAAAGACCGGCTGGACGACCGACGCCGCGCTCTACCCCATCCCAATGGCGCAGCTGCAGAGCAATATCTACCTGAAGCAGAA
>JAFDYE010000405.1 GCA_018267585.1 Bacteroidota bacterium
GGGCTTTTATTGTCAGGGATGGTGAGCAGGCGATGCAGCTGCTGAACGACTATGCTCCCGAGCACCTGATACTGGCCTGCGACGATCCGGAGAGGCTGGCGGAGCAGGTGATAAACGCCGGGTCTGTATTTATGGGGCATTATTCTCCTGAGAGTGTCGGCGACTATGCCAGCGGGACCAATCACGTCCTGCCGACCAATGGTTTTGCCCGGGCGTACAGCGGGGTGAGCCTGGATAGCTTTGTCAAAAAAATAACGTTCCAGCAGCTGACGAAGGGGGGCCTTTCGGCCATCGGGATGACGGTGCGGAGGATGGCGGAGGCGGAAGGGCTGGAGGCTCATGCAAGAGCGGTAAGCATTCGAATGGAAAAAAATTAAACGATCATGTTCAACTTAGACAGTCTTCTTCGTGACAATATACGTAAGCTGGTGCCGTATTCTTCGGCAAGGGACGAGTTCAAGGGTGAAGCGCAGGTCTTTCTCGACGCCAACGAGAACAGCCTCGGCTCACCACTAACGCGGTGGTATAATCGCTATCCTGACCCTCACCAGTGGAAGGTGAAGGAGGCCATTAGCAGGATAAAGGGCGTCCCGCCGCAGCATATCTTTCTGGGTAACGGCAGCGACGAGTGCATCGACCTGCTGTACCGGGCGTTCTGTGTCCCGGGGAAAGACAATGTCATTATCAACCCTCCGACCTATGGGATGTATGAAGTGAGTGCGAATATCAACGATGTCGAGGTACGCCGGGCGACGCTGCTGGATGATTTTCAGCTGGACCTTGTACACCTGGAAAATCTGGTGGACAGCAATACCAAGATCATCTGGATATGTTCACCCAACAATCCCACCGCCAATTCCATGAACAGACAGGATATAGAGGTGGTGCTGAATAATTTTTCAGGGTTGGTCGTCATCGATGAGGCCTATATCAATTTTTCGCGTCACAAGTCATTTATCCAGGAGCTGAGCGACTATCCCAACTTAGTCGTTCTGCAGACGATGAGCAAGGCATGGGGGCTGGCGGGACTGCGGATGGGTATGGCTTTTGCAAGTGAAGCCATCATCGATGTCTACAATAAGGTCAAGCCGCCGTATAATATCAGCCAGGTCAACCAGGAACTGGTCCTCAAGGCGCTCGAAGAAGTGGGGCAGGTCAATGATATGATCCGTCAGCTGGTGGCCATGCGCGAGCAGCTGTCGAAGGACCTGGTTGCGCTTCCTCTTGTCCGGGCAGTATTCCCCAGCGACGCCAATTTCCTCCTTGTAAAGATGGAGAATGCACGAGGGGTTTATGAGCGGCTGCTGGAAGACGGGATCGTTGTCCGGGATCGCAGCAAGGTAGAGCTCTGCGAGGGGTGTCTGCGTATAACGGTGGGTACGGAAAAGGAGAACGGGGAGCTATTGAACGCGCTTGCTAAAATAGGGTAGGATTTTATCAAGATAAGATAAAAATTAGTGAGGCTGTCCGTGGATGAGCGGTCCTGCAAATAGGATTTTTTCTACTAAATTACACTCAGTTAATTCATCATCCATGCAACAATTCATCAAGAAAGAAGTATTTCGGAAAGCCGCGTGTCTCACGGCGGGATTAATCCTGACGGGGCTGGTCAGTTTTGCCGGTCGTAATAATGGCGGTGGCAAGGTTTCCGGCCGTGGCAACGGTGGTGGCGGCGCCAAAGGGCAGCCTGCAAAAACCACTGATGCTGCCAGTCAGCTGAAGCTGCCTTCGGGTTTTTCCGCGGTGACGGTCGTAGAGAATTTTGGTCGTACGCGGCATATCACTGTAGGTCCGGGAGGGGCGGTTTTTGTAAAGCTGAGCAAGCTGAAAGACGGGAAGGGTATTTATCGTCTGGAGGATACCAACGGGGATGGCAAGGCCGACAAGATCACGGGTTTTGGCAATTTTCCGGGTACGGGCGTTGCTATCAGCAACGGCTATCTGTATGCTACAACGGACGAGGACGTGTATCGCTTTCAACTGAATGCAAAGGACGAGGTCCTGAATCCGGATCAGCCGGAAAAGATCGTGACCGGTCTTCTTTCCAGGCATGAGCACGAGGCGAAGACGATCGCACTGGATGACAAAGGAAATCTATTCGTCAACATAGGCGCTTATTCGAATGCCTGCCAGCTGCAGGACAGGACGAAGGGATCGCCCGGGATGAAGCCATGTAAGATACTTGACTCTGCGGGCGGTATCTGGGAGTTCAAGGCCGGCAAGGCGAACCAGACGTATGGCGATGGTCACCGATATGCAACGGGGCTCCGCAACTGTGTAGCGCTGTTCTGGAACAAGTCGACCAATTCGCTGTTCGTCATGCAACACGGCCGCGACCAGCTGCATGACCTTTTCCCGGACATCTGGGACACGAAGCAGAGCGCAGAGTTGCCTGCCGAGTGTATGTATGAGCTGCACGACGGCTCCAACTGTGGCTGGCCGTATATGTTCTACGATCAGCTGCAACACAAAAAGATACTGGCCCCTGAATATGGCGGTGACGGTAAGAAGACTGTTGGTGATGAGGCGCAGGACCCGGCGGCTGCTTATCCCGGTCATATGGCTCCGAATGGTCTGGTGTTCTATACGGGCAGTCAGTTCCCTGAGAAATACAGGAACGGGGCGTTTATCGCCTTTCACGGCAGCTGGAACAGGGCTCCGGAGCCGCAGAAGGGTTATTTTGTTGTCTTCCAGCCTTTCAAGAATGGAAAGCCCAGCGGCCAGTGGGAGGTCTTTGCCGACAATTTCTCGGGCGGTCCGGAGAAAGCCGCTTCGGGACGAGTCGACTATCGTCCTTGCGGACTGGCGCAAGGCCCCGATGGATCGCTTTATGTGACGGATGATACCAAGGGTACAGTTTGGAAGATCTCTTACCGCAAATAATTTATCTACATGCAAAAGAATCTATTTATAGGACTTACGGGTGGTCTGTTCGTGCTGGCCACGGTACTGATGTCTCAAACGAAGAAGCCGGCGGCGGCGCCGGGGGGTGCAAAGGCTTCCATTACCCGCGGCAAGCAGGTCTATCTCGAGCAGTGTCTTGCCTGTCACCAGGTGGATGGGCTGGGTGTGCAGGGGATGAATCCGCCGCTGGTCAAGACTAAATTTGTGCTGGGAGACAAGAAGGCGCTGGCGAAGATCGTGCTGACAGGTATGCAGGGCGTTGAAGTGGAAGGGGAGGAGTATCATGGTGTGATGGCGCCGCATCCTGATCTGACGGACCAGCAGATCGCCGATGTGCTGACCTATGTCAGGAATAGTTGGGGGAATAAGGCTTCGGCTGTGACGGCTGGGGAAGTTAAGGCGGTGAGGGCGACGAATACGCCGCCTGCGCAGTAACATTTTTTGGTGTAGTTTTGCGCCCAAATGAAGCGTATTTTATTTATTGACAGGGACGGCACGCTGATCAAGGAGGCGCCGCCGACCTACCAGATCGATTCTTTTGAGAAGCTGGAATTCTATCCGGATATGTTTGAGTATATGAGCAGGATAGCGAGGGAGTTCGACTATGAGCTGCTGATGGTGACCAACCAGGATGGGCTGGGGACGGAAGCTTTTCCGGAGGACAGTTTTTGGCCGGTACAGAATTTTGTGCTGAAGACGCTGGAGGGTGAGGGGATACGGTTCAGCGGGATATTTATCGACCGGAGCTTTCCGGAGGAGGGCAAGGCGACGCGGAAGCCGGGTACGGGGATGCTGACGAAGTATCTCAACAATCCGGACTATGATCTGGCCAATTCCTTTGTGATCGGAGACCGGATCACCGACGTGCAGCTGGCGAAGAATCTGGGCTGTAAGGCGATCTGGCTGAAGCTCGATGAGACCCTGGGTGGTGCTGAGATCAGCGACGCGCACAGTGTACTGGAATCGTCCATTGCGCTGGAGACCACGCACTGGAGCAAGATATATGAATTTCTCCGGCTGGGGTTGCGCAGGGTGGTGCACGAGCGGAATACCAGCGAGACCCAGATAAAGATCGATCTGAATGTAGATGGCAGCGGGAAGTCGACGATCGTCACGGGATTGGGATTTTTTGACCATATGCTGGAGCAGATCGCCAAGCACGGGAAAATGGACCTGGCTATCCGGGTCAACGGCGACCTGCATATCGACGAGCACCATACCATCGAGGATACCGGTATTGCGCTGGGCGAAGCGTTTGCGAAGGCGCTGGCGGACAAGCGGGGGATGGAGCGGTATGGGTTTGCGCTGCCGATGGATGAGGCGGATGCGAAGGTGCTGATCGATTTTGGCGGCCGCAACTGGATCGTGTGGGATGCGGAGTTCAAGAGGGAGTGGATAGGCGAGGTACCCACTGAGATGTTCTTTCATTTTTTCAAGTCCTTCTCCGATGGGGCGAGGTGCAATCTGAATATCGAATGTAAGGGGGAAAACGAGCACCATAAGATCGAGGCCATTTTTAAGGCTTTCGCAAAAGCCATCCGGATGGCGGTTCGGCGGGACCCGCTGAGCAATTATTTACCAAGTACAAAGGGCGTATTATAGTCTGAAGAATATTTTTTTCCGGTAGAGGAAATAGCACAGTCCCCATTCGCAGGTAAAGATGATGAGGGAGGTGATAATTGCGGACCCCATCCAGGAGGTGAGGGCGGATACATAACCATTGAACCAGCGGTGTCCTACGATCTCGAAGAAGAGATAGATAAAGATCGAGTTCATGCCGATGATGGTAAAGAACTGAAGGTGGCGCCTGTGGTCTTTTACGTCGATAAGCCAGTAGCATGCTGCGAGGATCAGGAGGCTGTAGCCGAGGGAGACGATCGTGAAAGAGGAGGTGGCGATGCGCTTGATGATGGGAGTGATATTTGTCCAGTCGAGGATATAGCCGAGGAGCAGCGTGGCGGTTCCCCATAAGAGGAGGGTCCGGGTCTTCCGGGGTTCATGACTGAGGAGCAGCCTGCCCGCCAGGGCGCCGCCGATGGTGTGTACGGATGTGGGGATGCAATTGATAGCGACCCAGCCGCCGCGGTTGATCTTATTCATCAACAGGAGGTCTACGTAATTCCCAAAATTGTGCTGGTCGGTGAAGGGTTGGTCGAAGCCGGGAACATGTGTGAACCGATAGAGGGCTTCCGTCAGCAGCAGCAGGCCGACGCAGACTGCGACCTGCGCGGCGGCGCTCCAGCGGTAGATGAGGAAGGCGACGAGTGTTGTGAAGGATAGCTGGGTGAGCACGTCCCAGAGCTCGAAAGAAAGGCCGGTCTTTCTGACTGCGTAGTCGAGTACGCCCCAGAAGAACAGCCATCCGCATCGTCGCAGCGTCTTTTTGAAGGACCGGGACCATGTCATTCCCTGCCGTTGTTGTTTGTCGAGCGAAAAGGCCATAGCGACGCCTGCCATGAACATGAAGGCGGGCTGTACGAGGTCCCAGGCGCGAAGGCCGTGCCAGGGGTGGTGGGAGAGCTGCTGGACGAGGGCATGGATGGGGTTTCCTTCCGATGCTTGTAAGAGGGGTTCGTAGAGGCCGGCGGCTTCGAGGGCAAGCAGGACCATGATCAGGCCGCGCATAAAATCGAGGGAGAGCAGGCGTTGGGGAGGTGTCATGATTAAAAATAAAAAAATTTGGCGATTTGCGTTTTGACTATGATATTTGCTTTGCAATGAAAAATTATTTTATTCAACAGTGGTGGTGGCATACTGGTCTCAAGCGGGGCAAGTAATGCTATTGTCATAGTCTTACCGAATCTAAATAACTAGAGGGCCCCGAAACCGGGGCCTTCCTTTTTTTGTCAATTTTCTACCTGAGAATGAAAAAGATTGCCATCAAGACCCAATGTAAGAAGCTGCTCTCGGATATCTATACGCCGGTGGGTATTTACCTGCGGCTGAGGGACCGGTTCCGCGACACGGTTCTGCTGGAAAGCACGGATTATCATGCTGCGGAGAACAGCTATTCCTTTATCTGCATCAATGCCATTGCGGGGATAGAGATCACGGATACCCGGAGCATCGAGTTCAAATTGCCGGGGCAGAAGCCTGAGCGAACGGCTTTACAGCAGCTGTCGGATACGCCGCGGCTGGTATGGGAGTTCATGCAGCGGTTCGAGGTGGAGACGGCGGGCGAAAGGCCGGTGCGGGTGGCGCAGGGGTTGTTTGGCTATACGACCTTCGACGCGGTGCAGTTCTTCGATACGATAAAATTCAGGGAGAAGGATGGGACGGGGGCGGCGATCCCGCTCATGAGATACCGGCTATATCAATATGTCCTGGCCATCAATCATTTTAAGGACGAGATCTATATCTGCGAGAACAGGATCGATGGGATCGATTCGGAGCTTCCGGTGGTGGAGTCGCTGATCAGGAGCAAGGACGTGCCTGTCTATCCTTTCCAGCCGAAGGGGGAGGAGAGCTCCAATATGACGGACGAGCAGTACAGGGAGATGGTGAGGAAGGGGATCAGCAGCTGTCTGCGGGGGGATGTCTTCCAGATCGTGCTCAGCCGGAGGTTTCAGCAATCCTTTGTTGGTGACGAGTTCAATGTATACCGGGCGTTGCGAAATATCAACCCTTCTCCCTATCTGTTCTTTTTCGACTATGGCGACTACAAATTAATGGGGTCCTCTCCGGAGTCTCAGCTGATCCTGCAGAATGGGGAAGCGATCGTACACCCGATAGCGGGTACGTTCAAGCGTAGCGGGGATGACGTCGTCGACCGGGAGATGGCGGACAGGCTGCTGAAGGATGCCAAGGAGAATGCGGAGCACGTGATGCTGGTCGATCTGGCGCGGAATGACCTGAGCCGCAACTGCGATGGGGTGACGGTGGCGCAATACCGGCAGGTGCAGTACTATTCCCATGTCATTCACCTGGTGAGCGAGGTGAGGGGGAAACTGAGGCACGGGTATAATCCTTTTGAGCTGCTGGCTACTACCTTCCCGGCGGGGACGCTGAGCGGCGCGCCGAAGTTCAAGGCGATGGAGCTGATCGATGGTTACGAGCCTACCGCCCGCAGCTATTATGGGGGCTGTATCGGTTATATAGGTTTTGACGGCAGCTGTAATCATGCGATAATGATCCGCAGTCTGTTGAGCCGTAACAATACCCTGACCTATCAGGCCGGGGCCGGCGTAGTGGCGGCCAGCCAGCCGGAAAGTGAACTTCAGGAAGTAAACAATAAATTGGGCGCGTTGAAATCGGCTATTCGCTACGCGGCCCAAATCACGGAATTAAAATGAATGTGATGCGAATATTGGTATTCGACAACTACGATTCTTTTACGTATAACCTGGTGCACCTTGTCGAGAAGCTGATGCAGCAGAAGGTGGAAGTCCATCGCAATGACCGTATCCCCCTGGAAAGGGTAAAAGAATACGACAAGATCATTCTTTCGCCGGGACCCGGAGTCCCTTCCGAGGCGGGATTGCTGCTGCCTCTGATCAGGGAGTATGCGGCGTCCAAGCCGATCCTGGGCGTCTGTCTCGGCCATCAGGCGATAGGGGAGGCCTTCGGGGGCAAGCTCGTGAATCTGAGCACGGTGTATCATGGTGTGGCTACGCCGGTGAAGATACTGAAGCCGGGGACCCTGTTCGAAGGTCTGCCGGCAACGATGGAAGTGGGGCGATATCACAGCTGGGTGGTCAGCGAAGAGGGGTGGCCCGACGTGCTGGAAGTAACGGCAAGGGATGAGAAGGGTTTTGTGATGGGGTTGCGCCATAAGAGCCTGGACGTGCAGGGGGTACAGTTCCATCCGGAGAGCGTGCTGACGCCGCTGGGGGAGAAGATATTGACTAACTGGTTAAAGAATTGATGACGATGAAACCGAGCATGATATATGAAAACGCGCAGGGGATGAACTGCGAGGTTCCATCCGGTCACTGAAAAAATAATTATATACGGATGAAAAAGATACTACAGTATTTATTCGAACATAAGACGCTGGACCGTGCGCAGGCAAAGGATGTCCTGATGCGTATCGCCCGGGGCGAGTTCAACGAGAGCGAGCTGGCCGCTTTTATTACCGTCTACCTGATGCGCAGTGTCACCATAGAAGAGCTGCAAGGTTTCAGGGATGCGTTGCTCGAGCTGTGTGTACGGGTAGACCTGGACGGGCAGGAGACCATCGATATCGTCGGGACAGGCGGGGATGGGAAGAATACCTTCAATATCTCGACGCTGGCCTGTTTTATAGTAGCCGGCGCCGGGCATAAGGTCGCCAAGCACGGCAACTATGGGGCGACCTCGATCAGCGGCGCTTCGAATGTGATGGAACAGCTGGGCTACAAGCATAAGAACGATGCGGGAAGGCTTCGGCGGGAAGTGGACGAGGCCGGCATCTGCTTTCTGCATGCGCCGCTCTTCCATCCTGCACTGAAGACGGTTGGGCCGATCCGCAAGAACCTGGGTATCCGGACCTTCTTCAATGTGCTGGGGCCGATGGTCAATCCTGCATTTCCTGCTACGCAGCTGGTAGGGGTATACAATCTGGAGATGGCAAGGATCTACAATTACCTGCTGCAGCAGATCGAGGGCCGGTTTACGATCATCCATTCGCTGGACGGGTATGACGAAATTTCGCTGACCGGGGATGCGAAGGTGATCACCAACAAGGGTGAAAAGATCATGACGCCGGAAGAATTAGGCAAGAGAATGGTAAATGCTACCGATATTTATGGGGGCAATACGGTCGAGGAGGCGGCGAAGCTCTTTTTGAAGATACTTAAGGTCGAGGGCAGCTGGGCCCAGAATGCGGTGGTACTGGCCAACGCGGCGATGGCGCTATTCGCCAGCGGTTCGTTCGAAAGTTATGCCGCGGCTTACGCCGCGGCGGTGGAGAGTCTGGAGAGTAAGAAAGCGTATGGTGCCCTGGAAAAATTAATCGCATTGCAATGAATATATTAGAGAAGATAGTTGCATTTAAGAGAAAAGAAGTGGAGGAGAGGAAGGCCAGGACGAAGGTAAAGCAACTGGAGGCCATGGAAGGATATTCGAGGGATGTACTTTCGCTGAAGAAGTCACTCACGGACCCTTCGAAGACCGGTATCATCGCTGAGTTCAAGCGGCGCAGTCCGTCCAAGGGGGTGATCAATGACCGGGTGCTTGTGGAAGACGTGACGAGGGCCTATGCTGCGGCGGGAGCGAGCTGTCTTTCGGTGCTGACGGATGAGGAATTTTTTGGAGGGACGAGCGATGATCTGCGGGCTGCGCGGGTGAACAACATACCTATATTGCGGAAGGATTTTATGATCGACGAGTACCAGATCGTAGAGGCCAGGGCGATGGGGGCTGATGTCATATTGCTGATCGCGGCCTGTCTTTCGCCCGCGGATGTTCAGCGGCTGGCGCGATTTGCCGGATCGCTGGGGCTGGAGGTGCTGCTGGAGATACACAGCGAGGAAGAGCTTGGACATATTTGTGAAGAGACGCCTGTCGTGGGCGTCAATAACAGGGACCTGAGAACGTTCACTGTTGATATAGAGCGCTCGATCAGGCTGGGCAAGCGTATCCCTTCGGGGAAGATCCTGGTTGCCGAGAGCGGCATTAACGATACTGCTACGATACTACATATGAAAAATGCCGGATTCCGGGGTTTCCTGGTGGGAGAGCATTTTATGAAGGCGGAGGACCCGGGAGCTGCGTTCGCGGCTTTTGTTGGAGAACTAACCAAAAACATATGAGAGTAAAAGTATGCGGAATGACCGAGCTCGATCAGGTCAAACAGCTGGACGCCATGGGCGTGGATCTTGCGGGATTTATCTTCTATCCGAAGTCGCCGCGGTATGTGGTGCGGCACCTGGCGGGGGAGCAGCTGCGGAAGGCCAGGCTGCGTATCGGCAAGGTTGGCGTGTTTGTCAACGCAAGCTATGACGAGGTCATGAAGCAGGTGGACGCGTACGGACTGGACATGGTGCAGTTGCATGGCGACGAGACGCCGCATTTTTGCGAGCAGGTAGCCAACTATATCACCGTCATCAAGGTCTTTCGTCTGGGGGAGAACGATCCAATCGACTGGCTGGTCCGTCCTTATCAGGACTATTGCGATATGTTTCTTTTCGACACGGAGGGCGTGGGGTATGGAGGTACGGGTAAGAAGTTCAACTGGGACACGCTCAGGCCGGCGCATATCGACAAGCTGTTCTTTCTGAGCGGGGGTATCGAGGCGGCGGACGTGGAAAAGCTGAAGGTTTTTGCCCGGGAGCCGGTGGCCCGCAGGCTGTTCGCGATAGACGTTAATAGTAAATTCGAGACGAGTCCGGGAGTGAAGGATATGAAGAAGGTGAGGGCGCTGCTGGACAACATAAAGAATCCCAAAATATAAATAACTTTTTATCATTATGAACATGTATCAGTCTCCGGATGATCGGGGGTATTATGGAAAATTTGGAGGGGCGTTTATTCCTGAGATGCTGCACCCGAATGTTGAGGAGCTGCGTAGCCGGTACCTGGAGATCATGCACGAGGCATCGTTCCGGAAGGAGTTCCAGTCGTTGCTGCGGGACTATGTGGGGAGGCCTTCGCCGTTGTACCTGGCGGGTCGTCTCAGCGCAAAATATAATACGCAGATCTATTTGAAACGGGAGGACCTGAATCATACCGGCGCACATAAGATCAACAATACGATCGGGCAGATCCTGCTGGCGCAGCGGCTTGGCAAGCACCGGATCATTGCCGAGACGGGGGCAGGTCAGCACGGTGTGGCTACCGCTACGGTATGCGCGCTGAAGGGCATCGAGTGTATCGTCTATATGGGGGAGAAGGACATCGAGCGGCAGGCGCCCAACGTCGCGCGGATGAAGATGCTGGGGGCAAAGGTCGTGCCCGCCACCAGCGGCAGCAAGACGCTGAAGGATGCTACCAATGAGGCGATCCGCGACTGGATCAATAATCCGGTGGATACGCATTATATCATCGGCAGCGTGGTGGGGCCGCATCCCTATCCGGATATGGTGGCGCGTTTTCAGAGCGTGATCAGCGAGGAGATCAGGTGGCAGCTAAAGGAGAAGACGGGCAGCGAGCTGCCGACCCATGTGATCGCCTGTGTCGGGGGCGGAAGCAACGCGGCGGGGACCTTCTATCATTTTTTGGAGGAGGGCAGCGTAGAGCTGATCGCCGTTGAGGCCGCCGGTCATGGCGTTCACAGCGGGATGAGCGCTGCGACCACGCAGTTGGGCAAGCCGGGGATCCTGCATGGCAGCCGCAGCTATGTGATGCAGACCGAGGATGGGCAGGTGGTCGAGCCGCACAGCATTTCGGCGGGACTGGATTACCCGGGTATCGGCCCTTTGCACGCGCATTTGTTCGACAGCGGCCGCGGAACATTTTTGAGCGCGACGGATGAAGAGGCTGTGGAGGCTGCGTTCCTGCTGACGAGACTGGAGGGCATCATTCCGGCGCTGGAGTCGGCGCATGCGCTGGCGGCGCTGGAGCAGCTGCAGCTGAACGAGAAGGATACGGTAGTGCTTTGTCTCAGCGGAAGAGGAGACAAGGATATGGGGACCTATATGAAAGTAATGGAGGAACAATCTATATGAGCAGGATATCAAGACTTTTTGCCGGGGCCGGCCGACCTGTATTGAACGTGTACTGCACGGCGGGTTTTCCGCGTCTGGACAGCACGATGGAAGTGATCAGGGCCCTTGCGGATAACGGGGCGGACCTGATCGAGCTGGGGATGCCCTATAGCGACCCGCTGGCGGATGGTCCTGTGATACAGGCCAGCAGCACCCGGGCTTTGGCGAATGGGATGACGATCGCGAAGCTGTTCGATCAGTTGAAAGAGCTGCGGCCGGCTGTTGGCGTGCCGGTATTGCTGATGGGGTATATGAACCCGGTGCTGCAGTATGGCTTTGAACGTTTTTGCGCGGCGGCGGCGGAGGTGGGTGTCGATGGACTGATCCTGCCTGATCTTCCAATTTATGAATATGAGACGGAGTATGGGCCGGTGATGAAGAAATATGGTCTCGATTTTATTTTCCTGGTGACGCCCGAGACTTCGGCGGCGCGTATCCGGAAGGTAGATTCGCTGAGCTCGGGTTTTCTTTATGCTGTTTCTTCCTCATCCACGACGGGGAAGGATAAAGATATCAATGATCAGCAGGCATACTTCAGGCGGCTGCAGGAAATGAACCTGCGGAATCCGGTGCTTGTGGGTTTTGGCATCCGCGATAAGCAAAGCTTCGAAGCTGCGACCCGGCATGCCAGCGGGGCGATCATCGGAACTGCCTATATCCGGGCGCTGGAAGGGGGGCAACCGGTGGTGGATGCGACGCGTCAATTCCTGAACAGTATATTAAAATAAGCTATGAATCTTGCGATCGTAAAATATAATGCGGGCAATATCAGGTCGGTGCTGTATGCGCTGGAGCGTATCGGGAAAGAAGCCGTTGTGACGGATGACCCCGCGGAGATAAAGGCGGCGGACAAGGTAATATTCCCGGGAGTAGGCGAAGCGAGTACGGCGATGGGCTATCTGAAGGAGCGGGGTCTGGATGAGCTGATCAGGGGGTTGAAGCAGCCGGTGCTGGGTATCTGTCTGGGGATGCAGCTGCTATGCAGCTACAGCGAAGAGAATGATACGGATTGTCTGGGGATATTCGAGAACCAGGTGCGCAGGTTCGACGGCGCCGGGCTGAAGGTGCCGCAGATCGGCTGGAACAATGTGTTCGGGCTTCGCTCTCCATTTTTCGATGGCGTGCCGGAGCAGAGCTATTGTTATTTTGTGCATGGATACTATGCGGCGTTGGGAGTGGACACGATCGCGTCTTCGGATTATGGACTCGTCTATAGCAGCGGGCTGCAGAAAGGGAATTTCTACGGTGTGCAGTTCCACCCCGAGAAGTCGGCGCAGGTGGGCGAGAGGATACTGACCAATTTTATCGAAAAAATATAATTTTTGATGGAGATCATTCCGGCAATTGACATTATAGACGGGAAATGCGTTCGTCTCACGCAGGGTGACTATGCGCAGAAGAAGATATACAACGAGAATCCGCTGGAGGTGGCGATGGAGTTCGAGGATGCGGGGCTGAGGCGGCTGCACCTGGTGGACCTGGATGGGGCAAAGGCCGGCGCGGTGAAGAACTGGAAGGTGCTGGAGCGGCTGGCCGGGAAGACGGGTCTGGTGATCGATTTCGGCGGGGGCATCAAGACCGCGGGGGATGTCGATATTGTGTTCGACTCCGGGGCGGCCCTGGCTACCATCGGGAGCATCGCGGTGAAGAACGGGCCCTTGTTCGTGAGCTGGCTGGAGGAGTATGGGGCAGGCAAGTTCCTGCTTGGGGCGGATGTCCGCGACGAGAAGATCGCGGTCGGAGGCTGGCTTGAAACGACGGACCGGTGGGTCTATGACTTTATACAGGAGTATGTGGAGAAGGGTGTTGAGCAGGTGTTCTGTACGGATGTGAGCAAGGATGGACTGTTGCAGGGACCGGCGCTGGACCTGTATAAAAATATTGTAGGGAAATTTCCTTCGTTGCATTTTATTGCGAGCGGGGGGGTGAGCTCTTTCGATGACGTGCTCCGGCTGGAGGAAGCGGGGTGCAGGGGAGTGATCATCGGGAAGGCCATTTATGAGGGGCGTATTACATTGAATCAATTAAAAAGCTATGCTGACTAAACGGATCATACCTTGCCTGGATATCAAAGACGGTCGTACGGTGAAGGGTGTCAATTTCGAGAATATCCGGGATGCGGGCGACCCTGTGGAACTGGGAGCGTTGTATGCCCAGGAGGGTGCGGACGAGCTGGTCTTTCTGGATATCGCGGCGACCAATGAGCAGCGGAAGACGCTGCGGAAGTTAGTGAACCGGATAGCGCATCATATCAATATACCGTTTACGGTCGGTGGGGGGATCACGAGCGTGGATGACGTGAGCCTGCTGCTGCAGAACGGGGCGGACAAGATCTCAGTCAACACGTCCGCGTTCAAGCGGCCTGAGCTGGTGTCGGAACTGGCGAAGGAATTTGGAAGTCAGTGCGTGGTGCTTGCGATCGATACCAAGCGGGAAGAGGATGGGCAGTGGTATGTCTATCTCAATGGCGGAAGGGTGAAGACGGAAATGCTATGTGCGGACTGGGCGAGGGAAGGGGTGAGCAGGGGGGCCGGGGAGATCCTGCTGACCTCCATGAATAATGACGGCACAAAAAAAGGGTTCGCGCTGGACATCACGAAGGAACTGGCAGGTTCTTTGACGGTACCCGTGATAGCCTCGGGCGGCGGCGGGACGAAAGAGCATTTTGTGGACGTGCTGGGCGAGGGTAAGGCGGATGCCGCGCTGGCTGCCAGCATTTTCCATTTTAAGGAAATCGGTATTCCGGAATTAAAAGGATATTTGCAGGAGCATAATATAACGGTTCGAATATGAATAGTTTGCCAATCGATTTTACGAAATCGCCCGACGGGCTGGTTCCGGCGGTGATACAGGATGTGGACACCGGGAAGGTGTTAATGCTGGGGTATATGAATGCGGAGGCGTTTGAGCAGACGCAGAAGGAAGGAAAGGTGACGTTCTTTAGCCGCAGCAAGCGGCGACTGTGGACGAAGGGAGAGGAAAGCGGTAATTATCTGCTGGTAAAGCATATAGCGCTGGATTGCGACAAGGACACCCTGCTGATCAAGGCCGAGCCCCTCGGCCCCGTCTGTCATACCGGTGCAGATACCTGCTGGGACGAAAAGAACCACAGAGAGGATTTTCTGGCTTGTCTGGAAGAGACGATCGTCGAGCGCCGGATGCACGGGGACCCGGAAAAATCCTATGTCGCGCGGCTTTTCGGTAAGGGAATCAATAAGATAGCGCAGAAGGTGGGGGAAGAGGCGGTCGAGCTGGTGATCGAGTCCAAGGATCATGATGATAATCTGTTCCTGAGTGAGGCGGCGGACCTGCTTTTCCACTATTTAATCCTTCTTAACGCAAAAGGGTATAACTTACAGGACGTAACGAATGTCTTGCGCGAGAGACATAAAAATTAGCGATAATATGAAATTATTTTTTAGCGTGCTGGTGACATTGCCGATGTTAGGGATGGCGCAGGCGGGCAGTTCCGGGGGTAATGGCTTTACGATCACCGGTAGTGTGAAGGGGGCGGCGGAGAATACAAAGGTGGTATTGACTGACGGCTCCAATCCAACTGACACCGTTGCGTCGTCGGCGGTGAAGGATGGGAAGTTTGTGCTGAGCGGGCATGTTACAGAGCCGAACCTGTACGAGCTGAATTTTGGTGCGGGGAAGAAGGCGCCGTTGTTCATGGGCAACGACAAGATGACAATCTCGGGCTCGACGGAGGAATTGAAGGAGCTGAAGGTCAGCGGGTCGTCGTCGAATGACGATTTTGTTGAATTCCAGCGGCTGTTCAATCCTTATTTTGTGCGGCTGAACTCGGTGATGGGGGTGGCCAATTCTCCGGCCGGTGCGTCGAAGAAAGACTCGTTATTTCAAGTTTATAAGAAGCTGACGGATACGATCTTTATCCGGATCGACGGTTTTGTAGCGCAGAAGAAGTCTTCCTATGTTACGCCCTTTGTGCTGGTGGTGGTCAACCAGCTGACGGAGGACGTAGCTGCGCAGGACAGGCGTCTGCATTCGCTGTCGCCGGAGGTGCAAAAGGGCTACTATGCCCAATATTTGCAGAAGATGGTGGACGATGCGAAGATCGGCGCGGTAGGCACGGAGGCGATAGATTTTACACAGAACGATACGGCTGGTCGCGCGGTCAGTCTTTCCTCATTCCGGGGGAAATATGTGCTGGTCGATTTCTGGGCCAGCTGGTGTGGGCCCTGCCGGATGGAGAATCCTAATGTGGTGAACACGTATCAGAAGTTCAAGGCCAAGAATTTTACGGTTTTGGGTGTTTCGCTGGATAAGTCCAAGGAGCCCTGGATCAAGGCGATCAAGGATGACGGTTTGGCCTGGACGCAGGTAAGTGATCTGAAGTATTGGTACAACGAGGCGGCTGCCAAATATCATATTCAGAGCATCCCGCAGAATCTGCTGATCGACCCGAACGGGAAGATAGTAGGTCGGAACCTGAGGGGTCCTGACCTGCAGGCGAGGTTGTGTGAATTGTTGGGATGTAACTAGGCGTAGATGGCGATCGGATCGTCGAAAACAGTAAGGGGCCAGCGGCCCCTTTTTTTATTGTAGCTGTCGTTTGTAGAGTTGAACGGCATTCTCGTAGCCCAGGTAGAGGGCGTCGCAGATGAGGGCGTGTCCTATGGAGACTTCGTCGAGGCCGGCGATGGTGCGGGCGAAGAAGCTGAGGTTGTGGAGGTCGAGGTCGTGGCCTGCGTTGAGGCCGAGGCCTGACTTGATTGCGCATTCTGCTGCAGTGCGGTAGGGGGCGATGGCTTTTTCGCGATCGGCGTGGTATTCGTGGGCATAGGCTTCCGTATAAAGCTCTACGCGGTCGGCGCCGGTAGCGGCGGCGCCTTCGACCATGGCGATGACGGGGTCGACGAACAGGGAGACGCGGATGCCGGCTTTTCGGAAGGTGGAGACGATGTCGGTGAGATAGTTCCTGTGGCGGATGGTATCCCAGCCATGGTTGGAGGTTATCTGTCCGAGGGCGTCGGGGACTAGGGTGACCTGGGTGGGGCGGACGTCGAGGACGAGGTCGACGAATTTTTGTTCCTGGGAATTGCCTTCGATATTGAATTCGGTGGTGATGATCTTTTTGATGGCGTGGACGTCGGCGTAGCGGATATGGCGCTCGTCGGGGCGGGGGTGGACGGTGACGCCGTCTGCGCCGAACACCTGGGCGTCCACTGCTGCCTTGACCACGTCCGGGTTGTTACCGCCGCGGCTGTTGCGCAGGGTGGCGAATTTGTTGATATTTACAGAGAGTTTCGTCATAGCGCAAAGGTAAATCAGGGGAAAAGCGAAAAAAAGTCAAAATTTTATATACCAGTATATACCAGTTTATATTAAAAATATTATTTTTACAGCATGAAAGGGAAAGCAGCCATCGACCTTATTCAGATCGATCCTTCATTGACGACGCCGGTATACAAGCAGATCGTTCAGTCTATTTCCCGGAACATCGACAATGGGATCCTGAACAAAGACGACATGCTTCCGTCGGTGAACCAGATAGCGGCGGAATTCTCGCTGGCGAGAGGTTCTGTCTTTACGGCGTATAATGAACTGAGGAGCTCGGGGATCATCGACAGCATTCCCGGGAAGGGTTATTTCGTGCTGAGTACGGAGACCCGGCAGAAGAAGAAGATCTTTTTGTTGTTCAGCACCTTTACACCCTATAAGGAGATATTATACAACGCGTTGCTGAATAATCTGCCGGAAACCTGTGCGCTGGATATCTATTTTCATCACCACAGCATGCGGATGTTCGAGACGCTGATCCGGGAGCAGTCGGCTTATTACAATACTTATGTTATCATGCCGGAGGTGAACGACAATACGCTGGGGATACTTTCCAAGCTGGACCTCAAGCACACCTTTCTGCTGGATGTCGGGCTGAGGGAATACCGGGAGAATTATCCTGGTGTGTACCAGAATTTTGAAAAGGACATTTTTTCTATCCTGATGGATTCAGAGCAGCTGGTAAGGAAGTACAAGAGATTGTTCCTGATCTTTCCGGATGGGTCCCGTACGCGGGATATCATTTCGGGGTTTCAGAAGTTCGGGAGGAAGAAGATCATTGCGACGGAGTTGAAGAGTGGTGTCGGCGCCGGCGATATACAGAAGGGGGATGCGTTTATCATCATCGATGACAACAACCTGGTAGACGTCATTCATGCGGCAAGGGAGAAGGGCTGGCAGCTTGGCAAGGACATCGGCGTCATTTCCTATAACGAGTCGCCTTTGAAGAGCGTGGTTGGTAATGGGATCACGACGATAACCACCGATTTTGTGGCGATGGGGAAGACGATGGCGGAGATGGTGGTATCGGGGAAGAGGGAAGTGGTGGAGAATCCATTTGTCATGATCGACAGGAAATCATTTTAAAGATATGAGTGACATTGTTTTTCCAAAACTGCATTTTTCGGGGAACAGGTTATCGGGCGGGCTGATCGACCGGCTGGCGAGGCGACTCGGCGACCTCGGGGATATCTTCAGTGACAGAGCCGCTTATGCGCGGATGCCTGCAGACCAGGTCGTGTATGAAGTAGAATCTTATTTTCCGGTCCCGGACGGTACGGAGGGTGGGGTGTTCCTGGGTATTACGTATATCCATCCGGGTAAGGTTGGACAGGAATATTTCATGACCAAAGGCCATTTTCACCAGATCAGGAACAGGGCCGAAGTCTATATCTGTATGGAAGGGGAAGGCATGCTGATCTTAATGAATGAAGATCATTCGGTGACCTGGGCCGAGAGGATGGAGCCGGGGAGTGTCCACTACATCAACGGGCATACGGCGCATCGTACGGCCAATACGGGGAAAGGTGTTCTTTCTTTCGGCGCCTTCTGGCCTTCGGATGCGGGACACGATTATCAAACTATCAGCGAGAAAGGCTTCTCGAAGATATTAGTGGATATCAACGGGGTTCCCACCCTTATTAACAAGCCATGAACAGTCATTATATTGGTATCGATCTCGGAGGAACGAGGGTAAAGATCGGTCTGGTCAGGGAAGGGAAGGTGGTGGCCCGCAAGGTAATCCCTGCTGATGCGGCGGGGGGGCTGGGGGCGAGTCTCCCCGTGGTGCGGGCGGAGGTGGATGAACTGTTGGAGACCTATCGCGTGGACTCTTTTGACGGGATCGGGCTCGCCTTTCCCGGCCTGGTCGATCCTGCTTCCCAGCGCATTCTTTCCACCAACAAGAAGTATGACGATGCCCTGCGGGTGGATGTTCCCCGATGGGTACGGGAGCACTGGAATGTCCCGTTTTTTATAGACAATGACGCCCGGATGGCGGCTGTGGGCGAGTGGAAATACGGTGAGGGAAGGGGTACTGACGACCTGGTGGTCATGACCATCGGCACCGGCATCGGGACTTCGACCATCATCGGGGGCCGGCTGTTGAGGGGCCGTCATTTTCAGGCGGGTTGTCTGGGCGGGCATATCTCTGTGCAATACGAAGGGCGGGAGTGTACCTGTGGCAACAGCGGCTGCCTGGAGGCCTATGGCTCTACCTGGAGTCTGGCGGGAAGGGTCGAAGGGATCACTGATTTTGAGGGTTTGTTTGACGCGGTAGCGGCGGGAAATGCGCAGGCGGCGGATGTCCTGAGGGATTGTTATGACGTATGGTCCGCGGGGATCGTGAACCTGATCCATGCCTATGATCCTGAAGTGGTGGTATTGGGTGGAGGCGTGATGCATCATGCGGAAGCTATCCTGCCGTACGTGAGGGAAAAAGTTCACCGGCATGCGTGGACTCCGTGGGGTAAGGTTAGCATAAGAGCCACCCAGTTGCATGGTGATGCGGGTGTATTGGGTGTGACACATTGTTTAAAGGAGCATATATGAAATCAAATTACGATAAGAAACCTTTTATACAGGCGAGTGGTGGGGACTGTTGGACGGGATGGGAGGCGATTACGAGAATTATAGGGGAGCAAGGGGGGAGGGTTGTTGTTCTGGAGACCTATCCGGGAGTAAACGATGATGAGGTGGTTCCGCAGTTGAAGGGCTTCCTGCCCGGCAGGTTTTTTTTTACGAAGGATGCTTTTCTTCCGGAACAGCAAATATCGGAGCTTGTCTATCCGGATGTGACGGACGACGATATTTTCGGGTATATCACAAGGTTATCGATGGTGGATTTTTTCGACCCGGTGCGGTTGGGGAAGATGCGGGAGGCGATCGGGTCGGAGGCGGGGCCTGTCTATATCTATGGGCCGGGCGCTACGCTGGTGGCGGAGCGTTGGGATCTGCTGGTCTATTTCGATATGCCAAGGTGGGAAGGGCAGCTTAGGTTTAGGCGAAATGAGGTAGCCAATCTGGGGCTGACCGATAAGACGGCGAAGGCGTCCCTGCAGTATAAGCAGGCGTTCTTTGTCGACTGGCGGGTAGCGGACAAGCACAAGAAGCCGCTGCTATCCCGGTGGGACTTTGTGGTCGATACGACAGTTGCCGGTCATCCGAAGATAGTAGCGGGAACGGCATTGAATGAAGCGTATGGGCTGATTGTCCGGCGGCCATTCAGGTTGGTGCCCTTCTTTGATCCGGGGCCCTGGGGCGGGCAGTGGATGAAGGAAGTTTGTGATCTTGACCGGTCGCAAAGCAATTACGCCTGGTGCTTCGACTGCGTGCCGGAGGAGAACAGCCTGCTGATCCGATTTGGCGATATTCTTTTTGAGACGCCGGCGATCAACCTGGTGTTTGCGCAGTCGAGGGCGCTGCTGGGCGATGCGGTGCAGGCCCGGTTCGGGGATGAATTTCCTATCCGGTTCGATTTTCTGGATACGATGGGAGGAGGGAATCTGAGTCTGCAGGTCCATCCGACGACGGAGTATATCCGGGAGCACTTTGGTATGGACTATACGCAGGATGAAAGTTATTATATACTTGATGCGGAGGATGACGCAGTAGTTTACCTGGGGTTGAATGATGGAGTTGTTCCGGGGGAGATGGTGTCGGCGCTTTCGGCTGCGCAGGAAGGGGGGAAGGGGGGTGACGGGGTAGGTGGACCGGGTGAACGGGGAGATGGACAGGGTGACCGGGCAGGAGGGCTGGGGTTCGACGCGGAAAAATTTGTGGGTAAGTGGCCGATAAAGAAACATGATCATGTGCTGATACCGGCGGGGACGGTGCACTGCTCAGGAAGGAACAGCATGGTGCTGGAGATCAGTGCGACACCGTATATTTTCACCTTCAAGCTTTGGGACTGGGGCAGGATGGGGCTGGACGGGAAGCCGAGGCCGATCAATATCGGGCATGGGCAGAGGGTCATCGACTGGAGCCTGGGGCCGGAGCGGACGAAGAAGGAGCTGATCAATGTCGTCTCGGCGGTGGACGAGGGGCCGGGTTGGCGGGAAGAACGTACCGGGCTGCATGAGCGGGAGTTTATCGAGACCCGGAGGCACTGGTTTACGGGGAAGGTCATGCATCATACGGGGGGCAGTGTCAATGTCCTTAACCTGGTCGAGGGGAGAGAGGCGGTGGTGGAGAGTCCTTCGGGTGCGTTCGAGCCTTTTATCGTTCATTATGCCGAGACTTTTGTCGTGCCGGAAGCGGTAGGAGAATATACCATCCGGCCTGTTGAGGAGGGAGCCCGGTGTGCTACGATGAAGGCTTTTGTAAGAAAGAATCCATAAATGATCATTATGTCTGACTATGTTACCAAGCCGATACCGGCGGAGAAGCCGGCGGTAGCTTTTGTAGAGCGGCCCTGGGGCTCATTTAAGCAATTTGCGAACAACGAGGACTGTACGGTGAGCCTGATGACAGTCTTGCCGGGGCAGCGGCTCAGCCTTCAGTCACACACGGGGCGTGCGGAGCTGTGGATCGTGATCGACGATGGC
Source organism: Bacteroidota bacterium (assembly GCA_018267585.1). GTDB lineage: Bacteria > Bacteroidota > Bacteroidia > Chitinophagales > Chitinophagaceae > Puia. The sequence continues at coordinate 21,377 of JAFDYE010000405.1, forward strand.
GCAACGGTGCAGGTGGGCGATAGGGTGCGTGAGTACAAGGCTGGAGACGAGATCTGGATACCGGCGAACGAGCGGCACCGCCTAAGCTGTTCGGGGGATGGGCCGGTCCGTGTGCTGGAAGTGGCATTTGGCAATTGGCAACAAAACGATATCCGCCGTTATGAGGACGACTACCAACGTTGATCGACGAACCAATTTTATCTGTCTGACTGTGGCCATCGGGGGGCTGCTGTTCGGCTTCGACACGGCCGTTATCTCCGGGGCAGTCGGTCTGATCAAGAGCCAGTATGCGCTGGATACGGTCAGGGAGGGATGGTTTGTGAGCAGCGGGTTGGTGGGCTGTATAGCCGGAGTATTGGTTTCCGGGGCATTGAGTGATCGTATCGGCAGGAAGCGGACCGTAGTGTTGTCTGCGCTGTCTTTTTTACTGTCGGGGATCGGGTGTGGGCTGGCCGGTGGTTTTGATATGCTGGTAGCGGCCCGTATCGTTGGCGGCATCGGGGTGGGGATGGCGTCTGTCATTTCCCCGATGATGATCGCGGAGTTTGCGCCGGCGGAGAAGCGGGGCCGGATGATCGCTTATTATCAGCTGGCCATTACCGTGGGTATCCTGCTTGCCTATTGTTCGGACGCTCTTTTTGCGGCGAGGGTTCCGGAGGAGGCGTGGAGGCCGATGTTCCTGGCGATGGCGGCGCCGTCCATCGTTTTTCTTCTGTTGCTGGCCAGGATCCCGGAGAGTCCGCGGTGGCTGGTGGCAAGGGGACAGAATGAAAAGGCGCTGGGGGTGTTGAAGGGGCTGCGGCCGGAGATGGCGGCTGAAAAAGAGTTCTCTGCGATCTTCGATGCTTCGGTACGGGATAGCGGCCGGGTGTCGCTGGCTTCCGTTCGGGTTCCCTTGCTGATCGGGATCCTGTTGGCGGTCTTTCAGCAGTTCTCGGGTATCAATGCCATCATCTACTACGGCCCCAGCATCTTCGAGGCGGCAGGCATCGGGGGAAACAATGCGTTGATCTTCCAGGTGATCATCGGGGCTATCAATATGTCGTTCACTTTCGTGGCGATCAAATGGTCGGACAAATATGGCCGGAAGTTCCTGCTAAAGGCGGGCCTGGCGGGGATCATTTTTTCGTTGGTATGCTGTGGGGCTTTGTTCTATTCCGGGCATACGCAGGGAATAGTCTTGCTGCTCCTTCTGCTGCTGTATATTGCTTGTTTCGCTTTTTCGCTCGGGCCCGTGACATGGATCATCATCAACGAAATATTTCCTACGCGTGTCAGGGTGCAGGCTGTGTCTATCTGTACGATGGCATTGTGGATAGCGGTCTGGGTAGTGGGACAGTTCTTTCCCTGGATGCTGGCGAAGGCGGGGGCCGCGGTGACCTTCTGGCTGTTTGCCGCATTCAGTGTGGCTAATTTCCTCTTCAGCTGGAGGGTCGTGAAGGAGACCAAGGGGAAGACGCTGGAAGAGATGGAGTCTGTATTTATATCACCTCATTAAAACGTTGCTCATATGATATATCCAACCGGCAGACGGGGCTTTCGCCTCGTCATGGGGTTTCTTTTTGCCCTGTTTTTTTCCCGAACGAACACATTTGGTCAACTGACCGTCAATCATCAGTACAGTCCGCCGTGGTGGCAGACCCTTATCTGTCTGCCCGATGATCCGGTGAAGACGCTGGTGGGCAGGGAGGGGCAGCTTTTTGGCGACTATGACTATAAGGGGCCCCGCAATTTTTCTTTTTCGATAGGGCTGGATGGTCTGGTCCCGCTGGCGTGGAAGGATCAGCAGTTGTTGTCGGCGCGTGCGCCGGTCACGCGGACGTTGAAGTCGGTGGGAAAGATAGGCGTTACGGAAGAGGCATTTCTGCAGATACCCGGAGAGGAGCCGTTGAACAGTGTCGTACGGTATGACAGCCGAAGGGTGGAGAAAGGATGGTCGAAGCCGTCCGTGCCGTGTGATGCTGCCTTCAACGATATTGCCATGGGGCTGAAAGGGTTGTCGGGAGAGGGGTTGGTGGAGCTGCATATCAGGGTGAGGCCGGGCTCGGGGCGAGCGATCGCGCTGGGTTTTTGTGAAGGTGAGTATAAAGAGCCGGGGCAACGGGAGATGCGGATCAATGTAGAGGGTGCGCAGCAGAAGGATATCGACCCGGTGAAGGATTTTGGCGCCAGGAAGCCGGGGGTATATGTATTTGACGGCAAAGATGCCGACGGAGACGGCATTCTTACCATTGTAGTGAGCAATTTACCGGGCACCAGGGACCGGAATGCATTTGTCAATGGGCTCTGGGTGTTCGAGGGGGCTGCGCCCGCAGCGGCGGATATCGTAGCCGGCCGAGCCAACGGGACGGCGGTGGTCTATGCACCAGCGGCCCGGATACCTATGCCGGCGCGGCGGTATCATGTGCTGGTGAAGGTGAAGAACAACGGGGCTGCGGGGGCGTTCACACCGGTGCTTCGGTACCAGGGCGTTGAACAATTTCAGCTATCGGGGGACCGGCTCCGGATCGGCGATGAGACGGTTGTTTCTGCGTCTTCGGGGCTGGGGCGGCTGGTTCCGGATTCTTCCGGGGCATTTCATTTAGTATTGCCTTCGGTCCGCCTGGCTGCAGGGGAACAGAAAGAGATCGCCGTTACCGTGAGCCGGTTTTTTAACAGTGGCGATATGTATCGTGCGAGCGTGGCTGATTCGAAGAGGCAGGAAACGGTGGCTTTGGGGTGGTGGCAGGAGAACTGTCCGAGCGCAAGGGCGGTTACAGTCGCGGATGCGGGGATACAGGCTATGGTCGAATCGAGTATCCGCAATATATTTCAGGCTCGTGATATCCGGAAGGGGAACAGGTCGTTCCATGTGGGACCGACGATCTATCGCGGGTTATGGCTGGCGGACGGCACCTATCTGCTGGAGGTTGGGACGATGCTGGATTATGTAAAAGACGTGCGCAGCTGTATCGACTATCTTACCCACTATCAGCTGCCGGGTGGCGGGTTCGAGATGATCACGACCTTTCATAAGGAGAACGGCCTGGTGCCGATAATGCTCGTCCGGCATGCGATGCTGACGCAGGACAAGCAGTGGATGGAGCGTAACTGGGGTGTGGTCGAAGGCTGTCTTCGCCGGATCAGGTATCTGAGGGATGAGGCGATGAAGGACAGCACGAAGTCTTATTACGGACTGTTGCCGGACGGCAATGTCGACGGCGGGATCCAGCATGGCAACGACTACTCCAATACAGAATACTGTCTCAGCGGAATGAAGTGGGCCATCGATGCGGCGCACTGGCTCGGGAAGGAAGAAGAGGCGGCAGGCTGGCAGAAAGAATACGACGACTTTCTGTCCGTGTTTTTAAGCAAGGCCCGGAAGGACCTGCGCACCGACGACAAGGGGAATGTTTATCTGCCGGTGATGATCAACAACGAGGGCAACTATCCGCCGCAGAAGGGGCAGTGGGCGTTCTGTCAGTCTGTTTATCCCGGGCAGATCTTCGATACGACGGCAGAGATGCGAAAAATAGCCGAGGGCACTGTGGACATGCTGCACGACCACCGGGAAGAGGGTCTTGTGCTGAATACCGGGTGGATGGATCAGGGGCTGTGGACCTATTTCAGCAGCTTTTACGGGCATGCTTTGCAGTGGCTGGGCAGGACAAAAGAGCTGCCACAACTACTGTACGACTATGCCAACCATTCCTCGCCGACCATGGTATGGCGGGAAGAGCAGAAGCCGAAGGGGAAGGGCTTTGATGAAGTTGGGGATATGCCGCACAACTGGGCCAGCGCTGAATTTATCCGGATGGTCGTTCATATGATCGAGCTGGACAGGGGCAGGGATCTGCATCTTTTCGAAGCGTTGCCGCGTCAATGGATGAAGCCGGGGGCCAGGACGGCGCTGGATGGGATCCGGACGCCATTTGGGCGCGTGAAGTTAAGCCTTGTCGTGAATACTGCCGGCGATACAGCGGCGTTCAGGCTTGTTTTTGAGGATGCGGGTCATTTGCCGGGGAAGGTATTTATCCATAAGGATAATTGGACGGTCGGCGGCGGGGTGGAGGAAGTGCCTGCTGCGCAGACGATCACGAGGACGATATCGCTTAAATAGTATTGTTATGGCAACAAGAAGGAAATTTTTGAGGCAGTCGTTGATGGGTGGGGCGGCGGTGTTTGCGAGGGTGAGCGGTCCTGCGGCCGGTGGACCAATTGTGGTGTCCACCTGGGATTTTGGGAAATCGGCGAATGCAGGGGCCTGGGAGGTATTGGGCAAAGGGGGGCGGGCGCTGGATGCGGTAGAGCAGGGGGTGAGGATACCCGAGGCCGATCCTTCCATTCAGACAATTGGGTATGGGGGGCTTCCGGACCGGGACGGGCGTGTAACCCTGGATGCGTGTATCATGGACGACCGGTATAACTGCGGGTCGGTGATGTGCCTGGAGTATATCAAGCACCCGATCTCTGTGGCCCGGCTGGTAATGGAGAAGACGCCGCATATCATCCTTGCCGGAGACGGAGCGTTGCAGTTTGCGCTGGCCAATGGGTTTCACAAGGAGAACCTGCTGACCGACAAGAGTAAGAAGGATTATGAAGAGTGGCTGAAGACGTCGCACTATTCCCCGGAAGTGAATATTGAGAACAGGCTGCATGATCCCATGCCAGGAGGGGCAACCAACCACGACACCATCGGCATGCTGGCAATGGATGAGCAGGGCAATCTCAGCGGCGCGTGTACGACCAGCGGGCTGGCGTATAAGATGCACGGGCGGGTGGGGGATTCGCCGGTGATCGGGGCGGGGCTATATGTAGACAATGAAGTGGGAGCGGCTACGGCAACGGGTGTGGGGGAAGAGGTGATCCGTATTGTCGGCTCGCACCTGATCGTTGAGCTGATGCGGCAGGGGTTGTCGCCTGAGGCCGCCTGCAGGGAGGGGATCGGGCGGATCATTCGCCGGGGACCCGACAGAGCGAAGGATATCCAGGTAGGTTTTTTAGCTTTGAACAAGAAAGGGGAGTATGGGGCTTATTGTCTGCAGCAGGGGTTTACCTATGCCGTGAGGAGCGAGAAGGAGGATAGGATCTATAAAGGAAAGAGTATTTATTAAACTAAAAATCGGTTGTATGTCCAATAAGCTGGTTCTGGAAGTCTGTGCTTTTACTATTCAGTCCTGTATCATCGCTGAAAGGGTCGGAGCGGCGAGGGTGGAACTGTGTGACAATCCTGTCGAGGGGGGAACCTGTCCGAGCTATGGGACGATAAAGCGGGTGCGCAGCAAGGTTAGCATCGATCTATACCCGATACTTCGGCCCAGGTCGGGAAATTATTTTTATGATGACGAAGAGTTCGCGATCGTGAGGGAAGATATACGGGTCTGTAAGGAGACCGGCTGTGACGGCATATCGGTTGGCGTGCAGAAGATGGACGGGACGTTGGATGTGGAGCGGATGCGGCGAGTGGTGGAGTGGGCCTATCCTATGGGCGTCACGTGTAACCGGGCTTTTGATGCGGTACCCGATGCGTATAAGGCGCTGGAGGAACTGATCGACTGCGGCTGCGAGCGGGTGCTGACCTCGGGTCAGAAGAGTGCGGCGCCGGATGCCGCGGATGTGCTGGCGAAGCTGGTGCAGCAGGCGGCCGGCAGGATCAGCATTATGCCGGGCGCGGGTGTAAGGTCGACGAACCTGGAGAAGCTGATCGCTACCGGGGCATACGAGTTCCATACCTCAGCGAGGAAGATCGTGCCGAATTCCCTGACCTATCAGACAAATGAGATCACGGATTATGGGAATGTTTACATAGCGGATGAGGAGGAATTGAAAGCGATCGTCTCATTGTTAAGAGCCAATAGTCATGAATAGGTGGTTGATTATGGGAGGTGTGGTTGCTGCCGGGTTGGCGGTTGCTCTTTCGCGGGTGAAGGTCAGCCGGGAAGTGGTTATTGCGGCTTCGGCATATGACGTGGGGCAGCAGATCAGTGATACCGGGAATTGGAAGAGCTGGCGGCCGGGGATCGGGGGGGCGGGCATCGAGTCGAGGACCCCGGCGTCGGTTGTCTATGGCGGAGGGCAGACGCTTGAGCTGGCGCCGGCTGGGGATGACCGACATACGCGGGTGCGGTGGACGGCGAAGGCCGGGGTTGGCGGATGGTTTAGCATGGGTGCGGCGCTGGCAAGGCTGAAAGAGATGCTGGAAGACCCGGCGGAGTATTATGGGTTCTCGATCTCGATACAGCCGGTGCGGGATACGCTGATGTTGTCGAAGAAAGTTTGGGTCCGACCTGACAGGATCGAGGTGCAAAGGGAACAGCTGTTGAACGGATTGAGGGCGTATTTGAGGTCGGGTGTGGGGCTTGAAGGAGCGGAGTATTTTTTTGTGAGCGTGGATCGTTCGATATCGGAGGATAGTGTTTTATTGTCTGTGGGTATACCAGTATCGGGGAGGGCGGTCTCTGCCCCCGGGTTTGAATTTCTGCGGCTGCCGGCGGCGGGGCGTTTACTGGTGGGAAGCTACGAGGGGCCCTATTCGAGGATGGGATTATTGCGGAAGGTTATGGAAGGCTATATCCGGGAGAACAGGCTGTCGAAGGTTGCTGAACCCTTTGAGAAATGGAGTGACGGCCAATTCGCGTTGGAATATGGGGTCTATTGACAGGGTTTGAAGATCTGCAGCGAGTCGTTGTTGCGGCTTGCGATGATGTATGGGCCGATGGGTTGGATGTCTCTTACTTCGCCCCGGATGAAGAAGCCGCTTTCGGCGGGGGGCAGGTAGCGGAACCGCCGGGGACTGACGTTGAGAAGGGTTGTGCCATAGCTGGCGTCATAGCGGCCGATCTCGGGTTTGAGGCCGTAGAAATTGCCGGCCAGCAGGAGGTCGGGTTTGCCGTCGCCGTTAAGGTCTTTGACGGCTATAGCGAATACGGCGGAGAACTGGGCGCGCAGCGGGAGGGGGGAGACGGTATAGTTGTTGTGTCCTTCGTTGTAAAAGATAGCCGATTGGGTTTGTTCTACCGTGAGCTGTAGTGCTGATCTTCTTTGTTCTTCGCTGAGGACTTCTTCCAGCGTTCGTCCTGCGTAGCTGTCATAGCGCAGGAATTTCTTTTTCAGGGATGGTATCCGGGCGGTGATCTCGCTGCGGAGGTTGATGGGGTAGGACTTGCCGTCGGATCTATAATAGGCGGCGATGCATTGGGATCTGCCGTTGTTGGAGAAGTCGCCTGAAAAGAGGCGGGCTGGATGGTTCTCGTCGGCGCGGAGCTTTGAGTTGAGGCCGTTGTTGCCGGCGATGAGGTCGGGGCGGCCGTCGCCGTCCATGTCGGCGATGGCGAGGCAGTTCCACCATCCGGAGGAGTGGGGTATTTCCAGGGTTCTGGTGAGATGCCCGTTGTGGTTGCTGAAGATCGTCAGGGGCATCCAGTCTCCGACGATGGCGAGGTCTTTTTGACCGTCGCCGTCGAGGTCGGCCCAGCGTGCGTCGGTGACCATGCCGATAGTTGCCAGTTCGGGGGCGGCGGATGGGGTCACGTTAGTGAAGGCGCCTTTTCCCAGATTTTTCAGGAGTACGCTGCCGGGGCTGCGGCCATAGCTGCCGGTGAGACTGCGGCCGCCGATGAAGACGTCTGTGAAGCCATCGCCGTCGAAGTCGGCGGTACGGATGCAGGAGGCGTTGAGGCTTAAGGGTGGCCAGCCTGCGAGGCTTCTGGTGAAGTGGCCTTTGCCGTCGTTGAGATAGAGGCGGGTGAGGAGGTTGACAGAACCGGGTTTCTCCTGGCCGCCGCCGGATGCTGCAACGAGGTCGAGGTCTCCGTCATTGTCGGCGTCGAATAATTCCATGCCGATGGTCTCCGCGTCCTTGTCCTGTGCGAATGCAGGCTGGGGTGATCCGGTGAAGCGGCCGTCGGGGGTTTGGAGGAAGAGGCGGGCCGTGTCGCCGGCGGCGTTGCCCATGATAAAGTCTTTCAGGCCGTCGCCATTGACGTCGCCGATGGCTAGTCGCGGGCCTTCGGTAGAAAGCATTTTGGGGATGAGGTTTTCCTGATCGAAGTCGATGAAGGCGTTCTCGTGGTGGCAGATGGGTCCGGAGATGGTCTGGCGGGTGGCGTTGCCGAGGAGGTGAGGTCTTGCGGGAGTTCGGGGGATGGTGGTTTCGGTGGCATCGGTCTGGTTGAGCGTAAGTGTGGTATCTGCGTTGAGGTGGTAGAGCGTTTGCTGGTGCAGGTCGGGCCAGCGGATGGTGAGGCTGTCGATATGGGTTGCGGATGCCAGGCCGAAGTGCAGAACGGGTTCTACGCAGCTTTCGAAGCCGCGGCAGGGCATTTGTTCCAGCACCTGAAGGTTGCCTTGTGCGTACAGGGTCACGCGGGCGCCGAAGCCAAGCGTATTGGGGGCAGTGCCGTTGAGTCGTACGGTGAGGTAGTGGCCGAGGTGTTTTTCGGATGTCGTATTGCGATAGA
>JAFDYE010000406.1 GCA_018267585.1 Bacteroidota bacterium
AGGCTGCTAGAAGATATCTCATAAGCAAATATACATCCCCATGACCCTTCTACCTCACGAGCACCATCGTCCCCCTGTGTGCGATCACCTTCCCCGTATAGGTCGTCCCCTGCACCACCCATACATAACCGCCGACATCGGCCTTTCGCCCATTGACCATGCCGTCCCATCCCTGTCCGAGCTGAGAGGTCCTGTACATCAACTGGCCCCACCGGTTATAGACCATAAAATATTGCAGGGTGGCGATCCCCGGAGCGATTGGCCGGAAGATCCTGTTGGACGTTCCATCCGGCGTGAACGCGCTGGGAACAAAGATATCCGGCGATGTCTTGAAGACCTTCACCAGCACCTGCGCCGTACCGATACATCCGTGTCCCGACGTCGCCGTCACCAGATATCGCACGCTATCGGTCTCGCCCGTGTACGAAGCAATAGGGTCCGCAATATCCGGATTGTCCAGCCCGATTATCGGCGTCCAGCTGAACTTGTCTCCGCCCACCGTGGTCGTGTCGTCCGACGTCGCGTGCAGCTGCAATGGCTGGTTGATGACTACCGTCGTATCATTTCCCGCATCCACATTTATCTTGGGAAGCACCCGGACCAGGAACGTATCCTTCAGGATATTGGGACAGCCGGCATTTTCCACGCTCAATACATACCGGGTCGTAGCCGGAGGCGTCGCGATGATCGTCATCGGATAGGGCAGCGAAGGAATGCTGCCGTTCCCCGCCCCGGTCAGGTTCGCCGTCGTATTCCAGGAATAGTTGGTGCCGATCGAAATAGTGCTGTTGAGCGTAGCCGGGGTATTATAGCAGACCAGGGTATCCGCAGGGACAGAACTGGCCTGAGGGAAAGGAACATTGACATAGTCGACACTGGCAATATCGCTGTTTTGAGAAGGACAAACCCCGCTCTGAACCCGCACACGATACTGCTTTGGCATCGTCAGCCCCACGAGCGAGAACTGATCCGCATCGTATACAGGAGCAAAATCCGTCCAGTTGATCCCGTCCGTCGAAGACTGCCAGTTGACCGGCTTGCCCACCTCTCCCTCAAGCACCAATAATGCGTCTTTCGTCTGGTCCTTGCAGAACGCCAATGAAGGTGGGGTCAGCTTACCTCCTACGGTTGCCGGATCTACCAGCACCGTCGTAGCCGTAGTAGTATCTATCGTACAGGACTCCCCGTTCTGCACCAATGCCCGGAAGGTGGTCGTCGCCGTCAGATCCCGGGCAGTATACTGAAAAGTGGGACTGTTCAGCACGGCATAGTTCGCCCCGTCCGTCGTCGACAGCCAGCTCACCACGCTGCCCGTATTATTCGCAACCTTCAGCACCGCGCTGTTCGTCCCGGTACACACCTCGATGCCACCGGTAGCATCACCCGCCACAGTAGGCGGCGTGGTCGTAACGGGCAGGACCGCGCTCAGATTGGCGCAGCTGTTAGCCTCATGAACAGACACTGTCCCGGCGGCATTGCCGATCTTTACCTGCACTACGCTGGTATCCGTAGACGATACGATCTGCCAGTCCGAAGGCACCGACCACTGGTACGTCGCAGCAGTCAGCCCGGGCACAGAATAAGTAAGGGTGTTGCCGATGCAGGCCACCGAAGGCCCGCTGATCGCCAGTCCATCGCAGGTCTTCCTCAGGGCGATGTATGAATAGGCGAAATGCCCGCCCGGTACGCAGTTATCCGTCTCGAACGTCAATACCACCTGCTGGCCCCGCCAGGGCGAGAGATCAAAGGTCACCTCCGTCCAGCCCTTCGCCCATACGTCCCGGAGATGTTCGGCATTCGGACTCTGCGAATTGGGGTTGGAATTGGGAGAAGGCAGGTCGCTCAGATAAAAGCCCTGGCTCTTGGCAAGCGCGGAATCCAGCACGGCGCCGCTGCCCCTGCTGTCGGCATTATTCAAAGTAGGCAAAAAATACTGGGGGGAGGCACACGCAATAACACCGTCATTGGTCTTCAGCGTCGCCGAGAACAAGGGCTGCTGGGCCGAATTATGCGTCCCGTTCTCCAACACCATCGCATAGGCATAGGTCATCGTGTAGGGCTCATCGGGAGGACCCGACGGAACATTTATCCGGTAACGTACCCCGCGCACATACCCGCCCCCTACTCCCGCCCCGCTGTTCCGGGTAATAGACGTCGAGCCCAATAGAATGGAATTAGAGTATTTGTAACCGTTGATCGTCGGGATCGTGGAAAATTTGCCGTATGCGTCCGTGCCCGGTGTCGACAGGATCTGTATCCCGGGTATGCTGGGCAGATTGTATTCATAGATAACGCTCACACCCTGGGTTCCCGAAGGGCTGCCCGAAGAGGAATCGTATTTCTCCAGAAGGCTATCCGGAACCGGGTTTCCCCGGGCATTATTCCCCGTATACGCCTGCCAATGCGTGAGATTGCCCAGCGAAAAGTTGCTATTCAGCGGGCAGGACTGTGTCTGCGCAAAACCCGACGCTGCGACAGTTAGCAGGAAAAATAGAAGTACAAAATGCTTCATCATGCGATTTTTTCGGCGCCATACATCCGGGTTCTCAGGGGATATGAAAATTAAAAGGCGGGCAGCCCAAGATACAATAATTTCCCGCCTCTTCCTATCCGGATACGAGGGAAAGAGGCCCGAAGTTGCCTGATCTTCTCAATCTGCTGATTTTCAAATTCTCACTTCCTGCGAAATACCGCCACAAAGGCAATAATGATCCATATGATATTCACCACCGCCGAAGGGATGGCGTGATGATAAAGCGTGTTGATGATCAGACATACGCTCCCGGCAATATTGAGGATATAATAAGCCGCAGAGTCGGAAGACAGCTTCCTGAACATATTCAACGCATAGGCCAGGACGATCGCCACACTGCCGATCCAGCCGATGCCCTCGATCAATATTATTTGCGCTTCACCACCCACCCTGTAGCCCCAGTTTTAGTGCTTTCTGATACTGTCTCAGATCAAAACTATACAGATAGGGCGCCTTGTGTGCTACCCCCGTCCTTTTTTCGTCCAAAGAGCGTAGAATGCCATAGGAAAATACCTTCCGCTGGAAATTCCTCCGGTCCAGCTTCTTGCCCAGTATCGTCTCATACAGCTTTTGCAGCTCGGGCAGCGTGAACTTCCGCGGCAAAAGATTGTAGCCGATCGGCTGATGGTTCAGCTGCATCCGCAGCGCCGCCAGCGCCGTTTGAAGGATATGGTCATGGTCCAGTATCATCTTCCCCCTATCCTCCAGGTTATACCAGCTGCAGGTCTCGGAGAACATGTCTGGACGTGGATCCACCTTCGAAAAATCCACCAGCGAATAAAACCCCACGCTGATGAAGCGCTGCGCGAACCAGGCCGCCCGTTTCCGGCCAATGCCCATCATCTCGAGATCCCTCGCCCTGTCCTCGGGGTTGCTGCGCAAAGGATCGCTAAAGACGCGGAATTGCCGAAGAAACACGTTCTCCACGCCCGTCCTCTCCTGCAACGTCCGGATCGCAGCCTCTTCCAGCGTCTCCTGCTGCATGACAAAACCGCCCGGCAACGCCAGGACATCCAGGTTCTTCACCTTCAGCAGCAATATCTTCAGCTGGTTGGCATGCCAGCCGAAAACGACGCAGTCCAGCGAGATATGCGCCAAAAAACGCTCCCCCGCCTCATCCAGCCATTTCATCATATTATCGTCACTTTGTCTCGGCATATTCTCCCCCTATTTCTCTCTCTATTTGGTTCCCCCGTACTCCCCATCTATCTCACCCTCTATTTTCACCAAAAACTCCCTCAGATAATCCGCGTTC
>JAFDYE010000407.1 GCA_018267585.1 Bacteroidota bacterium
AGTAATTGAATGATCGTTTCCGCTATTAATTCTCCGGCAATTGTTAGTCGTCTTTACTCTCTGCTTTTTTACTCAGATTATTGCTCTTTAATTTTTTTTTAACCAGTTATTAGTTAGTATGAACATTTACATTTCGAATTTAAGTTTTAACGTTACGGACGAAGACTTACAGGATTATTTTGCAGAATACGGTGAGGTTTCTTCTGCTAAAGTCATTATGGACAAATTCACCGGCAAGTCCCGCGGATTTGCTTTCGTGGAAATGCCCGACGACGAAGCAGCGAAAAAAGCTATCCAGGAGCTGGACGGCGCATCCGTTGACGGCAGGACGATCGGTGTATCCGTAGCAAAGCCCCGCGAAGACCGTGGTGGCAACAACAAAGGTGGTGGTTCTTTCCAGCGCCGGGGGAACAACAACTACAGCAACAGCCGTTATTAAGTAATTCCTTAGGATATCAGGACCTCGCATCGGTAAGATGTGGGGTCCTTTTTTATTTTTTTGGTGGAAAAGCGCGGCTGCCGGTTCATGCAGCGCACCGGAGTGTCAACGCAACGGTCGTACAGGTCTCAACGCTATCATAGTCAATGCTGATAGTGGCTCCGATCTTCTCGGCCGCGTGCTGTACCTGTCTGAAACAATTCGCGCAGCTACGGTAGAAATAGATCCCCGCGTTGCGCACCCGGATCATAATGCTGTCGTCGACTCTCACCGACTCTATATGGATACATTCGTTCTGCGTGCAGTCCACAGCCTTGTCGAGAAGGTTCCACAGGACATAAGCCAGCAGATTTTCGTCGGAGCCGACTTCAATGCTCCTATCTATTTGATTGATAATTAATGTTTTACGACTTACGGCGCGAGGGAGAAGGCCAGTCATCAGGTCGTCTACAAAGCGATGCAGGGATATAGTCGTGATCAGGTCGGTAGCCATTGATACAGGATTTTTTTTAAGGGCTTTTAAGGGGGCTAACTGTTAACTGTGTAAATGTAACGCAGTAGGGCATTACTTTATGAGTGGTTCGTCAATTTATTTTCGGTTTTGGTACCTTGAATTATGAATTTCATAGGAAATCTTATATGGTTGCTCTTTGGCGGTTTAGCAGCTGCTCTCGGATATATCGTCGGAGGGTTTTTGTTGTGTCTGACGATCGTCGGTATACCCTTCGGTATCCAGTGCTTCAAGATAGCCGGACTGGTGCTCTGGCCTTTTGGCCGTCAGGTCGTTTCCACCAACAGCGGCACTGGCTGCTTTTCTATCCTGTTCAATATTATCTGGCTTTTGTGCGGCGGGCTGTATACGGCTGTCGTTCACCTATTTTTTGCTGCGCTGTTGTTCATTACCATTATCGGCATACCGTTCGCCCGCCAGCATCTCAAGTTGATGGAGCTGTCGCTGATGCCCTTCGGCAAGCAGGTCATTTAGAAGATCCGCCGGAAAAAAATAGAGCCCTCGGCTTTCGGTATGCCGGGGCTCCGGTATATATAGAGTATTCCTGATGTCGACCTATCTCCAGTGGCCCCGGTTCCAGTGATAACCCCTGTCCGTGTGGTCCCAGTGACCTCGCTCCCAGGAGCGGCCCCGGTGGGGATGGGCCCAGTAGCCATTATGCCAGGTATATCTTCCGCCGACCCACATCCAGTCACCGTCGATCCATACGTAATCGGGACCGGGCGCCACGGGCCGGGTGTAATAAACTTCCGACGGCTGGGTCTCTACATAGCCGTCAACTGCGCAGCCAGTAGCCGCAAGCGAAGCTATAATCGCTATGATTATTAATGGCTTTTGCATGATCATTAATTTGATGTGGCAACAGCATCCGTTCGCGGGAGCGTTGCTTATGGAAGTATGGCGAAATGCATGCCACTGCCCTCAGGGGGTCGAAATCAGCGCTTTTTGCGATCAGATCAGGACTTTTTATGATTTGTTGAGGCGGGATTTCCCCAATACGAAACCATGTTACGGTCCAAATTGCTAATTTTACAGTACATCCTCTGAAAAGGATGCAATATCATGAGTGAAACTATAACAGTCACGACCCAGACCTTGACCGCGAAGGATTTTGCTACTGACCAGGAGGTGCGCTGGTGTCCGGGATGCGGGGATTATTCCATCCTCGCACAGGTACAGAAGGTAATGCCTACGCTCGGGATACCCAGGGAGAATATTGTAATTATATCGGGTATCGGCTGTAGCAGCCGTTTTCCCTATTACATGAACACCTATGGGATGCACTCGATCCATGGCCGGGCTACGGCGATCGCGTCCGGGCTGAAGGCCACGCGACCCGAGCTTTCCGTCTGGGTGGTGACGGGTGACGGAGACAGTCTCTCCATCGGGGGCAACCATACCATCCATTTGCTGCGCAGGAATTTCGACATAAACATCCTGCTGTTCAATAACCAGATATATGGCCTGACCAAGGGACAGTATTCGCCGACCTCGGAACAGCAGAAGGTGACAAAGTCGACGCCCTATGGCAGTCTCGACCATCCCTTCAATCCGCTGGCGCTGGCCATGGGCGCGGATGCCAGCTTTGTAGCGCGTAGCATGGACAGGGACCCGAAACACCTGCAGCAGCTGCTGCTGCGCAGCCATGCTCACCGCGGGGCCTCATTTCTCGAGATCTATCAGAACTGTAATATTTTCAACGACGGCGCTTTCGAGATATTCACAGAAAAGGGCACCAAACCGGTAGAGACCCTTATGCTCGAACAGGGGAAGCCACTGGTCTTTGGCGCACAGCGCGAGAAAGGGATCAGGCTCGATGGCTTCCGTCCTACTGTCGTAGAGCTGGGCCAGGGCATCAGCGAGAACGACCTCTGGATACACGACGAAAAAGACTTTTACAAAGCGCAGATACTGGTGCGGATGTTTGACGATCCCCGTATCGAAGGGCATCTGCCGAGGCCGTTTGGCGTATTCTATGAGACGGAGAGACCCTGCTACGAAGACATGCTGAATCTCCAGATCGAAGAGGTGATCCTGAGCAAAGGGAAGGGTGATCTCGATCGGCTGCTGCGGGGGAATGAAACCTGGACTATAGCTTAGGGGACTTTCCGGTCCTCAGTTGATACAAAAAGAAAAGAGGTCAGCTCGACAGGATTGAGCTGCCTCTTTTTTTGGTTTTTTCACAGTGAAGTTATTTTTCAAATTCCCCGTATCGGTGCGTGGACGGGACTTCAAACAAAAGAGCCAGCGATAGACATCGCCGGCCTGTGCTTACCTCTGAAACCACAAAAAGAAAAAGTTCAAAATATTTTTCATTGCGATCTGTTCGCTAGTTTGTGTGAATGGCCGATCGTGCCGGGTGTCCGGCATTGTTAGTCGATGCTCAATGGCGTCTCGAAATCGGCCTTTGAGCGGAATGTATCTAATAATTTTCCTTCGGACAGGATTGGGTGAATGCAGTTTTGACGGACCAGGGGTCGTCGTATCGCTTTAATAAGGGTAACAACGGAATTATACTGAACAGGGGATGGGGAAGCAAACAATACGAAGGATTTCACCTCATATGTTGGACTGAACCCGGCGGATATCTATGGAATTGGAATCTTCGGACGGAAATTGGACGGTCGGAATATTTGAGGAAATTGGATTCGGATGAGCTTTTGGTGGCGTGTCCGTAGTCAAAACGACTTGTATTCAGAGTGTGTAAGCGCGGTAAAAATAAAGACAGTTTTGTTAAAAAGCAATATTTTTTTTCCA
>JAFDYE010000408.1 GCA_018267585.1 Bacteroidota bacterium
GACCGTGTACGTCGGTCTGCCCGGCGACCCTTCAGGCGACGAGGAGCACGAAATGCCCGTTCCCCCCAATCTCAATTACGACGCCTGGCTGGGCTCAACTCCAAATGTCTACTATACCGAAAAACGCGTGCATCCGCAGGCTGGCTTCGACCGGCCGGGCTGGCTGCGCTGCGAGCAGTTCGGCGCCGGCATGATCACCGGCTGGGGCGCGCACCACATCGACTCCGCCCACTGGGGTATGAACACCGAATACACCGGCCCCATCGAGATATGGGGACACGCCGAATTTCCCACGCACGGACTCTGGGACGTACACGGCATCTTTCGCACCGAGGCGCTCTACGCCAATGGCGTGAAGATGGTCGTCAGCAATGAATTGCCAAATGGCGTTAGATTTGAAGGTACAAAAGGATGGATCTTTGTCACCCGCGGCGACTACCGCGCCACGGCCTGCGATCCGGTGCCGGACGCCAGCGGCGTCAAACCGCTGGAAGCCAGCGACCCGGCCATCATCCGGTCGGAGATCGGACCAGGAGAGATCCACCTCTATAAAAGTGATGACCACCACGGCAACTGGCTGGAATGTATCGCGTCCCGGAAAGCGCCCATCACCAACGCGGAGATCGCGCACCGTGCCTGCACCACCTGCCTGCTCCATCACATCACGATGAAGCTGAAAAGAAAGGTCTACTGGGATCCGGACACCGAGCAGTTCACGAACGATCCCGAAGCCAACGCCATGCTCTCCCGTCCGCAGCGGGCGCCTTACCGGACAGAGTCCGGTTCATAGACTTCAACGACATTGTAAAAGATCAATCTCACCACTATGCGATTTCGCCTCCTCCTCCTGGCCCTCGCCCTCCAGCTGTCTGCCAAAGCCGCAGCACCGGTAGATTCCCTCGTCATCCACTCCTCCCTCACGGGAGAGGACTATATCGCCTACATCAATCTTCCCGGCGGCTATTCACACGGCAAGACCTATCCCGTCATCTACGTCCTCGATGGACAATGGGACTTCCCCCTGGCCTCCTCGCTGTACGGCCAGCAATACTACGACGGCTTCGTCCCCTCTGCTATAACGGTCGGCATCACCTGGGGAGGCAACAATCCCGACTACGACCAGCTGAGAGCCCGCGACTTCACCCCGTCCAGTCCCGATGGTTCAAATAAATGGGGACACGCGGCGAAATTCCTGGCCTTCATCAAACAAGAGCTCCTGCCCGCGGTGGAAAAGGACTTTGGCGCTTCCCGAACCGACCGAACGCTCATGGGCAGCTCCCTCGGAGGTCTCTTTACCCTCTATGCTCTTTATAATGAAACCGCCCTCTTCAATCGCTATATCCTGACCAGCCCCGCAATAGGATGGGACAACGACGTCATCCTTAGTTTTGAAAAGAACTACACCCCCACCACCAACACGGTCCGGCTTTTTATGGCGGAAGGCGGCCTCGAACCCGGCGCCGGAGCCTACCAGCAGTTTGTCGACCGGCTACAGTCGGCCCACCACCAGCAGCTGCAGCTGCAATCCAGGATACTCGAAGGCATGGGACATTCCGGCGGCAAGGCGGAAGGATACACCCGAGGCCTGCAATTCGCATTCACCCCGCCGCTGTATACACTTCCTTCCACCGACCTCTCCGACTACACCGGCATCTATACCGACGGAAAGGACTCTTTAAGGATCATCACTGAACAGCAGCGCCTGACAGCGATCCTCGGCAGGAACCACTGGCCGCTAAACGCCGTTTCCGTCCAGGATTTTTACCTGCACGGCATGCTCGGCCGATTCCACTTCGAAAAAGACGGGCGGCTGAATGCCGAATTCTATAACCGCCGGCTGGCATTGAAAAAACAGGATACGCTGACAGCCCGAACGGGCCCGCAGCTGACCGGCACCACCCGCGACCTGGCCCGGCTCGACGTCCGCCAGCTCTCACTGAAAAAAGACCGATCGGACACCGCAGAGTCCGAC
>JAFDYE010000409.1 GCA_018267585.1 Bacteroidota bacterium
GATCGTAAACCGGGCCCCCCTTCCAATCTCACTCTGACAATATACCCGCCCCCGGTGGCTCTCCACAAAATGCTTGACGAGATAAAGCCCGATCCCAAACCCCTTCTGCGCCATTCCCCTGAACTTCCCAAATATCCCCTCCATATCCGATGCAGCGATCCCCGGCCCGCTATCCTCTACCGTCACGCTCACCTCACCGGAATTTTCCGCGACGACCACCCTGATCCTTCCCCCATCCGGCGTGAACTTAAACGCATTCGACAGCAGATTGAACAGCGCGATCTCGATCTTCTCCCTGTCCGCATATACGACCGGATCCGCCAATTCCCCCACAAAGCCATAGTCGATCCCCTTCGCCTTCGCCTGCTGGATAAAACACAGGTACACCTCCCGCGTGATCTCGGCAATATCCAGCCGGGATATCTTCAAAACGTCCGCCCCGCTGTCCGCCTTTCTGAACAGCAGCAGCTGATCCACAAGACTCAACAGCCTCCGCGCATTACGATACGCCGTCGTCAATTCCTTATCCCGCTCACGCGCCTCCTTCAGCGGATTGATGATCAGCGACAGCGGCGTCCTGAACTCATGGGAGATATTGGTAAAAAAGGACAGCTTCTTCTCATTGAGCTCCTTGTCCTTCTCGTTCTCCAGATGCGCGAGCTTGATCTCATACCGTAGCCGCTCCTGCTTGCGCGTATACCGGACATATAAGAAGACCGCGCCCG
This sequence comes from Bacteroidota bacterium, assembly GCA_018267585.1. Lineage (GTDB taxonomy): Bacteria > Bacteroidota > Bacteroidia > Chitinophagales > Chitinophagaceae > Puia. Next base: position 726 of record JAFDYE010000409.1, read on the forward strand.
CCAGGCAAAGCCCGTACAGCAGATAGGCCCACCACGTGCGATACCAGGGCGGCAGGACCCGGACGAACAATACCTTCTTGTCCTTCCCCCAGCGCCCCAGCGCATCCGTCGCCCTCAAAATAAGCGTATAGCTCCCTTCGCGCAACCGGCTGTAACGCGCCGTCCGCACCATATTATTAAAATTCCACCGGCTGTCCCATCCCTCCAGGTAATAGGCATACTGTATCTTATCGGGAGCGCTGTATTCCGGGGATACAAAATCGAATGAGAGGTTTGCGGCTTCATACGGCACCTCGATCGCCCGGATATCCTCCAACTGCCGGTCGACCACATACCGGCTTGCGGGAGTCAGCGGATGGTCTTCCACCCGGATCGCCGTAAGATAGATCGCCGGCTTCGATGCCTGCCCGTAAATGCTGTCCGGATAAAAAAGATTAAACCCCTTGATGCCCCCAAAAAGGAACTCCCCGGATCGCAAAGCCACCGCCGCATTAAAACTGAACTGATCACTCTGCAGCCCGTCCGACTGCAGAAAAGACCTGAAACTCCTCTCGCGGGCATCAAACCGCACCAACCCGTTGAATGTGCTCATCCACAAATTCCCGCCCGGATCCTCAAGTATCCTAAGTATGGTATTGCTCCGCAATCCGCTATGCTCGTCAAATCGCTTATAGCTCCCCGTATTTCTGTCAAACAACAGCAACCCGCCTCCCTGCGTCCCGACCCAGAAATTACCCGACCGGTCTTCATGGATACACCCGACCGTATACCCCAGCTCGAACTTCCGGTGCTGCTTCTGCTCGCGGTCGATCCGGATCAACGACGAGTAGTTGCCGCCCCATAAATTACCTGCCGCGTCCTCCGCAAGACATTGTATATTGACGATGGTAGTATCGA
>JAFDYE010000040.1 GCA_018267585.1 Bacteroidota bacterium
ACGGGAATATCCTGTCCTGCGGAAAGTCTGATCTCAGAGACAGAATTTGTTGAAAAGTTACGTATTTCCCTTGTGAAAGGCGCGGCGCGAAACTCAGGCCTTTATCAGCGTCCTGATACCCGACCACGCGATCTGCATCCCGATACAAAAGACAAGAAATGCGCTGATGCGGTTGACGATCTGCTCTCCCCGCGGCCCGAGGCGCTGGATAAGACGGGGCGTATTGGCGTAGCAGATATAGATCACGAGACAGATCAGCAGGATGGCGACAAACAACGCGCCGAGGTTCATAAAATGGGCGAGGAGGTCGTTCTCGTCCTCATGTGCGCTCAGCGTCAGGATAACGGAGATGGTCCCCGCGCCCGTGGTCATGGGGAAGGCGAGCGGGTAAAAAAGAATATTGTCTCTGCTCGCCGGCTGTGCGGTCTCTTTCTTGCCTTTGACGTCATCGTCCGTGGTCAGCAGCTGCCATCCCATGCGACAGATCATAATGCCCCCGGCGACCTGCACGATGGGAATGGAGATCCCAAACAGCTTCAATATCCAGCTGCCGATAAGTGCAGAAACGGCGCAGATGGTAAAACAATAAAAAGCGATCTTCTTTGCTGCCCTTTTTCTCTCCTGGAAATCCATACCGCCGAGCAGGGGATCCACAATGAACGCAGAACCGACCGGGTTGACAGCCGGAAAAAGGGAAAGAAATCCAAAAAAAATGAGGTGTAGGAAAGGTAAGTCGAAATGCATAAACAATATTACACTAATTTACGTTTCAATATGATTGTCCATTTCCGGGTTTACATGGCGTTCTTACTATTGGCGTTGGCTGCATCTTTTGCTGCCTGTCATTCCGCATCCAACAACGGAGCGCCGCACATCATTATCAGCACCGGCGACGGAGACATCGAGGTCGAGCTTTACCCCAAACAGGCGCCAAAGACGGCCGGAGCCTTCCTATCTTATATCGATAGCGGCTTTTATAAGAATGGTTCGTTCTACCGTGTCCTCAACGATGACAACCAGGTCACGGGGGCTGGCGCTTCCAGGCTGATACAGGGAGGCATTTGGAAAACGGACCATGCAAAGGCCGTCGGTGTACCCGGTGTGCCGCATGAGCCGACCAGCATAACCCATATCCGGCACACCGACGGCACCGTCTCCCTTGCGCGGAGTGATCCGGGCACGGGCACCACCGAGTTCTTTATCTGCGTGGGCGACCAGCCGGGATTCGACTATGGCGGCGAGAATAACCCCGACGGACAGGGTTATGCCGCTTTTGGCAGGGTGGTAAAGGGAATGGACGTGGTCAGGGCGATCTATTCGCGCCCGGAGAACAATCAGTCCTTTACGCCCCCGATCCCTATTTATAAGATAGTCAGGAAATAAATTTCTCTTTTTTGTCCTGATCTTTCCCGCCCGTTCGTCATAGCAGGGGATAACCACTTTTTCATCTAAAAAACAATGAAATGAAAGATTTTTTGTTCATTTTCCGCGGTCCCGCCTACGAGGACCTCAGTCTGACACCGGAAGAGTCCCAGGCCTCCATGCAGAAATGGTATGATTGGATCGGCGAGCTCAGCGCAAAGGACCGGTATGTAGGAGGCGAGCCTCTGCATAAAGCAGGGAAGATGGTGCAGGGCAGCAAGCCGGTCATTACCGATGGCCCTTTCGCGGAGGGGAAAGAGCTGCTGGGCGGATATTTTATCATCAAGGCGGAGTCTCTGGAAGAGGCGGCGCAGCTGGCGCTGGGCTATCCTGATTTTAAGATCAACGGCTCGGTCGAGGTCCGCGAGATCATGAAAATACCGATGCCGGCATGAGTACAGGCACAGAACAACCGCAGCAGCTGGTCGATCATCTTTTCCGCCACGAGGCGGGGAAGATGATCGCTGTTCTGACGCGCGTATTTGGGATCACCAACCTCGAGCTGGTAGAGGACACCGTACAGGAGACCTTTCTGAAAGCGCTGCAGGTCTGGAGATACGGGCAGCTGCCGGACAATCCTTCTGCCTGGCTGATGCGGGTGGCCCGCAACCGGACCATCGACCTGATCCGGCGCCAGCAGAAGCTGGCCAATCTTTCCGACGAACTGTCGAAGCAGCTGCAATCCAGCACGGAGAACGCGGTCGACCAGTTCTTCCTCGATACAGAGATCGCGGATAGCCAGCTGCGCATGATCTTTGCCTGCTGCCACCCATCGCTGAACCCGGAAGACCAGGTGGCGTTGACCCTGAAAACGGTCAGCGGATTTGGTGTCCAGGAGATCGCGCGGGCGTTGCTGTCCACGGAATCTGCCATCCAGAAAAGGCTTTACCGCGCCAGGGAATTTATAAGGTCGGAGACCATCCTCTTCGAGATACCCGTAGGTCATGAGCTCAGCGTGCGGCTCGAGGTTGTCTATACGGTATTGTATCTGCTGTTCAATGAAGGCTATAATTCGCTGAAGGCCGACGAGCTCATTCGCCATGATCTCTGCGCCGAAGCAATGCGACTATGCAAGCTGCTGACGGAGCACCGGCTGGGGGCCGAGCCTTCGACGTTTGCGCTGCTGTCGCTGATGTGTTTTCAGGCTTCCCGTTTTGGGAGCCGTATCGGTGAAGACAATACGATCATCCTCCTGCAGAAGCAGGACCGCAACAAATGGGACCGCGAGCTGATACGGCTGGGGTACTACTATCTCAATCGCTCTTCGACGGGCGACAACCTGTCGGTCTACCATATCGAATCGGCAATTGCGGCGGAGCATTGTCTCGCGCCCGACTTCGGGTCAACCAACTGGAAAGCCCTGCTTCAACTTTACGATTGCCTGCTCGAACGAAAACCTACCCCTGTGGTCCGGCTAAACCGGTCCATCATAGTCGCCCAGCTGCATGGCGTCCATGCGGCTATCGATCTGATCCTCGACATTCCCGGGATCAAAGCGCTGCTCGAACAGCACTATATTTATCCGGCGGTACTGGGAGATCTGTACGGCCGCGCGGGCAACTGCAATGAAGGCCGGAGGCTGCTGCACATGGCCTGGAGCCTTACCTCATCCCTTGCTGAGAAGAAGCTGCTGCAGGAGAAGCTGGAAGCTTTGTCCTGAAATAATCCGCCAGAACGCCTTCCACTGGTGCGACAAGAGCGTCAGGATCATGGTTTGACGGTTAATTTTTGATTATGAAAGCTAAATATAAGTTGCGAATTATTTACCTTTAAAGTGGAAAGGCTTTAACCGTTATATTTATGGTATGATGGCAAGAATCGGCAGGATCGTTCTCCGGGTATTTCTGGGTATATTGATAGCCCTTATTGCCTTCCTTATCATTTTTGACCAGATGGTGCAGTTCCGTATGGACGACAAGGAGCTGCTGGACTGGTTCCATGCACAAAAGATCACCCCACAGATCAGCTATTTTACCGCAGAGGGCCGTAAGGTTCGTTATATTCAGGTTGGAGACAAGCCGGATGCAACCATCTTATTTATACACGGGGCGCCCAGCTCGTTAAGTTATTGGAAGAGCTATCTGGCCGACAGCCTCCTCCGGTCGAGGGCGACGCTGTTTGCGGCTGACCGGCCGGGTTATGGCTATTCGGGTTTGGCGGACCCGATGCCGGATATTGCGGCGCAGGCGCACGTCCTTAGCCTGATCATCGACAGTCTGCACAAGGCCCATCGTCCCATCATCCTGGTCGGCGTATCCTATGGTGGCCCCATTGCGTGCCGGCTGGCGATGGACTATCCTGATATGATCGACGGGCTTGTCCTGATGGCCCCTCCGCTGGGTCCCGGGCGCGAGAAAATATTCTGGTTCACCTATCCGGTCGAGAACCCCCTTATCCATTGGGTGGTCCCCCGAATGCTACAGACGGCCAACGCAGAAAAGATCCATCACAAGGACGAGCTGACCAGGATGCTGCCCTTGTGGGGTAAGATCCACGTGCCGGTCATTTATCTGCAAGGAGACCAGGACGAGCTGGTCGATACCTCTAACGCCTCATTCGCCAGGGAGCATTTAACGAATGTCCCCTCCCTCGAGATACAGATGATTCCGGGAAGGGGACACTTGATCGCATTTGCGGAAAAGGATCGTATCGAGAAAGCGATACTCGAGATGCTGGATAAGACCGAGGCACGCCGGGCCGCCGGTGCAAATTGATCCGCGCTAGCCATCCATCCGGACGATCCTTGGCGTAAAAGTACCGACAGTTACCACTAGCTTTTTCAGCGACCGCATTACGTCTTCGATATTCTTATAGGCCTGCGGCGCCTCGTCGAGGCCGAGCCAGGCAAGATTGTTTGCCTGTCCGGGCAGGCGTCTCTTCTACTACCGAATTGTCCCTGATGGACGGCCGCTACGCGCGACCGCCCCGGGAATATCTTATTGAACCACTTTATTCGCGCAGCTCGAGCTGGCGAAGGCGTGGGGTTTGGCCTTGAAAACGAAACCCATGCCCATGATATAGCCCATGGCTTCGCGCAACGCGTCGTTGCTCCTGAAGCCGGGGTTCGTATTGATGTCGGCGTGGACTTCCATGTCCACTCCATAGAGTGTGAAGAGGCGGCACAGCTGGTAGGATATGTCCACGCTCTTCGCCACTTCGGCCAGCATCCTTTCCTTTATGCTCATCTTCTGACTGGTCCTTTCGGGCAGGATATACATAAAGCCTCCTTTCCCTTTCCGGATGAACACGACGACCGTAGCGAACTCGGTGATACCCGCTTTTACCTGGCTATCCGTACCGATACACACCTTGAGTTCGTGTCCATTTGCCTTTTCCTTTACGAGGACGGACCGGATCTCATCCCGGATATCCTGCCGGACCGGAGACCCGTCGAGCCGCCTCCAGTTGTGCAGCTGTTTCATGTTGTTTCATTTTTTCGTTTTAGTGTTTTATTCTTTTGATAGAACAAAGCTGATGACTGTGTGCGCAACACATCTGCGCAGTTGCCAGGATCGTTCAAATTTTTTTAGTTCCTGAATCCGATGGTCCGGTTCCCGGCGATCTCGTATTCCTTTTCATTCTGATTTGCGATCTCGGCAACGGTCATGGGGCGTAGGATCGTCGTGCCAAACCCCAGGTGGTCGCTGAGCCGCTGCGCACGGGCGATATCGAGCTTTCCGAAATCGTATCTGGCTATCAGCCTTCCCTTCCGCAGCAGCGCATTGTCGACCGTTGTCAGCGGGCTGTTGAATGTACAGATCAGCTGTACGTTGAGACAGTCTGCCAGCAAGCCGTCCGAGATGTTCAGGAGGTTGGAGACGGATGACCCCGAACTAAACCTTCTGTCCATTATGATGTTCTCGGCATCCTCGATGATCAGGACCGTGTTGGGGTTGCTGATCAGGATCTCGATAAATCCCGGGTTCATCAGGTTTTGTGCTGCGGACGGCGAAAGGAACAGCACCCTCTTTTTGATCTTTCCGATCAAATACCGGAGATAGGTTGTTTTCCCTGTTCCCGGCAGACCGTGGAGCAGAACGATCCCCTTATCCTTGTCCTGGTTCAACCGTGTTTGTATCTGTTCGTCCGTGTCTTTGAAATCTTCGTTGTAGAAGAGTTCAAGGTCAAGACCTGTCCGCTTGATCTCCATGCTTTTCAGACGCAGACCATTGCGATCGTAGATGACCAGGTTGACCTCCAGCGGCTGCCGTCTTTGTTTTTCTTTGAACGGTGCGACCTGCTGCGTCAGCTCGTCGACAAATGCCGACTGACTTTCGTCATGAAGGATATCGCACCAGGTCGTATCAAAGACGGCCATGCACTGGTTGTCGAACAGCACCACGATGGTATCGAACTGATACTCCTTTTTGGGGCAGTCATACCATCGATGCTTGTGCATCCTCACGATCCTGCCGGCAAAATTCTCCTTTACCGCCTCAAATGCCTTTTCTCCGTCGATATTGACCACCCCGGTTATATCCGGCAGTCTGTTGAACAGCTGCAGGTACAGGTACTTCCCGTCCAGATAGTGCCCGTCGAACAGGTTGTTTGCGTTGAGAATTGTCTGGTTGTATAAATTTTCCATTTCTTTTATTTATAAAATTTCCTCTTTTGCCTCCTCCGTACTCTTTTTCATTTTATCTTTTTGTTGATCCGCCGGGATTTGAACCCGGACCCGCCATATTATAAGTATGGTACTCTAACCATTGAGCTACGGATCAATGAATAAAAAAACCCGGTCTTGCGAACCGGGCGTACATCTTATGAGCTGCGGTGCAGCACATCTACGTATACCACGGTTCTTTGGGGTATGGGCATGCCTCTTCCATCCCCAGAAAATCAGGGTTTTGACTGACCCGGAAATTGGGGGCCGCGCCGGCGGCCGAAAAGAAAAAACCCCGCAATTGCTTGCGGGGTCTGTATTCTATCGCTGTGTTCATCAATCTATTGAATAGTAAAACACGCCCCGCGAGCGGATAACCGGCCTATCCGGCCGAATCCTTTCTCCCTGCTGATATGTGAATAGTTGAGGCGCATTTTGTATTTTTTTAACAGTGCAAAGGTGTGAATATTTTTTTGATTGCACCAACTTTTTGAGAAACTATTTTTTTTATTTAGTAATTTGGATGTGCAAATCAAACATGAGAAAGCTGATTCCTAAACGCTTAAAACATGTTTGTATGAAGAGTCTCCTCTTTTTGTTCCTGATGCCGCTGAGCGGATTTATTCCCGGCAAATTATCGTCCTCCATTGACCCAACGGGTACCTATAGACTAAAGGGTGTCGTAAAGAGCAACAGGAGCATCG
>JAFDYE010000410.1 GCA_018267585.1 Bacteroidota bacterium
GACCCCGTGCTTGTCGACCGACGCAAAGAGCATCGACATGCTGTCGTTCACGATCTCCCGCAGATTGACCTGCTTTCTCTCTTTGTCCCGCCCGGAGATATACTGCCGCTGGATATTGAGGATATCCTGGATCCGCGTAATGATTGACAGCTGCTCCGAGATCGTGCGGCCGATCTCCTCCTGGTTGTTCTTTTGCGTCTGAGCGATACCACCTAACATGGTCGCCATCGCATCCGCCCGGGTCTCGCCTATCGCGCCCGCCAGCGCCCCACGCTGCGACTGGACAAAAGCGGATAGCTTCACAAGATGTTCCGGACTGTCGTTCTCCTGCATCCGCCGTATCCGCGTAAGATAGGATCCGAAACCCACCACCGCATTTCCGATGTCATGCAGGATATCCGAAGCGATCTCGTGCTTGCCTTGAGCTACCGCTTTGTCCAGCAGCGCGGCTACCTGCCGCTCGAGCTCTTCCTTTTTTATATTGGCCGCATCCAGCGCTTCCCTCTGCAGCCGCTCTACCTTCGCGGCCTGCAAGACCCGGATAGTACGGTATTTATTCAGCTGGTAAGACCAGAGACCGCAGATAAAGAAGATAACGGCCGCCAGTATGATATGAATAATAAAAGTGTTCAGCTCAAAAGATCCCAGCTGCGTAAAATAGATCTCGTTAAACCCCCCATTCTGCAGATAGCCAAACACGGCATGATGACCCACCACGGCGATCGCGATCGGGATCTGCAGCTTCCAGTTCTGATAGGTGATCAGAACGGCGCTGCCTATGAACGCGGTAAAGTGCATCTCGAACATCCCGTGCATCTGGTAGATATACTGGGCCATGAACAAGGCCAGCACGACGCTCAGGACATACTGATACAGATCCGAATCCGGCGCGAGCTTTTTGGCGGAGTAATAGGCAGCCAGCGAAAGACTTCCGACCCCTGCCGCTATCAGCCAGGTATCATAATAAAAGGCCAGCAACAATCCTCCCGCGAAATAGGAGACAAGAAAGTAGTCCATCAATCGATCGGACCGTCTTTTCACTTCGAGCTCGGCAGCTATCGCGTGCTGCTGTAGCTCGGCATCGGCGTGGAGGAGCTGATTTTTCATTTTGTGCAGGTTGGGAGCTCACAGCCATATGCTTTTACCGCATAGGGGCTGAATGACAGATCCGGATGATCGTTCAACAGGTCTTCGAGAGCCATGCGGGCATAGTCACTGTTCTTATTGGTGCAATACCGGCTCTTGTTGTAGTTGCCCCGGTAATAAAGCCGGTGCCCGGGGCTGATGATCGCGGCCTGCGGCGTGGAGTACACCCCGCATGCACGGGCGATGGCGGAGTCGAACAGGACGGGGATATCCACTCCCAGCCGGTTCTGTATCTCTTCTGCCGTATGTTTTTTGTCGCTCATCACCACGATCGCGAAATCAACCTTCGACCCGTACTGATTCACCAGCGACCGGAAATGCGGGATATTGAACCGCGAGCACGGACAGGCCGGATTGAAGAAATGAAGGAACAAAGGCCTGTTGCCCGACTGCAGCCGACCCAGCACTCCTATCGGAGTACCACAGTTGACCGACTTATAGCCCAAAGGAACCGGAGTGGGCAGGCTGTATTTCCAGTCATAGAACCAGAAAAAGGCAGTTATGGCGGCAAAGATCAGACCCAGTAAAAAGGCCATGGCATATTTCTTCATAACTTACAGAGGAAGTGCAATGGTAAATACGGCGCCGTTGTCATTCTCTACCCATATCTCACCTCCGTGTGCAACGACATACTGCTTGACGATGGCCAGCCCCAGCCCCGTCCCGTTGTTCTTTTGCCTGGTAACAAAAGGCTCGAACAGGGTCTTGAGTATTTCCGCCGGGATGCCTTTTCCGTTGTCCCGGACGGAGATGAGCATGGCGCCGTCCCCGATAGCCGCGGAGATATCGACATGGGGGTTTGCGACCTTCTGGTCCTGCAGCGCCTCGACGGCATTGCAGACCAGATTCATGATACAGCGCTTGAGCTTGCTTTCATCACCGGGCACCGACAGATCGCCGAGCTCGCCGACGCGGATCGTCACCGGCAGCCGGTTGTTCTTTGCCTCGGCCAGCCTGATGCCTTCTTCTATGATC
>JAFDYE010000411.1 GCA_018267585.1 Bacteroidota bacterium
GAGACGGGCATCTACGATGCCAGCTACGGCCTCTTCCTGAAAGGCGACGGCAAAGGCGGCTTCACCCCCCTGTCCCCCCAACAGTCCGGCTTCTTCGTACAAGGCGCCGTCAGAGACATCCGGACAATTGTAACGAAACATCAGCCTATATTTATAGTAGCAACCAACAATGATTCGATCCATTTATTTAAGGAGTAGTCTGATCACACTGGCCGTTCTCTTCTCCGCCTGCCGCGACGGAGCGCGCAGCTATTCCAGCCTCGTAAAAAAAGAGCTCGCCAGCGGCAGGACCGCCAACCAGTTGATCATGGACGTCCACTTCGGGATGACAAGGCGACAGTTCTATGACTACTGCTGGGGCATGCACAACAAGGGGATATTCGAAGACGGCGCCAACAGCACGGCCGTCCTCTACCCGCTGCGCGGACCGGGGCAGCTCAAGCAGCCCGCCTCGATGAACTTCTACCCCGTCTTCCGCAACGACACGATCTATAAAATGTGGGCCCAGTTCGAATACGACGCCTGGGCGCCGTGGAACCGGAGCCTCTTCGCCGATAGCCTGATGCTGGACGTCGTAAACCTCTATACGAAATGGTATCCTGGAAATAATTTTATAAAACTCACCGACCCCAAACGCGGGACCATCTTTGTAAAGGTCGACGGCAACAGACGGATCGTCGTCGGAAGAAAAGACGACGCCCACGTCAATGTCGACTACACCGATCTCCTCGCCGACAACCCTACCCAGCCATGACCTCGCTCACCCGCTCATATCGCCACCTGCTGTTCGTCGTCCTCTTCGGCCTCCTCACCGGCTGCCAGATCCGGAACGCCAACACCCACACCCTGTTCCAGCTGCTCAGCCCCGGCCAGACCGGCATCGACTTCGACAACAAATTGGAATACGACGAGGCGTTTAATATATTTACCTATCGCAACTTCTACACCGGCGGCGGAGTAGCCGTCGGCGATATCAACAACGACGGCCTGCCGGATATCTTCTTCACCGGCAACCAGGTCGACAACAAGCTCTATCTCAACAAAGGGAATTTTCATTTCGAAGACATCACCGAAAAGGCGGGCATCCGCAAGGCCGGGAAATGGTCGACCGGCGTGTGCATGGCCGACGTCAACGGCGACGGATTAGTCGATATATACGTCTGCAGCAGCGGCATTGCAAAAGGCGACACCCGCCCCAACCAGCTATACATCAACAACGGCAACGGAACCTTCACCGACCGCGCGGCGGAATACGGCATCCGGGACGGCGGCTACTCGACCCACGCAGCGTTCTTTGACTACGACCACGACGGCGACCTCGACCTCTTCCTGCTGCGCAACGCCTCCAAACCCATCAGCACCTTTAACCTCCAACACAACGAGCGCAACATCCGCGATTCGCTGGGGGGCGACAAACTCTACCGCAACGACGGCGGCCATTTCAACGATGTCAGCAAAGAGGCCGGCATCTACGGCAGCGTCATCGGCTTTGGTCTCGGCGTCACGGTTGGCGACGTCAACAAGGACGGCTGGCCCGATATCTATGTTTCCAATGATTTCTTCGAGCGCGACTATCTCTATATCAACAACCGCAACGGAACCTTCCGCGAAGTGCTGGAGGACCAGATGCACAGCATCAGCAACGCCTCGATGGGCGCGGATATGGCCGATATCAACAACGACAGCTGGCCCGATATCTTTGTCACCGAGATGCTGCCGGATGACGAATCCAGGATAAAGATCAACACCACATTCGAGAACTGGGAAAAATACCAGCTCGACCTCCGCTACGGCTACTGGCACCAGTTCACCCGGAATACGCTGCAGCTGAACAACTGTAACAATACCTTCAGCGAGATCGGCCGCCTCGCCGGCGTACAGGCCACCGACTGGAGCTGGGGCGCCCTCATCACCGACCTCGACAACGACGGCAATAAAGACATCTTCGTCGCCAACGGCATCTACAAAGACCTCACCAACGAGGACTATATACAATATATCTCCAACCAGGAGGTGATGACCAGCATCCTCAGCGGCAAGGACCGCGACTTCCGCAAGCTGATCGACCTCATCCCCTCCCACCCCATGCCCAACTACGCCTTTCACAACAACGGCGACCTGCACTTCACCAATATGGCCCGCGAGTGGGGACTAGACCAGCCCGGCTTCTCCAACGGCAGCGCCTACGTAGACCTCGACAACGACGGCAACCTCGACCTCGTCGTCAACAACGTCAATATGCCCGCCTTCGTCTATCGCAACAACCGCGTCCCCGGCAATCACTGGCTCAAACTCGTGCTCCACGGCAAAGCCGGCAACCGTTTTGCCATCGGCGCCA
>JAFDYE010000412.1 GCA_018267585.1 Bacteroidota bacterium
CAACACCATCCTGGCCGAAACGCTCAGGAAGTTCAAGAAGGACGTCGACTCCCTCATCGAAAAGGGCGAGAAGAAAGAGATCGCCATCATGCACGTTATCCGCGAATACGTCGTGGGCAGCGAAAAAGTACTGTTCGAAGGCGACGGCTACAGCGAAGAATGGCATCACGAAGCCGAAAGACGCGGCCTGCCCAACGTCCGCACGACCCCGCTGGCGCTCGACGCTATGGTCACCGAAAAGGCCAAGCACCTCTTCGAATCCAACGGCGTATATACCCACATCGAGCTGGAGGCGCGCCACGAGATCCAGCTGGAAATGTATATCAAGCGGGTACAGATCGAAGCCCGCATCATGGGCGAGCTGGCCACCAGCCACATCCTGCCCCCGGCTATCAAGTACCAGAATACCCTCATCCAGAACATCAAGGGTATGAAGGAACTCGGTCTTCCTGCCAACTTCTATTCCAACCAGCAGGCCATTCTCGAGCAGATCGCCACGCACATTGCCAAGGTCAGCGAACTGGTTCAGAAGATGATCGAAGCCCGCAAGGTCGCCAACGCGATCAGCGATACGCGCACCAAGGCCATCGCCTACAACAGCCAGGTAAAAGAGCCCTTCTTCGACCAGATCCGCTACCACGTTGACAAGCTCGAGCTGCTCGTCGACGACAAGGAGTGGGTCCTTTCGAAATACCGCGAAATGTTGTTCCTCCGCTAGACCTCGATCTCAATACAAAAGCCCGCTTCATGCGGGCTTTTTTTTATTCCGGCAATCAACCCAGGATCTCCTTCACCCATTTCTTTGCGATCTCCAGCTGCTCCTTCATCGATATATGCGAATTATCGAGCACGATCGCGTCCTCGGCCTTCCTCAGCGGGCTCACCTCCCTGTGCGAGTCGATATAGTCCCGCATCGACAGATTGTGTTTTACCTCCTCCAGGGTCACATTCGGGTTCTTCTCGTAAAGTTCCCTGAACCTCCGCTGCACCCGCACCTCCTCATCAGCCGTCATAAATATCTTCAGCTCGGCATGCGGAAACACCACCGTTCCGATATCCCTCCCATCCATCACAATCCCCTTCTTCTTACCCATCTCCTGCTGACGGGACACGGCAAACTCCCGGACCGCCCGGATAGCCGCCACCTCGCTGACCTTTTCCGCGATCACCAGGTCCCGGATCACATACTCCACGTTCTCGCCGTTAAGCCACATCTCCGTCTGCCCGTTCTTGTGATTGGTCACGAACTCCAGCCGGATCTCTTCCAGCGCGTGCCCGACGGCCTCCGCATTCGTCCAGTCCACATGGTTCCGCAGGAAATGCAACGTGATGGCCCGGTACATGGCGCCGCTGTCGATATAAACATAATGGAGCTCCCGGGCCAGCTGCTTTGCCAGCGTGCTCTTCCCGCACGAAGACCAGCCGTCGATCGTAATGATTATCTTTTCCATTGCTCCACAAAAATGCATAAAAAAAGCCATCCGTTCGGATGGCTTTTCTTTTTTATATTTTTAAGATTATGCTTCTGACTTTTCTTTCGTCTTCTCCTTAAGACTGAACTTGATCTTCGAATTCTCCTTATCCAGATCCGCGATCAGGATATCCCCGTTCTTGATATTCATATTCAGGATCTCTTCGGCCAGGGGATCTTCCAGGTATTTCTGGATAGCCCTGTGCAGAGGACGCGCCCCGAATTGTGAATCGTATCCCTTATCCGCGATGAAGTTCTTGGCCTCGTCCGTCAGCTCGAGGGTAAAGCCCAGGTTGCTGAGACGTTTCAGCACGCCCTTCATCAGGATATCGATGATCTGGAAGATATGCTCCTTGTTCAGCGAATTGAAGATGACCACGTCGTCGATCCTGTTCAGGAACTCAGGGCTGAAGGTACGCTTCAACGCCTTTTCGATGACGGCCTTATTGTTCTCTTCAGCATTCTGAGTACGGGCCGCGGTTGCGAAACCAACCCCGTCGCCAAAATCCTTCAGCTGACGTACACCAATGTTCGAGGTCATGATGATCAGCGTATTCTTGAAATCCACTTTACGGCCCAAACCATCCGTCAGCTGTCCATCGTCAAGCACCTGCAGCAGGATATTGTAAATATCAGGGTGTGCCTTTTCGATCTCATCCAGCAGGATCACGGAGTAGGGTTTGCGACGGACCCGTTCCGTCAGCTGACCGCCTTCTTCGTAACCGACATATCCCGGAGGCGCACCGATAAGACGGCTCACCGTGAATTTCTCCATGTATTCGCTCATATCGATCCGGATCAAAGAATCTTCGGAATCGAACATATAGCGGGCGAGCGCCCTGGCCAGCTCTGTCTTACCGACCCCGGTAGGACCGAGGAAGATAAAGGTGCCGATCGGCTTCTTCGGGTCCTTAAGACCTACCCGGTTACGCTGAATGGCTTTCACCACCTTCGTGATCGCGTCGTCCTGGCCTACCACCATGCCGCGCATGTCGATGGCCATATTCCTAAGCTTTTCCGTTTCGGCCTGTACCATCCGCTTGACGGGGATACCCGTCATCATGCTGACCACTTCAGCAATATTCTCTTCATCGATCGGATAGCGCTTGTGCTTGCTCTCCTCTTCCCACTCTGCTTTCGCCTTCTCGAGCTCTTCCTGCAGACGCTTTTCCGTATCTCTGAGCGAAGCCGCTTCTTCGAACTTCTGGCTCTTCACGACCTTGTTCTTCTCGTTCTTTACGTCTTCGATCTTCTTCTCGAGATCAACGATGTTCTGGGGCACGTTGATATTCTTCAGGTGAACTCTTGCGCCAACCTCGTCCAGTACGTCGATAGCCTTGTCCGGCAACAGCCGGTCCGTCATATAACGGTCGCTCAGCTTCACACAGGCGTCAATGGCGTCTTCGGAATAGGTTACGTTATGATAATCCTCGTATTTGGACTTAATGTTGTTCAATATCTGGATGGTCTCTTCCACACTCGGGGGATCTACCATCACCTTCTGAAAACGTCTGTCGAGCGCGCCGTCCTTTTCGATATACATGCGATACTCGTCCAGCGTTGAGGCGCCAATGCACTGCAGTTCGCCACGGGCCAGAGCCGGTTTGAAGATATTCGACGCATCGAGTGAACCGCTCGCTCCACCCGCACCGACGATCGTGTGTATCTCATCGATGAAGAGGATGACGTCCCTGTTCTTTTCCAGCTCGTTCATGATGGCCTTCATTCTTTCTTCGAACTGACCCCGGTATTTGGTGCCGGCGACAAGTGCCGCCAGATCCAGGGAGATGACGCGCTTGTCGAACAATACCCGTGACACTTTCCGCTGGACGATCCGGAGTGCCAGACCTTCCACGATTGCCGTCTTACCTACACCGGGTTCACCGATAAGGATCGGGTTGTTCTTCTTGCGGCGGGACAGTATCTGCGATACCCTTTCGATCTCCTCTTCCCGGCCTACGATAGGATCCAGTGCCCCCATCTCCGCCAGTCTGGTGATATCCCTGCCAAAATTGTCCAGTACCGGAGTCTTGCTTTTCGCATTCCCGGCAGAACGCGATTTCTGTTGCGAGTATTTCTTCTCCTCATCGAAATCATCGTCATTCTCTTCCGCATACTCGCTGCGAACGTCATTGCTTTTTACAACGCCAAGTTCGTTTCTAAATAAGTCGTAGTCCACGTCAAATTGATTTAAGATTTGAGTAGCAATGTTTTCTTTGTTCTTCAGGATGGAGAGCATCAGGTGTTCAGTTTCTACCGTAGGGCTTTTCAGGGCCTTTGCTTCCAGAACGGTCACTCGTATCACTTTCTCCGCCTGTTTTGTCAGGGGAAGACTATTGATATTAGCTATGTTTTTACCGGTCTTATCCTTTACTGCCATTTCCACCTCCTTCCGTAATTCATACAGGTCCACATTGAAAGACTTTAAAATGCGGACAGCTGTATTATCACCCTCACGGATCAACCCCAGCAATAAGTGCTCCGTACCGATAAAATCGTTCCCCAGACGCAAAGCCTCCTCCCTGCTGAACGATATAATCTCCTTTACCTGGGCTGAAAAATTATTATCCATTTTTAAGTTATTGAGCTTTATACAATAATAACGAATATTTTTGACTTCTGTTTCCGCCTCTTTATTAAC
>JAFDYE010000413.1 GCA_018267585.1 Bacteroidota bacterium
ACGAAAATGCGGGTATCGTACCTGTCGACAGCAGCACATTCCGGATGAATTTTCTTCTTTCTGACATGGCGTAAAATTAAGGCTACCGGCGATCGTGGATCATTAATTTACCATTATCCCCACCTGACCGCAACCGTTCGCCGGATGCCGTTGCCGCGATCTGCCACAATGGTATTTTAAGAACGGCAAAATTCCCCGGTAGATTGGCGCATTCACCACCCTAATAATTACAAATTGCAACGTAGGTTTGCACTTTCCCGCGGGAAAGCCGACCGTACAAACCTTATATTTTATGCAAACGTCCAAAAAAGCTGCTATTGGTTTCATTTTTATTACGCTTTTCATCGATGTGATGGGATGGGGAATAATCATTCCCGTGATGGCCGATCTGATCGCCCAACTGAAGGGCATAAAAGTCAATGAGGCCAGTCCCTATGGCGCCTATCTGCTGTCGGCGTTTGCGATCACACAGTTCATCTTCTCGCCGATCATCGGAAATTTGAGCGACAAATATGGCCGCCGCCCTACTCTTCTGTTCGCGCTGCTCGGCTTCGGTATCGACTACCTGATACTCGCCCTGGCGCCTGCCTATGGATGGCTTTTTATCGGAAGGGTGATCGCGGGAATCACCGGGGCCAGCTTCACCACCGCCACTGCCTATATCGCCGACGTCAGCCCGGATGAGACGACGAGGGCCAAGAACTTCGGCATGATCGGCGCGGCCTTTGGACTTGGTTTCGTGCTGGGCCCCGCCCTGGGCTCCCTGTTGTCGACCTGGGGGATCAGGGCTCCTTTCTATGGCGCTGCAGTATTGTGCCTGCTGAACTGTATCTATGGATATTTTATTCTGCCCGAATCGCTGAGCAAGGAAAACCGGCGTCCCTTCGACTGGAAACGTGCTAATCCGCTGGGGTCGCTAAAATACCTGGTCCAGCACCCGGAGATCGGGGGTCTTGCCTTTAGTTTTTTTCTCATCTATTTTGCCGCGCAGTCTGTGCAGGGCAACTGGAATTTCTTTACGAGCTATCGGTTTGGATGGAGCGAAAAGATGATCGGCATCTCCCTGACCGTGGTGGGTGTCCTGGTCGGCGCCGTACAGGCCGGCCTTACGCGCGTCATTATTCCGAAGATAGGCAATGAGAGAAGCATCTACCTCGGGCTATCTCTTTATACGATAGGCCTTGTCCTCTTCGCCTTCGCCACCCGGGGCTGGATGATGTTCGCCTTCCTGGTCCCCTATTGCCTGGGCGGGATTTGCGGCCCGTCGCTGCAGTCGGTCATCTCGGGTCATGTAGCGCCAAACGAGCAGGGGGCATTACAGGGTTCGCTGACAAGCCTTATGAGTCTAACTACGGTGCTGGGTCCGCTGATCCTGAACAATCTATTCGCCTATTTCACCAGCAGCAAGGCTCCATTCCAGTTCCCCGGCATGCACTTCCTGGTTGGCGCGCTCTGCATGCTGCTCGCCGTGATAATCGCACACCGCGTGCTCAGCAGGGAGAAGAAGGAGCAGACCGGCCTGCGCGGCGCCAATTGATGTAGCCGCTGACCGCGGTGATCTGCCCCAAAAATAGAAAAAGACCATTATGTTAAAAACCTATCTTACGATCGCCTGGAGAAGTCTCCAAAAGAACAGGCTCTATTCCCTGATCAATATCACCGGTCTGGCAGTAGGTATGGCCGTGACCCTGCTGATCGGGCTGTGGGTATGGGACGAGATGACGGCCAACCACGCCTTCGCCAATCACAGCCGGCTGGCGGATATCGTCTCCATTGCGAAGGAGAACGGCGTGCCGCATGGCGGCGAGTATGCGTCGGTGCCGATGTGCGCCGAATTGAAGCGCAGGTTTCCCGGCGAGATAAAAGACGCGGTCCTGGTCGGCCATGCCCCGTCCGCGCTGGCAGTCGGCGACAAAAATATCAGCAGCTGGGGCTTCTGGACACAGCGGGGTTTTCCCGAAATGTTCACCTTAAAGATGATCGCCGGCGACCGCGGCGCGCTGGCCGATCCCTACGCCATACTCATCAGCCGGGCTACGGCCAGGGCCCTTTTCGGCCAAGCCGACCCGATGAACCAGGTCGTCCGGGTCGGAGGCCGCACCGATATGCACGTGAAAGGCGTCTATGAGGACATCCCGGAGAACACCCGCCTGACCGGTCTCGGCTTTCTACTGGCCTGGGACAACAAGGATAATCCTGCGGACTCGTTGAAGAATGACTGGACCAATCACCATTTTTCACTCTACGTACAGGTCAATGAAAGGACCGATATCGCGCTGCTTTCCGCCCGGATAAAGGACCTCACCAAGCCCTTTGGCAGGGGCGGCGGAGAAGACCTGCTGCTGCATCCCATGGACAGATGGAATCTCTACAGCCGCTTCGCTGATGGCAGGATGGTGGCGGGTCGCGCGGAGTTCGTGCGCCTGTTCAGCCTGATCGGGATCTTTGTCCTCCTGCTTGCCTGTATCAATTTTATGAATCTCAGCACGGCCCGCAGCGAGCACCGTGCAAAAGAGGTGGGTATCCGCAAGACTATCGGGTCCCTTCGGCGGCAACTGGTGGTCCAGTTCCTGATCGAGTCGTTCGTCTGCGTATCCTTTGCCCTGGTCCTTTCCCTGCTGCTGGCATGGCTGATCCTGCCGATGTTCAACCTGCTGGCGAATAAGCAGCTGACCATTCCCGTTGGAGAACCCTCGTTCTGGCTGCTGCTGACGGCGTTCACGGTCATCACCAGTCTGCTGGCGGGCAGCTATCCCGCCTTTTACCTGTCCTCCTTCAGGCCGGTAAAAGTGCTGAAAGGCGTTTTCAAGGCCGGGCGCTCCGCAACGCTGCCAAGAAAAATACTCGTCGTAACACAGTTCACGGTCAGCGTGGGTCTCATCATCGTAGCCCTCATCATCTTCCGGCAGCTGGAGTACTCGAAGAACAGGCCCGTAGGCTATGACCGCGAAGGGCTGATCACGGTCGAAATGAACAGTCCGGTGCTGCAGGACCATTTCGAGGCGATAAAGGACGCGCTGCTCGGGACGGGAACCG
>JAFDYE010000414.1 GCA_018267585.1 Bacteroidota bacterium
CGCTGCGATAGGATAAAGGACAGTAGCCATTCTCAATCAGGATACCATTGCTAGTTATGCGGCCTTTTCTTTTATTTCCATCTTCGAACGGTTGAATGTAAGAAATGAATAATACTGCTAATAAAGCCTTTTCACAATGAATGGATATTCTCGATAGCACTTGTACGTAACGGATTTAAGACAACCCTGCATTCGTAGAATTGAAAGGAAACAGCCTTTCCTTCTCAGAATTGGTAATTTTTCCTGTCATTATTGGAGGCGGATCAGCGGAAAATGAGAGGAAAGACTAAATCCTGCCAAAAGACCCCGCCAACACGGAGTAGTTGAAGGAATATCAGTTCAATGGTCAATACTGAAAGTCAAATAGTTTGCAAGGCTTTCGATGTGCACTGGACATTTCTCGAACCGCTACTTTTTGGGAGATTTGAATCTTTGGGCGGAGCTATGCTGCCCAACCCTTTAGCATTTAATTAATAATCAATTGTTTGCATAATTTTGTCAAACCTGGAGTTTAATTCCGTATTTGTCAAGATTGGCTATCTTTGTGGTATGATGATATGCTTCCACCGTAATGATTGGATATCACACCATCTCATTCCTGTATAACAGCAGAAGATAAATGAAGCTTTTACTTCTTCATTTGTGGATGGTGTTTTCAAAAGCCAAAGATATTCATCAGATTCAAGATGCTCCTTCCGAATTTTGTTTTGATTCCCTTTTGCTGCTAAATCTTCGACAGGATTTATACGAAAATATACCTGCCTCGCGGCAGCCTTGATGACTTTTTTGAACCTCGAAAAATAGTTTGCAGGCGTATCCCCATTACAACGGTCTAAAAGATATTTTCGAAACCGGGCACAGAGCTCTTCTGTGACATCGATAGGTGCCAGATATTTTTCCCTCAGAAAAGACTTGAAATACCGGAAGCTTCCTTCCCCGATTTCCCGATCTTTTATTGGATATCACATACTCTTCGTAGTAGACGCAGGCGCTGCGAAGGTAAAAATGCCTGTTGCTCTACGTTGACCAGGGGCGCTACCACATCTAACGGTATAGTATATCTTTTGTCTATTTCGCGATAATCGCGCCATTATTTTGACGTCCATTTTTTAATAGAAAATGGCCAAAACGTGTGTCGCGAGGTGTGCTGGTTGTGTGCTGATCTAGTGGCTCGAGAAGACCTTGAGAAAGAAGAATGTACAGAGTAGATAAAAGAAAAAAGCGTCGTAAATATTTGATTTACAACGCTTTAAAAAGTGCCCAGGACTGGATTCGAACCAGCACACCTTACGGCGCTGCTACCTGAAAACAGTGCGTCTACCAATTTCGCCACCTGGGCCTCATCCCGATCAATCGTCACCACAACAAGCAGTTATAATTCATTCGGGGGTGCAAATATACGAAAAGAACAATTCCCGCATCAAAAAGGAGAAAAAAAATTATCCCGTTTCCACCTTCCCTCCCTCCGTCACTTCCACCATCGCGTCCTGCTTCCTCCCCTTCCATCCGATCAGCAACACACCCACGATCACCAACGCCGTCCCGATCAGCTGCTCCGCAAAGATCGGCTCCCCCAAAAAGAAATGCGCCTGTAAGATCGTCGACACAGGTCCCACACTCGTCACGATCGCCGCATTATTTGCCCCTATTCTCTTCATCCCCTCCGACAACATAAAAGACGGCAGCACCGTGGCGATCACCGCCAGCATCAACCCATAAACCCACAATGCCCCGCTACCCTGCCCCACCTGCAGCGCCGGCCCATGCGCCAGCCCCTCCCGCAAAAAGAAATGCACCAGGATCGCCGTAGTCGCCGACAACATACTATACGTCGTAAACTTCGCCGCACCCAGCACCGGCACCATCCGGCCCGTTCCCGACAGATAACACGCATAAGTAATTGAGCAAAGGAACACAAATAGACTGCCCCAGTAAAAATTCGGGTTCCCCGTGTCGATACGGATCTCACCAAAATACGCGATCCCGATACCCGTATAGGTCAGCGCCAGCGCCCATACCTGTGCCTTGCTCAACCGCTGCTTGAACGCAACACTGTTGATCAGCACCGAAAAACTGGGGTAAAGAAAAAGGATCAGCCGCTCCAGCCCCGCAGAGATATACTGAAGCCCCACAAAATCAAAAAAACTGCTCAGATAATACCCCAGCAGGCCCAATACAACTACCCACATCCACTGCAACCTCGTCATCCGCACATTCCCCTCCTTCCGCGAACTCCAGAACGCCACCGCCAGATAAAAAGGCAGGGACAACAACATCCTCAAAGTAAGTAAGGTCAGGGCGTCCGTATGTGTCTCGCGAAAAGCGAGCTTCACCAGGATCGCCTTCGTAGAAAAAAGGATCGCTCCGGTAAAAGAGATCAAAAATCCCTTCAATAAAGAAGATGATGAACGCATATGACTCGATTGGTCCTATGGCAAACCTCCGCGCAAAAAAACAAAGCCCCCGGATCCGGAGGCTTTGAAGTCTATTAAACCGCTACGTTAAAGTCTCTTAACGCGTCATTCAGACTCGTCTTCAGGTCCGTGCTCGGCTTTCGCTGGCCGATGATCAACGCACAGCTCACTCCATATTCACCCGCAGGAAATTTCTTCATATAGCTCCCGGGGATCACTACACTACGGGCCGGTACACGCCCCTTGTACTCCACCGGCGAACTCCCGCTCACGTCGATGATCTTCGTCGACTGCGTCAGCACCACATTCGCGCCCAGCACGGCTTCTTTTTCCACGACCACGCCTTCTACCACAATGCTCCTGCTGCCAAGAAACGCGCCGTCCTCAATAATTACAGGCGAAGCCTGCAAAGGTTCGAGAACCCCGCCGATCCCAACCCCACCACTGAGATGCACGCCTTTTCCGATCTGCGCGCAGCTGCCCACCGTCGCCCACGTGTCGACCATCGTTCCCTCGTCAACATACGCGCCGATATTGACATAGCTCGGCATCAGCACTACATTCTTCGCCAGGTACGCGCCATAACGGGCCACCGCATGAGGCACCGCACGCACTCCCAGGTCCTTATAGTTCTTCTTCAACAACATCTTGTCATAAAATTCAAATGGGGCCAGATCCCAGGTCTGCATCTGCTGGATCCCGAAGTACATAAGGATCGCCTGCTTTACCCACTCGTTCACCTGCCAGGACGAGCCCTCCGCCTTCGTCGGCCCGTCGGCGCCCTCTGCCTTGGCGCCCGGCCGGCTTCCGCCATCCGCCCCGGCTGCGCGTCCGACTTCCGCAGCCACCCGCAGCCGGCCCTTGTCCACCTCTTCGATCACGGCCCGCACCGCATCCGCATACCTGGCGTCTTTCAATAACTCCCGGTTTCCCCAGGCTTCCGCGATCAATTGTTTCAATTCCATTACTGATTTTTCCGCAAACATACGTTACTTTACGTCATGGACTTCGAAAAAGACATAGACAACGCGCTCAATACCCTTCAATCCGGCGGCCTCATCCTCTACCCTACCGACACCATCTGGGGCATCGGCTGCGACGCAACCAACGCCTCCGCCGTCGCAAAAGTCTATGCCCTCAAACAACGGGTGGCCACCAAAAGCCTCATCGTCCTCATGGCCGACGAACGCGACATACTAAAATATACCAGCCAGCCCGACCTTCGCGTCTTCGACTATCTCCGGTCCACCACCAAACCCACCACCGTCATCTACGAAGGCGCAATAGGCTTCGCCGACAACCTCGTCAACGAAGACGGCACCATCGCCATCCGCCTCGTCGACGACACCTTCTGCAAACATCTCATAAAAAGATTTCGCAAACCCATCGTCTCCACCTCCGCCAACATCTCCGGTGACCCTTCCCCCGCTTTCTACCGGCAGATCGACCCCCTCATCCTCAACGGCGTCGACTACATCGTCCACCACCGACGCGACGAAGATACCCCCAAAGAACCATCCGCCATCGTCAAGTACAACGGCGACGGCACCGTCACCGTCATACGTCCTTAAAAAAACTGTAAGTTTGCCCGTGCCAAAATTCCTCGTTATACAAACAGCCTTCATCGGTGACGTCGTCCTCGCCACCGCAATCATTGAAAAATTACACCAGTACTTCCCCGAAGCCCGCATCGACTTCCTCGTTCGCAAAGGCAACGAAGCCCTGCTGGCAGGCCACCCCTGGCTCAATGAGATCCTCATATGGGATAAAAAAGAAGGAAAGCTGAAGAACCTCTGGAAGATGGGCCGCCTCATCCGAAAAAGACGCTACGACAAGGTCATCAACGTCCAGCGCTTCGCCGCCACCGGCCTCCTCACCGCCTTCTCCAACGCCAAAGAGACCATCGGCTTCGACAAAAACCCGCTGAGCCGCTTCTTCACGAAAAAGATCCCCCATATCGTAGGCGGCCCCACCCCCCTCCACGAGATCGACCGGAACCAGCTCCTCATAAAAGATCTTACGGACGACAAACCAGCCAAACCCCGCCTCTACCCCACCGGGCAGGACGAAGCAAAAGTCCAGCCCTATAAAAGAAACACGCCGTATATAACGATCTCGCCCGCCTCCGTCTGGTTTACAAAACAATATCCG
>JAFDYE010000415.1 GCA_018267585.1 Bacteroidota bacterium
CCATTCCTCCTACGACGAGGGCCATGGCCTCATAGGCCTTTCCTCCCCACCCCACCGCCAGAAATATCAGACAGGTGCTCATTACCGTGGCGATGGTCATACCCGAGATGGGATTGTTCGAATTGCCGATAAGGCCCACGATACGCGAGGATACCGTGACGAAGAAAGCGCCAAAGACTACGATCAGCACTCCGATCAGCAGACGGTTGAAAAAGGAGTCACCCGGGATGATGGTGAGCATGCCGATGAGGAAGATCAGGGCGATGCTGCCGAAGAGCACAACCTTTATGCTCAGGTCCCTTTCCGTCCGCAGGCGGCTATTGCCGCCTTTTTCCTTTACCGAGCCGAGGCTGTCCTTAAAGGAGGATATAATGGTGGGGACAGTTTTTAACAGCGTAATAAAACCACCCATAGCGACTGCGCCCGCGCCGATGAGACGGACATAGCTACGGTAGATGGCGGACGCGGGGTCGGCGAAGGTCTGGCTGACGGGATCCCAGCCTCCGTATCCGCCCGCGCTATGGATATCCGTAAGATAGCCCAGTTTTACCTGCTGGAGGGCGATCTGTACGGGGTTGACCAGGGAGGCGAGAAGGGGCTGAAGCACGAGCCAGCTGAGGACGCTGCCGGCAACGAGGATGCCCGAGATGCGGGGACCGATGATATAGCCCACCCCCATATATTCGGGGGTGATGTCGGCTGATATCTGTGCCGATGGGAATATTTTGTTGAGGCCTTTGTTCTTCACGGTGTCGAACAGGGGTGTATCCGCGACGACCCTGAACATTTTTTGCAAAAGGGCGTAGACAAAGGCAAATCCGAGTCCGCTGAAGGCGGTCTTTGCGAAATGCCCGCCTTTTTCTCCGGCTTTTAATACAGAGGCGCAGGCCGTTCCTTCAGGATATGGGAGGGTTTCGTGTTCTTTTACGATGAGTGCGCGGCGGAGGGGGATCATCATCAGTGTTCCGAGGAGTCCGCCGAAGACGGCGAGGATAAAGATCACGGCGTAGTCGAAATAGTTGGCTGCGTCGGCGGTGGACAGGAACAGGAAGCCGGGGAGCGTGAATACCACGCCTGCGGCGATGGACTCACTGGCGCTGCCGGTCGTCTGGATGATATTGTTTTCGAGGATGGTGGTTTTGAACAGCTTGCGGCCCAGGGTGATGGCGAGGACGGCGATGGGGATGGATGCCGAGACGGTCAGGCCGGCCTTGAGGGCAAGGTAGACGGTCGAGGCGCCGAAGAGGATGCCGAAGATGCTGCCCATCAGGAGGGCCTTGAAGGTGAATTCCTTCATCTGGGTCTCCGGGCTGACAAAAGGCTGGAACTTTTTCTCGCTCATGTTGGGATGATTTTTTTGGCCGGGACTCTGCCCGGTATGATTTAGGTTAGGCTTCCCCGGTTTTTTCGCGGACGACCGCGTTCAGCGATTTGATCCGGCTGAAC
>JAFDYE010000416.1 GCA_018267585.1 Bacteroidota bacterium
GCTATACTGTTGGTCGCGTGTGTTGCCCGGGGGCAGGAACGGCCTGTTCCGCCGGTGCGGTATGTCGGTATCGAGGACGGGTTGTCGAACAATGCAGTGACGGGAGTTTACCAGGACTATAAGGGGTTTATGTGGTTCACTACTTATGACGGGCTGAACCGATACGACGGCCGGTCGTTCACCATATTCAGGAACAGGATCGGCGACAGCACGTCTCTCAAGGGAAACGAGGTCTATTGTATCGCCGACGATCAGCGGCACAATCTCTGGGTCGGGGGCCGCAACGGATTGAGCGTTTATCATCCGGACCGGGGCGCCTTCTCTATCCCGGGCTATATTCCGTTGCAGGGAGGGCCGGGCAGGCCGGTCTCATCCGAGGTTGTGAATGTAGACAGGGATGGGCATGGGGATATTCTTGTAGCGACGGGGGGCACGGGGCTTCTCGTCTTTGGAAAAGGCGACAGTATCGGGAGGCAGGTGAGGCTGGGCAGCGGACCTGCGAACTACAAGGTATCGGCGATCTGTCAGGATAGCAGCGACGGCACGACCTGGCTGATCGTGGAGAATGTGGGGCTTTGTCATTATTCGAAGAAGGAGAAAGAGATCGCGGTCGTGAACAGAAGCATAATACAGGGTAATTGTCTGAGGGCGGATGGGAGAGGTCATTTGTGGTTCGGCAGCGACAATGGTCTTTACCGGTATTCGATCGGCGAGGACGCGTATTCGGGCAGCTATGTGGACGGGGTATTCCGCGTCAGCGGTCTTTGTATCGACCGCAAGGGGCTGCTTTGGATTGCCAGCGACGGGAAGGGGCTGCTGGTCAAGGGTCAGGATGACGCGAAGGCGATTCCCTATCTGGGACCGGGGGGCAAGCCGGTGGTCAACAGCAGCGCGGTCTATTCCGTATATGAAGACGAGCTGGGGCGCAAGTGGATCGCCACGCTGCGCGGGGGGGTGAATATTATCGAGGCGAGGCCGAATCCTATCCGCACGATCGTCTATAGTCCCGAGAAGAATACCAACCCCAACAATAATTTTATCCTTTCTTTCTGTGAGGACCAGGACCGTCGTATCTGGATCGGGACTGACGGCGGGGGACTGCGGTGCTGGAACCGGGAGAAGGACGAGTACAAAGTATTTACGCATGACCCGGGTGATAAGAAGAGCGTTGGGGGAAATTTTATTACGGGTATCCTCCGTGACGCGGAGAATGACATATGGGTCTCGTCGTGGTATGGCGGGATCAGCCGGTACAAACGAACTGGGGGAAATTTTGTACACTATGCCTGTGTGAACCCCTACAGCGGGTTGGAGGAAAATAAGGTATGGCTGCTGTACGAGGACAGGCAAAAACGATTGTGGGCGAGCACGAGCAATGACGGCACCTTATATATATTGAACAGGGAGTCTGACCGCTGGGAGCTGTTCGATACTACCATCGTCAATATACAATGTCTTGCGGAGGACGCGGCAGGTAATTTATGGGGCGGCAACTACTCGTCGCTGATCCGGATCGACCGCGAGCAGAAGAAGCACCGGAAGTTCGAGCTGGGGTATACGGTACGGTGTATCCATGAAGACCGGTCGGGTAATTTCTGGGTCGGGACGCAGGGAGGCGGGCTGCTGTTGTTTGACAGAAATACGGGGAGCTATAAGCGATTTGACGAGCACAGCGGATTGCGGAGCAATACCATACTAAGGATACTGGAGGATCCGGGCGGGAATTTGTGGATGAGCACATTCAACGGGTTGGTGCGGTTTGATGCC
>JAFDYE010000417.1 GCA_018267585.1 Bacteroidota bacterium
CGTGGAAGCCGTGGCTATCCTTTATGATGGCTACCCGGGCGCTGCGGACAAATTCGATGAGGCCGTAGGGTTCGAGTGCTTCGACGAGGCGGTCGATCTCTTCGCGCTGGCCGGTGGTTTCGAAGACCGTGTAGTCTTTCCGGATGACGACGGCGCGGGCTCCGTACTGGCGGAGGAGGCGTTCGACCTTTACTTTTTCTGCTATTTCGTCTGTGGGAACCTTATAGAGGGCGAGTTCCTGCCAGATGATCTCTTCGTTGGTGTTGTAATATGCTTTCAGGATCTCCACCTGTTTTTCCAGCTGGCGGCAGAGCTTGCGTACGACCTCTTCGGTCTCGTTGATCACGATGGTGAAGCGGTGGATGCCTTCCACTTCCGAGGGGGAGGTATTGAGGCTTTCGATATTGATCTTTCTGCGGGAGAACAGGATGGCGATCCGGTTGATGAGGCCGATCTGGTTCTCTGTGTAGACTGTTATGGTATACTCTTGCTTCATTTCTGTTATTGTTTGATGGCTTCGATGCGAAGTCGTTTATAATTTCCGTACCAGGTGTGGTTGCGGTAGTTGGTGGGTCTGACCGCCTCCTGTATCTCTTCGAGGATGGGCTCGATCTCCGCCTCGGGGATTTCGTTGAAGAAGGCGTTGCCGAACATTTTGATAAAGTCCTTGATACCGTTGTCGGTGTCCTGCAACTCTGTCGGCCGGTCGAAATGAGCGGCGAAGCGGACGCGGAATCCTCTTTTCTCCAGCAGGGAGGTATACTCGCTGAGGGAGGGGAAGTACCATACCTGGGTGGCGGCGTTGCTGTAGTATCCGTGGCGGGTGAGCGCCTTGCGGGTGGCCACGACTATTTCCTCTACGTTGCCTTTGCCGCCCATTTCGAGCATGAGGCGTCCGCCGGCGCGGAGGTTATTATAGATACTGTCGATAGCGGCTTCCTTGTCCAGGACCCAGTGGAGGGTAGCGTTGGAGAAGACGGCGTCGAAGGGGGTATCAAAATGGAAGTCTGTAGCTGTGCGTACCCGGAAGTCGAGGTCCGGGTAGGCGGCGCGGGCTCTTTCGATCATGGATGCCGACTTGTCGATGCCGACGACGCGCGCTCCTGCCTGTGCTATCAGGTTGGTCAGGTAGCCGGTGCCGCAGCCGAGGTCCAGGATGCGTTCGCCTTGTTGGGGCGCCAGCTGCTGGACTACGTCTTCGCCGTACTTGAAGACAAAGCTATGTTTGTCGTTGTACAGGCGGGCATTCCAATTTGTGTTGATGGTAGTCGTCATACAATATTATTTAAGTCTTATCTCGCTGACGCTGCAACCCTGGGGGACCATCGGGAAGACGTTGTTCTCCTTGCCCGTGAATACTTCGAGCAGGTAGGAGCCGTCGTGGTCGAGCATGGCCTTTACTGCGGCCCTGAGGTCTTTGCGATCGCTGATGCTTTGTCCTTCGATATAGTAAGCTTTCGCCAGCTGCACGAAGTCGGGGCTGGTGATGTCGACGAAGCTATAGCGTTTGTCGTGGAAGAGCTGCTGCCACTGGCGGACCATGCCGAGGAAGCGGTTGTTCAGGATGAGTATTTTCACCGCTGCGCCGAACTGCATGATGGTTCCGAGTTCCTGGAGGGTCATCTGGAAGCCGCCGTCGCCGATGATGGCTATGACGGTTCGGTCGGGGGCTCCAAATTTTGCGCCGATGGCGGCGGGCAGGCCGAAGCCCATGGTGCCGAGGCCGCCGGATGTGATATTGCTTTTGGACTGGTTGAAGTGAGCGTATCGGCAGGCTACCATCTGGTGCTGGCCGACGTCGGTGACGATGATCGCGTCGCCGCCGGTGAGCTCGTTGAGTGTTTTCAGTACTTCACCCATCGTCATTTCGTCGGTGGTGGGGTTGAGCTCGTCCTTGATGACGGCTTCCTGTTCCTGCCGGTAGGCGTCTTTGAATCGTTGAAGCCATTCGGGATAGGTCTTTTTCTCTATTGCTGCCGTCAGGAGGGGGAGCGTTTCTTTGCAGTCGCCCCAGACGGGAACGGTTGCTTTGACGTTCTTGTCGATCTCTGCCGGGTCGATGTCGAGGTGGATGACCTTTGCCTGTTTGGCGTATTTGTCGAGGCGGCCGGTGACGCGGTCGTCGAAGCGCATGCCGACGGCGATCATTACGTCGCAGTCATTGGTAAGGAGGTTGGGGCCGTAGTTGCCGTGCATGCCGAGCATGCCGACGTTGAGCGGGTGGTCGGTGGGGAGGGCGCTGAGGCCCATGATCGTCCAGGCTGCGGGGATGCCGCTTTTCTCAACGAAGGCTTTGAATTCCGTTTCCGCCGTTCCGAGGATGACGCCCTGGCCGAAGAGGATGAACGGCTTTTTGGCTTCGCTGATGAGTTTTGCCGCCTCGGCAATATATTCTTTACGGACGATGGGTTTGGGCCGGTAGCTGCGGATGTGTTCGCATTTCTGGTAGCCTTCGTAGTTGAATTTCTGGACCTGGGCGTTCTTGGTGATGTCGATGAGCACGGGTCCGGGGCGGCCGCTGCCTGCGATATAGAAGGCTTTGGCCAGTGCTGCCGGTATCTCGGTGGCGTCGGTGACCTGGTAGTTCCATTTGGTGACAGGGGTGGTGATATTGATCACGTCTGTTTCCTGGAAGGCGTCGGTTCCGAGCAGGTGGGCGAAGACCTGGCCGGTGACGCAGACCAGCGGGGTGCTGTCGATCATGGCGTCGGCGAGGCCGGTGACGAGGTTGGTGGCGCCGGGGCCGCTGGTGGCGAATACGACGCCGGTCTTGCCGGAGGCGCGGGCATAGCCCTGGGCTGCGTGGATGCCTCCCTGTTCGTGCCGGACGAGGATATGTTTCAGCCTGTCGCTGTAGTCATAGAGGGCGTCGTAGATCGGCATGATGGCGCCGCCGGGATAGCCGAAGATGGTGTCAACGCCTTCTGCGAGGAAGGCTTCGAGTACGGCTGCGGAACCATTCAACTCCCGCACCACCGGAGTAGGTGTTGTTGTGGATTTGGGTTTTGTGGCTGTGGGAGTAGCTGCTTGATTGCTCATAACGTAATTTTTTTATTGTTCGTCAGTAACGCAGCCTTCGGCGGCGGTTTTGACTTGTTTGGCGTATTTGAATAAAAGGCCTTTTGTTGCCTTGAGGGCGGGCTGTTTCCAGGCGGCTTTTCTTTTGGCGAGCTCTTCGGGGCTGACCTTCAGCGTGATCGTATTCTTTGTGGCGTCGAGCTCGATGATGTCGTCGTCCTTGACGAATGCGATGGTGCCGCCCTGGTGTGCTTCGGGGGTGATATGACCTACGACGAAGCCGTGGGTACCTCCGCTGAAGCGGCCGTCGGTGATGAGGGCGACGCTTTTGCCGAGTCCGGCGCCGATGAGGGCTCCGGTGGGCTTGAGCATTTCGGGCATGCCTGGTGCGCCCACGGGGCCTACGTAGCGGATGACCACCACGTCGCCGGCTTTGATCTTACCGGTGTTGATGCCGTTGATGAGTTCGTGTTCGCCGTCGAAGACGCGGGCAGTGCCTTCGAAGCGTTCGCCTTCCTTGCCGCTGATCTTGGCTACGGAGCCGCCTTCGGCCAAGTTGCCGTAGAGGATCTGGAGGTGGCCGGTTGCTTTGATCGGCGTTTCGAGGGGCTTAATAATATCCTGTTTTTTGAAGTCGAGTGAGGGAATGTCTTTCAGGTTCTCGGCGAGCGTTTTGCCGGTAACTGTGAGGCAGTCGCCGTGCAGCAGGCCTTTTTCGAGCAGGTACTTCATGACGGTGGGGATGCCGCCGTGGTCGTGGAGGTCCTGCATGAGGTATTTGCCGCTGGGCTTAAAGTCGGCCAGGACGGGTATTTTGTCGCTGATCGCCTGGAAGTCGTCCTGTGTAAGGGGAACGTCAACGCTGCGCGCCATGGCGATGAGGTGGAGGACGGCGTTGGTGCTGCCGCCGAGGACCATGATGGTTGTGATGGCGTTCTCGAACGCTTTCCGCGTCATGATGTCGCGGGGTTTGATATCTTTTTCCAGCAGGAGGCGGATGGCGGCTCCTGCGGCGTGGCATTCTTTCTTTTTTTCCTCGCTGAGCGCGGGGTTCGAGGAAGAGTAGGGGAGGCTCATGCCCAGCGCTTCGATGGCTGCGGCCATCGTGTTGGCTGTATACATGCCGCCGCAGGCGCCTGCGCCGGGGCAGGAGTTGCGGACGATGCCCTGGAAATCGGCTTCGTCCAATTTGCCGGCGATCTTTTGTCCCAGCGCTTCGAAGGAGGAGACGATGTTGAGGTCCTGTCCTTTGTAGTGGCCGGGGGCGATGGTGCCGCCGTATACCATAATGGAGGGGCGGTTGAGCCGGCCCATGGCGATGAGGGAGCCGGGCATGTTCTTGTCGCAGCCGGGCAGGGCGACGAGGCCGTCATAATATTGGGCGCCGCAGATGGCTTCGATGGAGTCTGCGATGACGTCGCGGCTGACGAGGGAGTAGCGCATGCCGTCGGTCCCGTTGGCCATGCCGTCGCTGACGCCGATAGTATTGAAGGTGAGGCCTACGAGGTTTTCCTGCCAGACGCCTTTTTTGACGATCTGTGCGAGGTCGTTGAGGTGCATGTTGCAGGTGTTGCCGTCGTAGCCCATGCTGGCGATGCCCACCTGTGCTTTTTTAAGGTCTTCGTCCGTCAGTCCGATGCCATACAACATCGCCTGTGCGGCGGGTTGCGTCGTATCCTGCGTGAGCGTCTTGCTGTATTTGTTCAATTCCATTTTGGGTTAAATAGTTATGGTTTCCGGTTGATGTTGTTTTTCTGTTACTATGTCTTTGTAGGCTGATTGTATCTTACGTCCAAGGGTAGCCGGCCATGGTTTTGGGAACCGGTATTCGTCGATGGAAGCCCAGCCGATCACTTCGGCGGCGGTGCCACAGAAGAAGGCTGCGTCGGCGGTCTTCAGCTGGCCGGGGGTGAACTGTCCTTCTTCGACCGGGATGTCATATTCCCGGCATATTTCGAGCACGGTGGCGCGGGTGATGCCGGGGAGGATATTGCCGGTGGCGGGTGTAAAGAGCCGTCCGTCCTTTTCGAAGAACATATTTGCGCCGGGGCCTTCGGCGATGAAGCCGTTGATGTCCGTCAGGAGCGCTTCGTCGTAGCCCTGTGCTTTTGCCTCCTGGCTGGCGAGGATCGAGTTGACGTAGTGACCGGATGCTTTTGCTTCGATCTTAAATCCTTTTGGATTGGGGCGCTGGAAAGAGGAGGTCATTACTCTCAGGAGCTTTTCGCCGAGGAAGGGAGCCATTTCCCAGGCCTGGATAACGGTATACGACTCCGTATTCGGGTTGAAGCTCATGTTGGCGGGGCTGTAAACGACGGGCCTGATATAGGCGTCCCGGAGGTTATTGCGTTCGAGGACCTGGTAGGTGGCTTCGATGAGCTGGTCCGTGCTATAGCCATAGGGCATGTTGAGGGCTTTCGCGGAGTTGGCGAGCCTGACGTAGTGTTCGACGGGCTTGAAGATCTTCGTTGTGCCTGCTGCGGTGCGATAGGACCGGATGCCTTCGAATACGGCATAGCCATAGTGGAGGGACTGACTGTAGAGGTCGACCTTTGTTGCGGAAGCTTTGAGGAGCTTGCCGTCCAGCCAGAGAACCGTGTTCTCGTTATAGTAGTTTGCCATGTTTAAAAAAAGAGACCCGCCTTTGGGAGGCGGGTCTCTGGTATTTTTTATTTGTTTGTGTTAATTTACCACCCTCCTCCCGGAATTGCAGGAATAATAATCACCACCACCACAATGATAATTGCGGTTAGAAGTCGCCTGGTGATCATATTTAGACTGCGTTTTTCCATGAAGGAGCTGTAATTCGTAAAACGAATATACGTCCGCCATTTGAACAAACAAAGAACTTTTTTTTACGTCTCGAATTATTTTTTACGCAATGCCGCAGGAACGCGGTGACGGTACTAAATAATAGTCGACTTTCTGAGCTCGATATTCCCTTTGTGAATATCGCCCGGGATCTTTCCGCCAACGTAGTCGCTGATGAGCTCGCCGATGGTGGAAGTGAAATAGAAATTTATAGGGTCGATGTCTTTTGTTACGAAACCATTCTGCAGGGTCCAGTTGGCCGCTTCACGTACTTTATCGGCTTCCGCGTGGAGGCCGAAGTGGTCGAGGAGCATGGCTGCGGAGAGGATGCTGCCGAGTGGGTTGGCGATGTCTTTTCAGGTGGCCTGCGGGTAGGAGCCGTGGATGGGTTCGAAGAGGGCCGCGCCTTTGCCGATGGAGGCTGAGGGCAGGAGGCCGAGGGAGCCGCTGATCACGCTGGCTTCGTCTGAGATGATATCGCCGAACATATTTTCCGTCAGGATGCCGTCAAACTGTTTGGGATTGAGGATGATCTGCATGGCCGCGTTGTCGACGAAGAGGAAGTCTACCTTGACGTCGCGGTATTCGCCGGCGATGTTTTGTACGACCTTACGCCAGAGGCGGGAGGTTTCGAGGACGTTGGCCTTGTCGACGAGGGTCAGCTTTTTCCTGCGTTGCTGTGCTGCTTTGAAGGCGAGGTGTGCGATGCGTTCGATCTCTTCGCGGGTATAGGTGCATTCATCGGAGGCCTGTGTGGCGTCTGCGTTGGTCTCTTTTTTGCCAAAATAGATGCCGCCGGTCAGTTCGCGATAGATGACGAAGTCTACGTCTTCCAGAATTTTCGCTTTCAGCGGGGACAGGTGCTGGAGGGACGGGTAGGTTGTTACCGGGCGAATGTTGGCAAACAATTGCAGTGATTTCCTCAGCTTGAGCAGGCCTTGTTCGGGGCGTACTTTGGCGGAAGGATCGTTGTCATATTTTGGGTGGCCGATGGCGCCGAACAGGATGGCATCGCTATTCAGTGCGGCTTCGATGGTGGCGTCGGGAAGAGGGTTGCCGGTCTTGTCGATCGCGTCTGCACCCATCAGCTGATAGGAGTAGGTGAACTCGTGTCCGCCCGTCTCTGCGATGGTGTTGAGCACTTTGATCGCCTGACGGGTCACTTCCGGGCCGATGCCGTCGCCTTCAATGACTACAATGTTTTTTTGCATACGATAGATTTTTGGGTAGGGATATTTTATGCGTGCGTTTTTTCAAAAGATTCGATCTCGCCGCGGATGCTCAGCAGGTAGTCGATGTCGTCATAGCCGTTGAGCAGGCAGGTCTTTTTATAGTTGTTGATCTCGAATTTTTCGGTCCTGCCTGTGGTGTCATTTGTTATTGTCTGGGCTTCGAGGTCTACGGTGATCGTCGCCTGTGGGTCTTTTTGGATCGTAGCAAAGAGGTCTTGCAGGAATTCTTCGCTGACGGTCACGGGGAGCAGGAAGTTGTTGAGGGCGTTGTTCCTGAAGATATCTGCGAAGAAGCTGCTGACAACGACGTCGAAGCCTGCGTCCTTGATAGCCCAGGCGGCGTGTTCGCGGCTGGAGCCGCAGCCGAAGTTCTTTCCGGCGACAAGTATCCTGCCGGTATAGGTCGGGTTGTTGAGGACAAAGTCCTTTTTGGGGCTGCCGTCGCTGTTGTAGCGCCAGTCACGGAAGAGGTTCTCGCCGAATCCTTCGCGGCTGGTCGCTTTGAGGAAGCGGGCGGGGATGATCTGGTCTGTGTCGACGTTCTCTTCCCGGAGGGGGACGGCGGTGGAGGTGACCTTATTTATGCTTTTTTTGCTCATGATGCGGCAATGGTGTTTTATATGAACTCACGGATATCGGCTACTTCACCGGTGATGGCTGCGACAGCTGCGGTCAGGGGGCTGGCCAGCAGTGTGCGGGCGTTGGGGCCCTGGCGGCCTTCGAAGTTGCGGTTGGAAGTAGAGATGCAGTATTTGCCTGCGGGTATCTTGTCTTCATTCATGGCGAGGCAGGCGGAGCACCCGGGCTGGCGAAGGTTGAAGCCGGCGGCTTCGAAGACCTTGTCGATGCCTTCTTTTATGGCCTGTTGTTCTACCTGTTTGCTGCCCGGGACGACCCATACTTCGACGTTGTCGGCCTTTTTCCTGCCTTTTACGAAGGAGGCGACCTGTCGAAGGTCTTCGATGCGGGAATTCGTGCAGCTGCCTATGAATACATAATCCACTTTTTTGCCTTTTATGGCAGTGCCGGCCTGCAGGCCCATATAGTTGAGCGCTTTGGGGTCGGCGGAGGTTGGGATCCGGCCGCCAACGCTGACTCCCATGCCCGGGTTGGTGCCGTAGGTGATCATGGGTTCGATCTCCGCGGCGTCGATATTTATCTCCAGGTCAAATTTTGCGTCCTTGTCGGAATAGAGCTGTTGCCATCCG
Organism: Bacteroidota bacterium; assembly: GCA_018267585.1. Taxonomy (GTDB): domain Bacteria; phylum Bacteroidota; class Bacteroidia; order Chitinophagales; family Chitinophagaceae; genus Puia. Next base: position 8,270 of record JAFDYE010000417.1, read on the forward strand.
GCGAGTTTTTTGTCCCATTCGGCGCCATTGGGGGCGAACTCGCGGCCTTTGACGTATTGGAAGGTGGTCTCGTCGGGGGCGATCATGCCGCCGCGGGCGCCCATTTCGATGCTCATGTTGCAGATGGTCATGCGGGCTTCCATCGAGAGGTTGCGGATGGCGGAGCCGGCGTATTCGACGAAGTAGCCTGTGGCGCCGCTGGCCGAAATTTTTGCGATGATATAGAGGATGATGTCTTTGGAGACGACGCCCTTGCCCAGGGGGCCTTCGACGTTGATGCGCTTCAATTTGGGCTTGCTTTGCATGAGGCATTGTGTGGCCATGACCATTTCCACTTCGCTGGTGCCGATGCCAAAGGCGATGGAGCCGAAGGCTCCGTGCGTGGAGGTGTGGCTGTCGCCGCAGACGATGGTCATGCCGGGCTGGGTGATGCCGAGCTCGGGTCCTATAACGTGAACGATGCCCTGGTAGGGATGACCAAGGCCGTATAATTCGATGTGATGTCTCTTGCAGTTGTCCACCAGCTGCTGCACCTGTACGCGGGAGAGCTCTTCTTTTATCGGCAGCTCCTGGTGGATGGTGGGTACGTTGTGGTCTGCGGTGGCAACGATCTGCCGGGGACGAAAGACTTCCAGGCCTCTGTTCTCGATGCCTTTGAAGGCCTGGGGGCTGGTGACCTCGTGGATGAGGTGTTTGTCGATATAGAGGATGGAAGGTCCGCCGTCGATGGTTTTGACGACGTGCCGGTCCCAGATCTTTTCAAATAATGTTTTTGCCATAGTGGATATAAAGGATTTGACTATACGGTTACTGCGGCTTTGTTGTATGCTTCTGCGAGCTGGACCAGGTCGGTGTCCTCGACCTCTTTTTTGCTGTCTGCCACCTGGAGGAATTGCTGGTACAGGACGTCTACCGCGTCGCGGTCGAAATCGTATCCCAGGATGCGGAGGCGGTGGGCGAGGGCCGAGCGTCCGCTGCGGGCGGTGAGCACGATCTTAGAGCCTGCTGCGCCGACCTCTTCGGGTCTCATTATTTCGTAGGTCGTGGATTCTTTGAGGAATCCGTCCTGGTGGATGCCGGAGGAGTGGGAGAAGGCGTTGCTGCCAACCACGGCCTTGTTGGGCTGGACGGGGACGCGCATCGTGTCTGATACCAGCTGGCTGATAGGGTTGAGCATTTCCGTGCGAACGTCTGTATAGAGTCCGAGGGTTGCGGTGTGCTGTTTGATCACCATCACCACTTCTTCGAGGGAGGTATTCCCTGCTCTTTCGCCGATGCCGTTGATGGTGCATTCGATCTGTCTTGCGCCGGCGATGGCTCCGGCGATCGAGTTGGCTGTAGCCAGGCCCAGGTCGTTATGACAGTGGCAGGAGATGATGGCCTTGTCGATATTGGGGACGTTGTTGTAGAGATAGGCTATTTTTTCGCCGTACTGGTGGGGGAGGCAGTAGCCGGTGGTGTCGGGTATATTGACTACGGTAGCTCCGGCGGCGATAACGGTCTCGATCAGGCGGGCGAGGAATTCGATGTCGGCGCGGCCGGCGTCTTCGGCGAAGAATTCGACGTCGTCGACAAAGTTTTTGGCCCATTTGGTGGCTTTGGCTGCGCGTTCGAGGATGTCTTCGCGGGTAGTGTTGAATTTATATTTGATATGGATGTCAGAAGAGCCGATGCCCGTATGGATGCGGGGTCTTGCGGCCGGTTTCAGGGCTTCGGCGGCCACTTCGATATCTTTTTGTACAGCGCGGGTCAGGCCGCAGACAGTTGCGTTCTTTATAATTTTAGCCACCTCATTGACCGAGGTGAAGTCGCCCGGGCTGGATATGGGAAAGCCGGCTTCGATGATGTCGACGCCGAGGGCTTCGAGCTGGAGGGCCAGCTGGATCTTTTCTTTCGTATTCAGCTTACAACCGGGTACCTGTTCTCCGTCGCGGAGGGTGGTGTCAAAGATGAAGATTTTCTTGTCGGTCATTAGTGTATTTTAAAAAGGTTCGAAATTAGCGGGTTAGTGATGGGTTGGTTTACCGCCGGACCACTGAATAGTGATTTAAGCGTATCTTCGAATGTAGTTGTGTTTTTTATCGAACTCAAACTATAATTGCCAGGATTTTACACCCCTTAGAGGGGGGTAAAAGAGCCAGAACCCACTGCTGACAAGGATTTTAAAGTTTTAAATTACGATGCCCAACCGTTCGTCAGACGCCCTTTTCCAGCTGATCAAGTCCCTCGAAAAGTCCGAAAAACGGAACTTTAAGCTATACATTACGCGTAATTCTTCCAGTGAGGACCTCAAAAGCATACAACTCTTTGATGCTATGGACAAAATGGAGGAATATGACGAGGCTCAGCTGTTAAATAAAAACAAAAATTTGCGCAAGGCCCAGCTTTCCAACGCCAAGGCGCACCTCTACCGGCAGATACTCAGCAGCCTTCGGCTGATAAGGCAAGAAGAAAACATTGATATTCAATTACATGAGCAACTGGATTATGCCCGTATCCTGTATAACAAGGGACTGTATCTTCAGAGTCTGAAGACGTTGGACCGGATCAAGGAAATGGCGAAGGCGAACAACCAGGTGACCTTCCTGCTGCAGGTGCTGTTCTTTGAGAAGACGATCGAGTCCCTGCATATCACGCGAAGCATGCAGGACAGGGCCGATCAGCTGGCGGGTGAGACCGATGCGGTGAACGAGCAGCTCCGGATGATCAGCCGGTTGTCCAATCTCTCGCTGGAGCTATACAGCTGGTATATCCGGAATGGGGTGGCCAGGAATGAGCAGGATGAGGAGGCGGTGCGGGAGTTCTTTGAGAAGCAGCTGCCGGCGGATATCACGGAATGTCAGGGTTTTTACGAGAAACTGTATCTGTATCAGAGCTTTTCCTGGTATGCCTATATCCGGCAGGACTTTCTGATGTACTACCGGTATACGCAAAAATGGGTTGATCTCTTTGAGAGGGAGCCTTTTATGGTGGTTACGGAGACCTCGCACTATATAAAGGGAATGCACAATCTGCTGGGGGCGCATTTTGATCTGTTGAACGACGAGAAGTTCAGGGAGACGCTGAGGCAGTTCGAGGAGTTCTCCGAGTCGGATATCGTGAAGAACAATATCAACAACAGGATACAGACCTTTGTCTACCTGTATATCTCCAAGCTGAACCAGCATTTTATCGATGGTACGTTTACGGCGGGGGTATCCCTGGTGCCTTATATCGAGGAAAAATTAAAGGAGTATTGGATATATCTCGATCGTCACCGGATACTGGTGTTCTACTACAAGATCGCGTGTTTGTATTTCGGGAGCGGGGATTATGAGAAGACGATCGATTACCTGAACAAGATCATTAACTGGAAGGTCGATCTGAGAACGGATCTGCAGTGTTATTCCCGACTGTTGCACCTGATCGCGCACTACGAGCTGGGGAATTTCGATCTGATGGAGTATCTGATCAAGTCCGTGTATCGATTTATGGCGAAGATGGGGAATCTGAGCGGGGTGGAGGAGGAGATCTTTCGGTTTTTGCGGAGGTCGTTTGGGCTATCGCCGGGGAAGCTGAGGCCGGCTTTCGAGCAGCTGGTTGAGCGGTTGAAGAGGTTCGAAGGGAACAGGTTTGAGACGAGGGCGTTCATGTACCTCGATATTATATCGTGGATGGAGAGTAAGATCCGGAATGTGCCGGTGCAGGATGTGATAAGGAAGAAGTATCTGGAGGGGGAGAGAAGGGGATAGGGTATTTTGGGCCGCGGCCAGGCGGTGTGCGGCCGCGGCGGGAACCGGTCATTTGCAATCGTAGTCATATTTGGAGATGAAGATATCCCCGATGGAGTCCCTGCCGGTTACGGCGCCGATCTTGCCGTCGTGGATGAATTCGTAGGTATAGGCGACCCCGTCGCGGGATTTTAGCAGATTTTTGTTGCGGATAATCTCAAAGCCGCCGGTGAACTGGTCGAAAAAAGAGGCGTCTCCTTGTTGGCGGGGCTGGTCGGTGTAGTATTCCCATTTTTCCGTGGTACTGTTGGTGTCGCTGACGCTGGTTAAAGAAACCATGTTTCCGCCAGACCAGGTAAAGGTCGTAATCTGTGTGTCGGGTCTTGTGGAGGCGGTAAAGGAGGATCTTATGACCTGTTGGCCGTTGTATTCATAGGTGAGGTGGTACCAAAGCGTGCCTTCGGCGTTATAGGTGGCGCGGAGGCTGGTGGCCAGACCGTCTTTGTTGTTGTGGGTGATGGTTCTGAGGACGAATGCGTTATTGACGGTCGTATTGGCGACTACGCTGTCGGCGGCGTAGGTGAAGGTGGTTAAAATGGAGTCGCTTTCGACAGAACGGAGGATGCGTCCCTGGCTGTCGTAGGTAAATTTGGTAGCGCCGGCGTTGGTGAAGCCGGTGTGGAAGACATCGCTGATGAGGCAGGAGGGGGGTGGAGGAGGAGGGGTATCGTGTTTTCTGCAGGCGGCGAGGACAAGGAGGGGGGTAAGGAGGAGAAGGTGCTTCATAATAAGGTGTGTTTTTGGGGCAATTTAGGGGGGATGACGGGGGGATCCAGGGACGGATCTCCTGGCGGAGGGGGGTATTTTTCTATCGGGAAGTGAACGTTTCTATCGGGCGGTGAGCGATTCTATCGGAGGTGAACGTTTCCATCGGGAGGTGAACGATTCTATCGGAGGTGAACGTTTCCATCGGGCGGTGAACGATTCTATCGGGAGGTGAACGAAATGGGGTCAGGGGGTGTTATAGGTGGGTGAGTTGGGCATCGGTGGAATTTTGGAAAACAGCCAAGCCGGACGGGGTCCGGTTAAAGATAATTGGCGATATCGGGCCAAAAAGGAGATTTTTCGCGTGTTTTTTGGTCCGAACTATTTTTCCGATTAAATTCGTACCTTTGCCCTCCTTAATTTAGGTTTATTGGCATTATTTGTGAGCCGGTAAACCTAATCTTTAAGTGTAAGAGGCTGAGGATGAATTGGATATAATCCAGCTGCCGGAAGCCTGCAGAGGTTGGAATAAGAATAAAAACCGCATATTGCAATATGGCTATTAAAAAAGAAAATCGTCCCAGAGCCACTTTTTCAAAAATCACTATCGGATTAGCTTCGCCTGATAGCATCCTGGAAAGGAGCTACGGAGAGGTATTGAAGCCTGAGACTATCAACTACCGCACGTACAAGCCGGAGAGAGACGGCCTGTTCTGCGAGCGTATTTTCGGGCCCGTCAAGGATTATGAGTGTGCCTGCGGCAAATACAAGCGGATCCGCTATAAGGGGATTGTGTGTGATCGTTGCGGGGTGGAGGTCACCGAGAAGAAGGTAAGGCGTGAGCGGATGGGCCACATCAAGCTGGTGGTTCCGGTCGTTCACATCTGGTATTTCAAGTCATTGCCTAATAAGATCGGCTACCTGTTGGGGATGAGTTCGAAAAAGCTTGAGAGCATTATTTATTATGAAAGATATGTAGTCATTCAGCCCGGTATCCGTACGGACAAGGGTCAGAATTACGGAGATCTGCTGACGGAAGAAGAGTACCTGGAGATACTGGAGACCCTGCCTAAGGACAATCAGTACCTGCCGGACGAAGATCCTGGCAAGTTCATCGCTAAAATGGGTGCTGAAGCGGTTCATGACCTGTTGGAGCGTATCGAGCTGGATCAGCTGTCCTTCGATCTGCGGAATGCTGCTGCCAATGAGACGAGTCAGCAGCGTAAGGCGGATGCGTTGAAGCGGCTTAGTGTCGTGGAGGCTTTCCGTGACGCGAATTCCCGGATCACGAACCGTCCAGAGTGGATGGTGATGCAGTACATTCCGGTTATTCCTCCTGAACTACGCCCGTTGGTTCCCCTGGATGGCGGCCGTTTTGCGTCTTCCGACCTGAACGACCTGTATCGTCGGGTGATCATCCGGAACAACCGTCTGAAGCGTTTGCTGGAGATCAAGGCGCCCGAGGTGATCCTGCGTAATGAAAAGCGTATGCTGCAGGAGGCCATCGACTCTCTGTTCGACAACAGCCGTAAGTCCAATGCCGTGAAGGCAGAGGGCGGAAGGGCGCTGAAGTCGCTGAGTGACGTACTTAAGGGCAAACAGGGTCGCTTCAGGCAGAACCTGTTGGGTAAGCGCGTTGACTACTCCGGCCGTTCGGTTATCGTGGTAGGTCCCGAGTTGAAGCTGCACGAGTGCGGTCTTCCGAAGGATATGGCTGCGGAGCTGTTCAAACCCTTTATCATCCGCAAATTGATCGAGAGGGGTATTGTGAAGACGGTGAAGAGCGCGCGTAAACTGGTCGACAAGAAAGAGGCTATCGTATGGGATATCCTCGAGAACATATTAAAAGGTCACCCGGTGATGCTTAACCGTGCGCCGACGCTGCACCGTCTGTCTATCCAGGCCTTCCAGCCCAAGCTGATCGAAGGTAAGGCTATTCAGCTGCACCCGCTGGTGTGTACGGCGTTCAACGCCGACTTTGACGGTGACCAGATGGCCGTTCACGTGCCGTTGAGCAGCGCTGCCATTCTCGAGGCTCAGCTGCTGATGCTGTCTTCGCACAACATTCTCAACCCGCAGAACGGTACGCCTATCACGCTGCCTTCACAGGACATGGTGCTTGGTCTTTACTATATTACCAAGGGAAGGAAGTCTACGGCTACTGAAAAGGTAAAGGGAGAAGGCAAGCATTTCTACAGCGCCGAGGAGGTGATCATCGCTTATAATGAAGGTCAGGTAGACCTGCACGCGTATATCAAGGTCAAGACGCAGGTGCGCAACAGCGGCGACGTTCTCGAGAACAAGCTGCTCGAAACGACGGTTGGTCGCGTGCTCTTCAATCAGACCGTGCCTGCGGAGGTTGGGTTTGTGAATGCGCTGCTGACCAAGAAGTCGCTGCGTGAGATCATCGGTAATATCATCAAGTGGACGAACATCCCGAAGACGGTGAAGTTCCTGGATGACATCAAACAGCTTGGTTTCCGGATGGCTTTCCGTGGCGGTCTGTCGTTCAACATCAATGACCTGATCATTCCCGATACGAAGGAAGAGCTGCTGGACAATGCGAAGGGTGAGGTTGACGAAGTATGGGATAACTACAATATGGGTCTGATCACGAACAACGAACGGTACAACCAGATCGTTGACATCTGGTCCCGTGTCGATACCCGTATCACGGAAACGTTGATCTCCGAGCTGAGCTCTGACAAGCAAGGGTTCAACTCCGTGTATATGATGCTGGATTCCGGCGCCCGTGGCAGCAAGCAGCAGATCAAGCAGCTGGCTGGTATCAGGGGTCTGATGGCGAAGCCCAGGAAGTCCGGCTCGACGGGTAGCGAGATCATCGAAAACCCTATTCTGTCGAACTTCAAGGGTGGTCTGAACGTATTGGACTACTTCATCTCTACGCACGGTGCGCGTAAAGGTCTTGCGGATACGGCGCTTAAGACGGCGGATGCCGGCTATCTGACCCGTCGTCTGGTGGACGTTGCGCAGGACGTGGTCATCACGGAAGAGGACTGCGGTACGCTGAGGGGTATTGCAACTTCCGCGCTGAAGGACAATGAAGATATCGTTGAACCATTATATGATCGTATCCTCGGTCGTACTTCGCTGCACGACGTTTATGATCTTACGACCGACAAGCTGATCGTATCGGCTGGTGAGCAGATCACGGAAGAGATCGGAAAGGCCATCGAAGATGCCGGTATTGAAACGGTAGAGATCAGGTCGGTGCTGACCTGCGAAAGCAAGCGAGGCGTGTGTGTAAAATGTTACGGCAAGAACCTGGCGACCGGATATACGGCGCAGAAGGGTGATGCGGTTGGTATCATCGCCGCTCAGTCGATCGGTGAGCCTGGTACCCAGCTGACCCTGCGTACCTTCCACGTAGGTGGTGTTGCGGGCAGCGCCTCGGTAGAGTCGACGATGGTAGCGAAGTTCGAAGGCACCATCCAGTTCGATGGTCTTCGTACGGTAACGGCGGAGAACAACGAAGGTGAGAAGGTCCAGATCGTTATCGGCCGTACGGGTGAGGTTCGAATCATGGACCTGAAGAACGACCGTCTGCTGGCTACCAACAACGTGCCTTATGGAGCGACGTTGAATGTGAAGGATGGTCAGAAGGTTGCGAAGGGTGAGGTGATCTGTTCATGGGACCCCTTCAACAACGTTGTGGTCGCTGAGATCGCGGGTAATGTGAAGTTCGACGCCGTCATCGAAGGTATTACTTACCGGGAAGAGGCGGACGAGCAGACGGGTCACCGTGAGAAGGTGGTTATCGAAACCAAGGACAAGACGAAGATACCTTCTGTCAATATCGAAGGCAACAAGGAGGTCAAGAGCTATAACCTTCCGGTAGGTTCGCATATCGTCATCGAAGAAGGCGAGGAAGTGAAGGCCGGTCAGGTAATCGTGAAGATACCGCGTGTGCTGGGCAAACTGAGGGATATCACGGGTGGTCTGCCGCGTGTAACGGAGCTTTTCGAAGCGCGTAACCCGGGCAACCCTGCTATCGTGAGCGAGATCGACGGTGTGGTAGCCTTCGGCAACATCAAGCGTGGTAACCGCGAGATCATCGTGGAAGCGAAGGATGGCGTCGTGAAGAAATACCTGGTGCCGCTGACCAGGCAGATCCTTGCACAGGATGGTGACTTCATCAAGGCCGGCTCGCAGCTGTCCGATGGTCAGGTCGCGCCCGCGGATATCCTTTCTATCAAGGGGCCGTTCGCGGTTCAGGAATATGTAGTGAATGAAATCCAGGAGGTATATCGTCTTCAGGGTGTAAAGATCAACGACAAGCATATCGAGGTGATCGTCCGCCAGATGATGCGTAAGCTGACGATCGTGGATCCGGGCGATACCCGATTCCTCGAAGAGGATACGGTCGACAAGTTTGATTTCCTCGAGGAGAATGACTGGATCTTCGACAAGAAGGTCGTTACCGATCCCGGCGAGTCCACCAAGCTGAAAGCGGGTCAGATCGTAAGTCTGCGGGAGGTCAGGGAAGAGAACTCGATCCTTCGCCGTAATGATAAGAAGCTGGCTGAGTTCAGGGATGCCAATGCCGCTACTTCGGCGCCGTTGCTGCTCGGTATCACGAAGGCTTCTCTGGGTACGCAAAGCTGGATCTCGGCTGCGTCCTTCCAGGAAACGACGAAGGTGCTGTCTTCTGCGGCGATCCAGGGTAAGAGCGACGACATGCTCGGTCTGAAGGAGAACGTGATCACGGGCCATCCGATACCGGCTGGTACGGGTCTGCGCGACTTCGAGAACATGATCGTGGGCAGCAAGGAAGAGTATGAGCTGCTGCAAACGACCCGTGAAGCGATGCAGTTCGACGAGGAAGAGTAGCGAAGCTATCGAAGAGAGCTGTGGATAGAAAATGTTAAAATAAATGTAAGTAGGGGGTTAATAGCCCCCTATTTTTTTATCTTGCGGTAACTTATGAACAAAATCTCTACTATTCTGGCAGTTGTAGCCATAGCCCTGGCAGCGAGCTTTTATGTTATTCAAAACAAGCAGATACAGGCGCTGAAGCACGATGCGAGCGCGGAAAAGAAGCCTGCTTCGGGCACTAATTTCCGGATAGCCTATTTTGATCTGGATTCTCTGCAGGCGCATTACAATGGTTTTAAGGATGCACAGGAACAGGCTAAGGCGAAGGAGAACGACATGAACATGCAGCTGACCAGGATGGACAGGGACAACCAGAAGAAGATCGAGGGCTGGAGGCAGAAGGGGAATTCGATGACACAGGCGGAAGGGGAGCAAGCGCAGCGGGAATATGCGGATATGCAGCAGCGGTTTGCGGCTACCAAGCAGCAACTGGAGCAGGAGACGTATAATTTTACCGAGAAGCTGAGGTCCGGTATCCGCAGGGATGTCGAGGACTATCTGAAGCGCTTCAATAAGGAGAAGAACTACTCGTATATATTCGCCTACGATCCCAACTCCTTCGTCTATGGTAAGGATTCGGCCTACGATATTACCACCGAACTCGTGAACGGGTTGAATTCGGAGTATAAGAAGAAGTAAGTGGGGGGCGAAGGGAATTGCCCTCCGGACTTGCGGAATGCGGCGATTTCCTTATCTTGGTGGTTATGGCAGAAACTACCAAAACGAGCTCCATTCCAGGTGAAACCTCTATCCCGGAGGGATCTACCAATCAATTCAAGCCTACACTAGGGTTGCTGGACGGTACGATGATCGTCGCCGGGTCGATGATCGGGTCGGGTATTTTTATCGTCAGCGCGGATATAGCCAGGAATGTCGGCAGTGCCGGATGGCTAATCTTTATCTGGGTGCTGACGGGGTTCATGACGCTGACTGCGGCCGTGAGCTATGGCGAGCTGAGCGGTATGTATCCCAGGGCGGGTGGGCAATATGTCTATCTTAAGGAAGCATATAATCCGCTGACGGGGTTCCTGTATGGCTGGAGCTTCTTCTCGGTGATACAGACGGGGACCATTGCCGCGGTGGGGGTGGCTTTCTCCAAGTTTGCAGGATATTTCTTTCATCCGCTGGAGCTGAAAGACGAGAATATCATCTTTGCGTTAGGCGGCTTCAAGGTGTACTGGGCGCAGATAGTGTCGATCCTGCTGATCATTTTTCTTACCTATATCAATACCAGGGGTATCAACGGGGGCAAGTGGATCCAGCGGATCTTTACGTTCACCAAGCTTTTTTCCTTGTTCGGGCTGATCGTACTGGGGTTGCTGATCGGTGCGAGCCACGAGGTGTGGCAGCATAACTGGACGGATGCGTGGAATATGCACCGGCTGATACAGGACAAGGGAACCGAACTGATCACGGGCAGTGCGCCGGTATTGGGACTGGCTGTGGTGGGGGCTATTGCCGCGGCAATGACCGGGTCGATCTTTTCCAGCGATGCCTGGAACAATGTCACTTTTATCGCGGGCGAGATGAAGAATCCGAAGCGGAATATCGGGATGAGCCTGTTCCTTGGAACCTTGATCATCACCATTATTTATGTTTCGGCCA
>JAFDYE010000418.1 GCA_018267585.1 Bacteroidota bacterium
ACACTGTCGCACCTGGAGGCACAGCTCACACGCAGAAGACAGATGGAAGCGGCGCTCAAACGGCTTTCGCTGGTAGCAAGCGCCAACGAGAACGGCGTGGTCTTTACGGATCCACACGGCGTCATCTTTTGGGCCAACGAGGGGTTTTCGCGCATGACCGGGTTTAACGCACCGGAGATCATCGGCAAAACACCCATCGAAGTCTGCAAGGGCCCGCTCTCAGACAGGCAGGTGCTGCGCCAGGCGATCAACAGTTTCAGAGAAGGTAAGACCTTCAGCGTCGAAGCGATCCTCTACAGGAAAGACGGCAGCTGGTTTTGGGGACGGGCCAAAGGACAGGCTGTTCTTGACGATCAGGGGCGCGTAACCCAACAATTTGCCCTGATCGAAGACATTACCAGCGAAAAGCTGGCGCTGGCAAGGATAAATGAATTCGAACGAAAATTCCGAACGGCCTTCGAAAAAATAGGAGACAGCTGCTGGGAGCTGGACTTTCAGACGGGTAAAACTTATTTCTCCGGTTCCACCGGCCACCAGGAGACGAAAACAGCCGACAACGGCCTTCCGACGCCGGCAGAATGGTGGGACAGGATCCTTTCCGAAGATCGCCGGCTGCTGGAAGAAAGGCGGCGCAAATACGAGAATGGCGATATCGATCACGACGCCATCGAATATCGCTTACAGGACAGCGGCGAGGAAGCGAAGTGGATACTCGACCGCAGCGTGGTCATCGAACGTACCCAGGACGGCAAGCCAAGGAAGATCATCGGAACGCACACCGATATATCCCATATCAAGCGGACCAAGATCGAGCTTGAACAGAGAGTGCAACAGTTCCAAAGCCTGTCCGAAAATATTCCCGGGGTCATTTTTGAGTTCGAATTCCGGGAGGACGGCACGGAAGGATACCGGTATATCAGCCCCGCGCTGGAAAAGATATTCGGTATTGATCCGGCGGATTTTCGCTCGCTTTCGGACTACATGCGACCGGAAGACAGATCTCATTTTGAACGCCTGCAGACGGAATCACGCAACACACTCGCTCCCTTCTATATCGAGTCAAGGCTCATAGTCCCGACAAAAGGGACCTATTGGTGCGCGGCATCCTCTTCTTTTTCTTATTATTCAAATAAAGGGGCAAAGGTTTTCACGGGGATCATTATTGATATCTCAGCCCAAAAACAGCTGGAGAAAGAGCTAATTGTCGCGCGGGAACAGGCCGAACAGTTCGCCAGATCCAAAGACAATTTTCTCGCCAATATGAGTCACGAGATACGCACCCCTATGAATGCCGTCCTCGGAATGGCCGGCCAGCTTGCCAAGACCGACCTGGATGAAAAGCAACGGTTCTTCCTTGACACGATCTATTCCGCCTCGGAAAATTTGCTGGTGATCCTCAACGACATCCTCGATCTGACAAAGATCAGAGCTGGCAAACTGGGGCTGGAAAGGATAGGTTTCCAGCCCATGGATGTATTCAACAGGGCCCTGCAGGTCATGATGCACAAGGCAGAAGAAAAGGGACTGCTCCTTCATATATCCTACTGCGATCCCGGCCTGTCCAAAGTCTTCATCGGCGACCCTTACCGCCTCAACCAGATATTGCTCAACCTGCTGAGCAATGCGGTCAAATTCACCCCGAAAGGAAGCGTAGACCTTTGCTGCAAGGTCCTTGCCGACCACGGAAACACACAAAAGATAATGATCGAAGTGACCGATACCGGCGTAGGAATGGAAGAAAGCTTCGTTCACACGCTGTTTGACAAATTCACACAGGAATACGAGTCCGTAACACGTCAGTACGGCGGCACAGGCCTCGGCATGAGCATTTGCAAGGAATTGATAACACTGATGGGCGGCGAGATCGGGGTTTCCAGCGAGAAAGGCATCGGAACAAAAGTCACCGTGCTGATCGATTTTCAAAAAGGCAGTGAAATAGACCTTCCTTCCCGGGATGCCACGCACGATATGGCGAGCCTAAAGAACAAAAAAGTGCTCGTTGTCGATGACAATGACATGAACAGACTGGTCGCCACCACCATCCTTGAAAGCTACGGTACCAGGATATACGAGGCCGCCAATGGCAAAGAAGCGGTAGAATTTTTGCGTCACCAGTCAGTAGACGTCGTCCTGATGGATATTCAGATGCCCGTCATGAGCGGCCTGGAAGCCTCGGCTGTAATACGCCGGGAGATCGACGACCGCCTGCCCATCATTGCCCTTACGGCCAACGCCATCCGTGGCGAAAGTGAAAAATGTATGGCAGCAGGTATGAATGACTATTTGTCGAAGCCCTTCGACGAAAAAACACTGATAAAGAAGATCTCCGACTGCCTTATCCAACGGTCAGACCGTCTTGCCATTGAAGCAGCCATTCCCTCCCAGGCCGATACCCCGCGCACCGGAGAACGGCATGGTCCTCTTTATGACCTTCGCCGGCTTGAAGAGATCAGCAATGGCAACAGCAGCTTTGTCCACAAAATGATCCAGCTGTTCGTCAACCAGGCGCCGGCGGCGATAGCGGAGCTAAAAACAGCCTGCGTCGCTCAGGATCCTCAAACCGTGTTTCAAAAAGCCCATTTCCTGAAACCTATGCTTCATAATTTTTCCATCGATTCGATGCAAGATGACATCAGAGAACTCGAAGAGCTGGCCCTTACAGGCGGACCCTGGAAAAGAATTGACGAGATCGTGCAAACCTTGTCGAATGTGGTGACGGAAGTAATAGTCAGGCTGACATAAAAAAAGCACCCGAAAATACTCAGGTGCTTTTATCTTCATACAAGGACTTCAATAGCCCGGGTTCTGCATAGCCTGCTTCTGACTCCCCGAAAGCGCCTTCCCTCCACTTTGGATCCCATCCAAAAAAGTCTGCGGTATCGGCCTCAGCAGATGAAAATCTTTAATGTTCGGCGCCGCATCCGGATTGAACGCCTTTGCCCGCGCCACCAGCGTCTTTGTCCGCGACAGGTCCTCCCATCGCAAGAACTCACCGGCCAGCTCCCGCGCCCGCTCGTCGAGCAGGAAGCACATCATCCTGTCATAATCAGAAGTATAACCCAGCTTGCTGATAATGTATTCATCATTTGCAGGCAATGGCGAGATACCCGACACCGTCAGCGAGGCGCCAGCGGCCGTCGTCACAGGAATATTGTTCGACTCGTAGTAAGAGTTCTCCGGCATAAAAGAATTCAGCGCGGGAGCCTGCCCGTTGCTCGAAGGCGCAGCGCCTCCATCGTAATAAACGGACCGGTCCTCGCCGGCGGCATACTGGGCCCGGTTCCTCACCGCATTGATATAGGGCAATGCGTCGGTATAAGCACCCGTACCCAGCGCGGCGAGCCGGATCTTCGCCTCCGCCGCGATCAGATACGTCTCAGCAGAACGGGCCAGTGTGATATCGCGGAGTCCGCGAACGTCATTCATCCCACCCACACGCGAACCATCCAGGAACTTACTTAGCGAAGGAAAACGTACATCGACGTACAGCGCGCCGTCATTGGTGGCGCCGTTAGGATATGCCACATAAACATTCGCTATCGGCCTCCCGGTCTTGCTGTAAGGCACCGTGTTAAGTATCTTGTAAGACGGGAACCTGGTATCCCCCGGCTGGTTGATCACATACATGATCCCTACATCGCCGACGGCATAGCTGCCCGAAGGCTTGTTCAGCAGGTCCTTGGTCTTAAAGCTCTTCCAGAACCTCGAGTCATTTACGAGATCATAGATCCTGTACATATAGTAGGTAGTCCCCAGCCGGCTGAACGGACGGTCGCCCGTAAGGTCGCGCTGCATGAACGGCAGGTCGTCATACCGGGAATCGTAGTACAAATGCTGGGTATTGGACCCGTTGGTGGACGCATCCGCGGTGAACTGCGCCGACAATATGATCTCGGAAAGCTTTTCATTGGCCCCATCCGGCGCCGTATAGTGCCACAAATTGCCAAAATCTGTTGTCAGCGGATGATTGGCGATCACCGCATCGCACAACGGCCCGATAGCGGCCAGGTCGGCGGCCTTGGTCGATGAATTCCAGGAATCGTTGATCTCGCTGGCGCGGCACAGATAGGCCTTCGCCAGATAATGCGCAGCCGCATCCCTGGTAATATGCGCGGGACCGGTACCGTTCGACAATAAATTATACGCGCTGTCAAAGTCTGATATGATCTGCGCATAAACATCCTTTGGTGCGGCGCGCGTGAATTCCAGCTCTATATTCGTGCTGACCCTGGTCTTCAGCGGAACGGCGCCGTACTGACTTACCAGCCTCAAATAATTGTAAGCCCTGAAGAAATACCCTTCCCCAAGGGCCGTCTTCTTTACCGCCGCAGAAGTGGAGGCGCTGGCGCTGGCGCTTTGGATCAGCAAATTGGCGTCTCCGATACCCAGGTACAGGTTGTCCCACTGGACATTGGCGGTAATGGTATTTCCGTTGATGGGAGTGATGATCGAAGCAAGCCCGTTGGAGTAGGCATTGTTCTGCGCATTGGAGTTGTCCCCGCCGACATGGAACTCATCCGTTCCATAGTTGGTGTTCGCATACATATACTCGCCGTTGAAGGGCAGGGAGAATATCTCATAGTAAGTGCCGGTCGCCAGCGAAGCGATACCCGCATCCGTTGCATAAAAACTCATTCCCCTGGCCGTGGTAAGGGTTTCATCCAGCACCGATTTCTTACAGGCCGACGAACCAAGAACAACAACAAGCAATAAATATTTATATTTTTTCATTAGTTATTTTTTTTGGATAATTAAAACGCAGCATTGATACCAAACGTAACTCCCCGGTTGGCGATGCCGGTTGGATTGGTGGTAGAATTGACGACGTCCATATCGATATATTTGATCTTCTGGAACAACATGCCGGGATTGGCCGCTTGCGCATAAAGCCTCAGGCTCGCTATCCCTGTCTTTTTCAACAGCGAAGGATTCATGTTATAGGCCAGCGAAATGTTTCGGACTTTGATAAAAGATGCCTTCTGGTATCCCAGGATGACAGAGTATGGGTCACCCGCTCCCGCAGTGTAGATCGGCTTTTGATAGTCCGAATTCTGGTTGTTCTCCGTATAATAATTGATCAGTCGCTGCGTACCCCTGGCGCTTTCGCTCTCCCCGCCGGTACTGAACCAATACTTCAAACGACCGTACAGGAACACCGACAGATCAAAACCTTTGTAGGAAATGGTATTGGTCATCCCAACGATATAATTGGGCCGGGTATTGCCGATGATCTTCCGGTCATTGTTCGGATCGATCTTGTGATCACCGTTCTGATCGACCGGCCTTACATTACCAGCACTGAACACGTTGCCGTTGGCGTTGAACTGTTTGTAGGTCGCGCTGTCGGAATAGTGCCAGATCCCGGCAGACTGATAACCGTAAATGACCCCGATCGGCTGGCCGATAAACCACAGGTTATTGATATCATCCTGCTTGCCATTGGACAAGGAAACAATATGTTCCTTCTGAAAAGAGAAATTGGTGGTGGTGGTCCAGGTCAGATCCCTGGTCTTCACGTTCACCGTATACAGACTGAGATCGAATCCATGGTTTGCCGTGGCCCCGATATTGGCGAAGATATTGGTGTAGCCCGTTACGCTTGGGATAACGCGGTTCAGCAGGAGGTTAGGCGTATTGGAAGTATACACGTCAAAGACAGCCGTTATCCTTCTGTTCAGGATACTAAAGTCGATACCGGCGTTGTACTGGGTGGTCCTTTCCCATTCCAACTGTTGGTTCGCCAGGGTCGCCGACGGCAGCGAACCTGCCGTAGTGCTGCTGAGGAAGGGATAGAATAAAGGAGTGACCGCCCCCTGCGTGGAATACGGCGCGATAGCAGAATTGCCGGTAACACCTACGCCAAATCTCAGTTTAAGTTCGTTCAGCCACGATACATTTTCCAGGAACTTTTCGCGGTTCATCCGCCATGCAACCGCAGCGCTGGGGAACGTGGAGTATTTATGGCCGGTACCCAACACAGACGATCCATCCCGGCGTACGCTGACAGTCAACAGGTACTTATCCATAAAGCCGTAGTTCAACCGCGCCATATACGACAGCAATTGATACTGGGTCAGATTGGAACTGTAGCCCGTGAGATTCGAAGGAGAGATATTTGCCTGCGTCAGCGAATTCCAGAGCTGGCTGGAAAAGGGTATGCCCAGCGCGGCGATCGAGCTGGTATCGGCGCTGAATTTCGTATAGCTCTGCAGCAAGGTAATGCCGATGCTATGTTCTTTTATGTTTTTGTTGTAATACACCAGGTTGTCCAGCGTATAAGAGAAAGCCTGACCTTTGGCGAGCGAGGCCCGGTTGATGCCTGCTCCGATAACGGACTGCCCGTCCACAAACACCCCGTCCTTGTACAAAGAGAAGTCGGGTCCGAAATTCAGTCTGTATTTCAGTCCTTTCAGCGCAGGAACCACGGCGCCCAGGTCTGCCTGCCCGTAAAAACTACCAAAAGCCCTCAGGTTTGTCCGCTCGTCCCTGGTATAATTGATCTCGTTGACAATCGTTTTAAAGGCCGCGTCCCCACCGGGATAGAGCACCCGGTTGCCCGCAGAATCATAAGGAACCGCATATGGGAAAAGCGCCCTGGCCGATTCATAGATGCTTCCGGTTGCCGACACCGCGCTGCTCCCCGCAGTCGACTGACCAAATTCCTGTATATTATAGCTGACATTGATATTGCTTCCCATCGAGAACCATTTGGTCGCAGCGATGTCCACGCCCGACCTTCCGGAATAACGGGTAAACGACTGTCCTACCGAGGTCCCCTTATTATTAAGGTAGCCGAAAGAGGCATATGCCTTTACCTTGTCGGATCCCCCGCTGACGCTTATGAATTGGGTGTTGGTAACGCCGGTTTGCGATACCATGCCTCTCCAGTCTGTCGTCGCCACCTGCGAGCCGTCCCATTTTCCGCTGGCCCAGCCTTTTGCGATATTTGACCAGGCGGCGGGATCAGCAGACACCAGAAAGATGAACTTGTCATTGGCGACGGTCGGCTGATCGCCTCTTGGGAAGGCCAGGGGGTTTGAATAATAGTAGGCCCAACGGCGAAAGTCAATGTATTGACTGGAGTTCATCATGATGTCCCCATCGTGGATCTTTTCAAAAGTCGCAGAGCTGTTCAGACTCAGCACCAGCTTGCCGTTCTTACCCGTCTTCGTCGTTACGATGACGACGCCGTTAGCGCCTCTCGAACCATAAATAGCGGTGGCGGAAGCGTCTTTCAGGACGTCGATCGACTCGATATCGTTCGGGTCGATATTGTCAATATTACCCGTCGACAACGGGATATTGTCCACAACAAACAAGGGCGTGTTGGACGCCGTCAGCGACCGGACGCCGCGAATGGTTATATCGCCCAGCACACCCGGACGGGTGTTGGAGGTAATATCCACGCCGGCGATCTTGCCCTGCATAGCATCCAGCGCCGTTACGACAGGTCTGGATTTGATATCCTGCTGGCTGATCCCCGCAACGGAGCCCGTTACATCCGTTCTTTTAACGGCCGCATAGCCGATGACCACAATGTCGGATAAGGCGTCATTGGATCCCTTTAGGGATACATTCAAGCTGGCATTGTTACCCACCGCAATCTCCTGCGGCTCGTGCCCGACAAAACTGATCACCAAAATCGCTTTGCCAGATGCGACATTTAACTGGAAAATCCCACCCTGCCTGGTGATGGTAGAGTTCTTCGTGCCTTTCTCGAGGACTGTCGCGCCCTCCATCGGCGCGCCACTGGCATCGGTAACCTTGCCCGTTACCGGGAAATTTTGTGCATAACTGGAAACAGCGGACATGAGTAGCAGAAAGAGGAGGATGAGATTCCCCCTGTGCAGTTTTTTGGTCATAATGGCATCGTTCGTTATTGGTTAAAAAATGATGTTTTATCATTAGTGTTTTCGGTCGGGAAGGGTAGCGGATCACCAGCGAAATGAGTAATTCCAGGGTCAAGGACATCCGTAGAGACATCGCAATCGGTTGCACAACAGCCTATTAGATATTACTCGAGAAAAGAATTAAAAGAAGTTATCAAGTTTTTAGCAAATGGCCGTCCTGTGCCATCCTGCACCAAAAAAAAAGCACCCGGGATTACCCAGGTGCTTCACCGATATTCTTGGATCCGGATCTAAATAAACTTCAAAACCTCCGCTCCGATCGCCTCCGTTCCCAATACCTTCTCCGCAGGCGTCGACGCATCCGCTATATCCCTCGTCCGGAAACCCGCTTTCAATACCTGATCTACTGCATTGATAACCGTCTCCGACTCCTTTTTCATCCCAAAAGATATATCCAGCAGCAATGCCGCAGAAAGGATCGAAGCCAGGGGATTCGCCACACCCTTCCCGGTAATATCATGCGCCGAACCATGAATGGGCTCATATACTCCCGTCCCTTCACCGACCGATGCAGACGCCAGCATTCCCATGGAACCCGCTATCTGCGACGCCTCATCCGTGAGAATGTCTCCGAAGAGATTAGCCGTCACCACTACATCAAAACGCCGCGGGTCCTTGATCAGCAGCATCGCCGTCGCATCGACGAACTGATGCTCCACTTCCACGTCGGGATATTCCTTAGCTACCTTTTGTATCACCTCCCTCCAAAGCCGGGAGGTCTCCAGGACGTTAGCCTTGTCCACGGAGCAGAGCTTCTTCCGGCGGGTCCGGGCAGCATCGAAGGCCTTGCGGGCGATACGTTCCACTTCGAACCGGCTGTATTCGGCGATATCATACGCCGTATCGCCATTGTTCTTACGGCCTTTCTCGCCGAAATAGATATCCCCCGTCAGTTCGCGGAAGAAGAGGATATCGGCTCCCTTCAGTATCTCCGGCTTGATGCTGGAAGCACCCAGCAATTCATCGAATAATTTGATCGGACGCAGGTTGGCATAAAGCCCCAGCTCCTTCCGCATTTTCAGCAGCCCCTGCTCAGGACGGACCTTGGCCGATGGATCGTTGTCGTATTTGGGATGGCCAACGGCGCCGAACAGCACGGCATCGGATTTCCGCATCTTCTCCAGCGACTCATCGGGCAGCGCGCTGCCGGTGGCCTCGATCGCGACATGACCGATCAGCGCCTCATCATAAGTAAATGTATGCCCGAACTTCGCGGCGATCTTATCCAATACTTTCTTTCCAATAGCGGTAACTTCCTGTCCTATTCCGTCACCCGGAACAATTAAGATTTTTTTAGTTGCCATTCGATAAATTTTAAATTAAGTTCAGCATTTTCTGCGTAGCCTTGATCGCCGAGACCGTCTGGTCGCTGTCCAAACCCCTCGTCTTGAATTCCCGGCCTGCAGCAGACCAGGAAATAACCGTCTCACAGAGGGCGTCGGTCTTACCGCCCGGTGGGATTCGAACGGTATAGTCCGCCAGCGTCGGCAGGACGAGGTTCTGCTTCTTATAAACTTTTTTCAGTGCATTCATAAACGCGTCGTACTGACCATCTCCTTGTGCATGCTCCTCGAATATCTCTCCGTCGATGGAGATCTTCACCGTCACGGACGGACGCAGATTTTTGGAATGCGTAAGCACATAATTTTCGATCCGGACTTTCTCCTGGATCGCCTTGCTGTCGAGGATATCGGAAATGATATACGGAAGGTCGGCCTGGGTGACCACTTCCTTCCGGTCCCCCAGCTCGATGATCCTTTGAGTGACCAGCTTGAGGTCGCTGTCGGACAGCTGTATGCCGAGCTGGGCCAGGTTGTTCTCGATATTCGCCTTGCCGCTGGTCTTGCCCAGCGCATATTTGCGCTGGCGGCCAAATCGCTCAGGCATCAGATCGCTGAAATAGAGCTTGTTCTTCTTGTCGCCGTCGGCATGGATGCCGGCCGTCTGCGTGAATACATTCTCTCCCACGACCGGTTTGTTGGCAGGTATGCGTATACCGGAAAAGGTTTCCACCAGCTTGCTGACCCGGTAGAGCGACGCCTCGTTGACGGCCGTCTTTACGGAAGGCAGAAAGTCCTTGAGCACCGCGACGGCGCTGGCCAGCGGCGCATTACCGGCCCTCTCCCCCATCCCGTTGACCGTGAGATGGATGCCGTGAGCTCCTGCTTTGACCCCTTCCAGGACATTCGCCGTACCGAGGTCGTAGTCGTTGTGGGCATGAAAGTCGAAATGAAGACCGGGATAGCGCTCAACAATGGCGCCTATAAATTCGGTCACCTCCGATGGGACCAGGATGCCAAGCGTATCGGGCAGCATGATCCTCTTCACCGGCTGCCCCCTTAAAAAATCCAGGTATTGATAGACATACTCCCTCGAATGGCGCATGCCGTTGCTCCAGTCCTCGAGATAGACATTCGACTCCAGTCCTTTCTTCCTTCCCAGCGCAATAACGGCCGCCACTTCCGCAAAATGCTGTTCGGGCTTTTTCTTCAGCTGATGGGTCAGGTGATTGAGCGAGCCCTTGGTCAGCAGGTTCATGACCTTGGCCCCGGCCTGCTGCATCCACTGCACGCTGACGTCCCCGTCGACAAAGGTCAGTACCTCGATCCGGTTCAGAAGATCGTTGGCCTTCGCCCACTTGGTGATCGCCTTTACGGCGGCCAGCTCGCCTTCGGATACACGCGCCGACGCGATCTCGATCCGGTCGACATTCAATTCAGTTAGCAGCAGCTGGGCGATCGTCAGTTTCTCCGAAGGTGAAAAAGAGACGCCGCTCGTCTGTTCACCGTCCCGGAGTGTCGTATCCATGATCTCTAAATAGCGCGGAGAGGGAGACATGTCGTTGGTTTAATAAACACTCTTATCTGCAAAAACCTTTATATCCTCCTTCATCGACTGCAGGTAGTCGATATCGTCATAGCCATTCATGAGGTTATGCTTCTTATAGCTGTTGATCTCGAAGGATTCGCGTTCACCCGTAGCCAGGATGGTAATAGTCTGCTCCGGAAGGTTCACTTCCAGCTCAGCCTTCGGATCGGCCTCGATGGCCCGGAAGATCCTGTCCAGGAAAGCAGGGCTGACCTGTACCGGCAGGATACCGATGTTGAGCGAGTTGTTCTTGAATATATCCGCGAAAAAGCTGGATATGACACACCGGAAACCATAGTCATAAATAGCCCAGGCGGCATGCTCGCGGCTGCTGCCGCTGCCGAAGTTCTTGCCGCCAACCAGTATCTTCCCGGTATAAATAGGATTGTTCAATACAAAATCCCTTTTGGGAGTGTTGTCCGCATTGTACCGCCAGTCGCGGAACAGGTTATCGCCAAAACCCTTGCGCTCGGTCGCCTTTAAGAACCGGGCCGGGATGATCTGGTCCGTGTCCACATTCTCGATCGGCATGGGGACGGCGCTGCTCGTCAATACGGTGAATTTATCGTAAGCCATGATGCTATTAAAATTTGTGTGCGGGAGACACGCTTTTCCAAAAATTAGCGCGTCTCCCGCAAAGCGCTAATGATTGTCCTTTGGACGAGGCCCGTCCCGGGCCTCACGGTTGAAGTGAAAGTTATTCTGCCATTAATGTCCTGGGGTCCGTCACAACACCCGTCACGGCTGCAGCGGCAGCCACCAGCGGGCTCGCCAGCATCGTCCTCGCGCCGGGACCCTGTCTGCCTTCAAAGTTGCGGTTGCTGGTGCTGACAGCATATTTTCCGGCCGGTATCTTGTCGTCATTCATGGCCAGACAGGCCGAACATCCGGGCTGACGCAGCTGGAATCCGGCGGCAGTCAGTATATCGAGTATCCCCTCTTCTTTGATCTGCTGTTCGACGATATGGCTGCCGGGAACGATCCACGCCGTTACATGATCGGCTTTCCGGCGATTCTTTACGATAGAGGCAAAAGCGCGGAAGTCCTCGATGCGCCCATTGGTGCAGCTGCCGACAAAGACATAGTCCACTTTTTTGCCCAGCATGGCGTCATCCTTATGGAAGCCCATATACTCCAGCGATTTGTCATAGCTGGCCTTGCTGCCGCCGTCTTCCACCGGGATATGCCGGGTAATGCCTATACCCATACCGGGATTGGTGCCGTAGGTGATCATGGGCTCGATGTCTGCGGCTTCGAAACGGTATTCCTTGTCGAACGTCGCGCCATCCTCTGTTGGCAATGTTTTCCAGTAAGCCAGCGCCTTGTCCCAGGCAGCTCCCGCGGGCGCCTTTTCGCGGCCCTTGATATAGGTGAAGGTCGTCTCGTCGGGAGCGATCATGCCCCCGCGGGCGCCCATTTCAATGCTCATGTTGCAGACCGTCATGCGACCTTCCATGCTCATATTCCTGAACACCTCGCCCGCAAACTCCACAAAATAGCCCGTGGCGCCGGCTGCAGTGAGCTTCGAGATGATATAGAGGACCACGTCCTTTGGCGTTAAGCCCTTACCCAACCTGCCGTTCACACTGATCCTCATTTTCTTTGGCTTGGGCTGCATGATACATTGGGAGGACAGCACCATCTCTACCTCAGAGGTGCCGATGCCAAATGCGATAGCGCCGAATGCCCCGTGGGTCGAGGTATGGCTGTCGCCGCATACGATGGTCATCCCGGGGAGGGTGATCCCGTTCTCAGGACCTACGACGTGGACGATCCCGTTCTTCGGGTTGCCCAGCCCCCAGTGAGAGATGCCATACCTGGCGGCGTTCACCTCAAGCGCTTTCAACTGATTGGCAGACAATGGGTCCTGCACCGGGACGTGCTGATTGATGGTCGGCGTATTGTGGTCAGCCGTCGCAAACGTCTTTTCAGGGAACATCACCTTCAAATGACGCGCTTCCAGCCCCAGAAAAGCTACCGGACTGGTCACTTCATGGATGAAATGGCGGTCGATAAAAAGGACGTCAGGACCGCCTTCGATCTTCCTGACCACATGAGAATCCCATACCTTGTCAAATAATGTAGCGGGTTTCGTACTCATTTTCCAGAATTTAAAGAAGCCGTAAATTTCTTAAATAATATCCACATAATAAGGATTTATACTGAATTTTTTCTAAACAATAAAAAGCCCCGGCAAGTTGCCGGGGCTAGCAATTTTTGCAAATCTACGTTATTTCTTGTTCGCCGCCGCCCATTCATTGTACAACCTGACGACGGTACCCAGTTCCTTCCAGGTATATTCCTTCGACTTGATCTTCTCCGCCAGTTCAGGATAATCGGCAAAATACAGCGGCGCCTTCGCATGAAAGGTCTGGTTGTTGTTAAAGCTGGAAACATTCGATATCATCTTCGCCGCAGGCTCACCGTCGCGCATAACATAATAGTCGAGAAATCCTGCCGTAGTAGTATTGTAAATTGAACCGCGCATCTCCGTCCTTCTCAGGTACAAGGTGGCGGTACCACGCTGCAGAACCTCAAACCAGGCATAATCGCTGATGCGTTTTTGTCCCCAGCCGAGATAGACCTTGATATAATCATATTCCACTGCAGACGTTTTCCCGTCCTCTTTCAAAAATGCAACGGTCTTGATCTTTTCCGATGGTATTTTTTCGGGTGCATTTTCGTCTGAAGATTTAAAACGGACATCCTTGTCAAGAGAAGTTTCAACCAGGCCGGTACGCGAGCTGCCGTCGACAAAAACAAGCTTGCAGTAGCCGTATTTTCCGCCGGCATGAGCGACGATACCAATACTGATCACAAGGAGAAGGGTAAATAACTTTTTCATTTGGTTTGGATTTAGGTATAATACTGCAGCCAAAATAAGGTTTCATCGCCAAAATTGCAAGTCTCACCAAATCAATACGTTGTTAGTATCGAAGCCTCATGTCTTATACTAAATCCACCCAAAGACCGTTGTAGTCGAAGAACCTAATACCCTTTAAGACCATGAAATATCACCTGGCCATTCTCGGAATAACCATCCTCTGTTATTCCTGCAGCTCCACCAACCTGATGTCCCTCAGCGTAACAGAACCCGCGCCTGTAAGTCTTCCGCCCAACGCCAGATCGGCAGCGGTAGTCAACAGAAGCCGCGCCGACGACGCCAACAGGACCATCGACGCCATCCACAGGGTGATATCCGTCGAGAGCAAAAGCCTCCGGACCGATGGCGCCAAAGCCAGCATTGACGGACTCTCCAACGAATTGATGAAGACAGGCCGGTTCGCGACGGTCAGATCCCTCGATAACCTCGACCTTCGGTCATACGGCGCAGGCGTATTCCCCTCCTCTCTGCCCTGGGATTCCGTAGAAAAGATATGCCGCGAAAGCAATACCGACCTCCTCTTTTCCCTCGAGCTGTTCGACGCCGAGTCGAGAGTCGGCATCAGCCCCGGAGGCGTCATGACTGCTATTACGAACGTACCTGCCCAGGTGAACATGAGTACACAGGTAAAGACCGGGTGGAGGATCTATGATCCCTATTCACGGACCATTCTCGACGAATACGTTCTCTCCCGGGACCTGTCCTTCCAGAACCGGGGCCTCGACCCCTCGTCCCTGTTCGGTCGCAAAGAGGCGGTAAAAGACGCCGCCAGCGACGCAGGTCAGGCCTATGCATCCCGCATCGTTCCCTACTCGATCCGGGTATCCAGGTACTATTTTGTAAGAGGGAACTCCAGCTTCATCCTCGCCAAAAGAATGGCGCGCACAGGCAACTGGGACGGCGCAGCCAGGCTGTGGCAGCAGTCGACCAGCAGCAGCTCCCGCAAGGCAGCCGGCAGAGCCTGTTATAATATGGCCATCAGCAGTGAAATAAATGGGGACCTCGACGGCGCTATCCGGTGGGCCCAGAAAGCTTACGAGGTCTACAACGTCCGGCTCGCCCTCAGCTATGTCAATCTGCTCAGGCAAAGACAGTCGGCCAACGAAGTATTGAAAAGTCAGACAGAGGTTACAAGCACACCCTAGCGGCCCGGCAGTATCCGTTCGCGCAATAGATCGAGCGCGGCCTCCAGATTCATCTGAAGATACAGCTCGTAGTCGGCAAGCATTTCCCGCCAGAGCCACTGCCACAGCACATATTTCTCCTGACCCGCGGGCGACAGGGACAAGGTTTGCACCTCCTCCGCCGTCAATTCGCCCTGCAGAGATGCTCCGATCACCTCCCAGGGTATTTCTTCCTTATTGGTATATGCGGGCAAGATCTTCATACTGTTATCGCCTAGACAGACGAAACATCCTCCGGTCCCAACAAAAAAAATAATTTTTTTGACTAGGACCACAAAGCCGATCGGCTGTCTTTTATGTACAGGATATAGGATTAAATCGGGCGAAAGCCCAGCTGGTAATGATTCATTTCAGGAACAGCTTAAGGGATGGAAGGACAGGTTCCATCCCTTTTATTAGAACATCCGTCAACGCATTATATGAAAAACAACCTCCTGATTATTCTATCCGTTCTGGCGTCATTCAGCGCCTCGACCACCCGCGCCCAGGTCCGGGTCAGCGTGAATGTGAACATCGGCTCTCAGCCCCAGTGGGGGCCCCAGGGCTATCAGCACGTCGACAATTATTATCTGCCCGACATCGACGTCTATTACAGCGTTCCCAGACAGCAGTTCGTCTACTTCAACGCCGGCGCCTGGGTCTTCGCCGCTTCCCTTCCTTCAAGATGTAATGACTACGATCTGTACAGGGGATACAAAGTCGTGATCAATGACCCCAATCCCTGGCAGAACCACGCGGTCTACAGGACGCGCTACGACCGGTACCGCCACTGCTATGACCGCCAGCCGCCGCTTCGGGACTGCCGCCACGACCGCGACGAAGACGACGATGGCCCCGGACGCCACGGCAGGGGCCACGCCTACGGCCACTACAAGAAACACCACGACGGCGATGATCGATAAAACACTAGAACCCCTAAACTCCTGATCCGGCTACGCACCCAACCGCTAGTCATCCA
>JAFDYE010000419.1 GCA_018267585.1 Bacteroidota bacterium
CCCTGTATATAGGCCTCGCCATTGGAGTCAACCTGTCGGGATATCGACAGGATGCAATTCCGCCTTTCGCGGTTGCGGGTCATCAGCTCGACCTCCATTTCTTCACCTCCGCCGCCGAGCAGCTTTTCCTTTAGCTGGAAGACGGCCTCTTTCCGGGCGAACAGGCTATAGATGCTACGGGACAGCAGCTCTTCCTTGCTGTATTTGAAGAGCTCACAGGTCGCCCCGTTGACGTCGCGGAAGATCAGGTCCTCTCCCAGGAGAAAGACGGCGTCCTTACTCTTTTCGAAGATATTCCGGAATTTGAGCTCGTTGGCGCGAAGGGCCTTGATATATGCGCTTCTCTCCAGCGCATAGCGGATACTCCGCTCGAGCTTTTCGGTCGTGATCTCCGATTTCACCAGGAAATCCGCCGCGCCGGTAGTCATCGCCTGTATATCCACCTCCCGGTTGCCGATGCCCGTCAGCAACACCAGCGGCTCTTCGCAGCCGATACCTATCGCCTGCTCCAGCAGTTCGAGCCCTGTCTTCGCTCCCAGCAGGTAGTCCACAAAATATATGTCATACTTCCTGCCCCGGATCCGTTGCAGGGCGTCCTCGTAATCATAACACCAGTCGATATGAAATTCCTTGTCGGGAATATCCTTGATGCATGCCTCGATGATCAGGAAATCATCCTCGTCATCTTCAACGATCAATATCCTTGTTGTCGAATGTGAAGGCAACATACTAAATGCGGTTTTATCTGGTTGTCTCTTCTTTGGGTTATCAGGGGGGTGTTTCATAGCAGATTGGTGGTCATTCCGGCTGGGCCTCCGGCTGTTTTTCCTTTGGTATTTCCTGCAGCGGAAGGGACACGATAATTACCGCCCCTTCTCCCGGCCTGCCCAGGGCCGAAATAAATCCATTGTGCATCTCAACGATCTTCTTGCAAAGAGCGAGCCCGATGCCGGTCCCCTCATATTCCGAGCTGGGGTGCAGGCGCCGGAACATATCGAATATCTGCTCTGCGTACTTCTGGTCGAACCCGATGCCGTTGTCCTCGATATAGATGCGGCCGTACCGCATATCCGCGGACTTGCCATTGGTGCCCGCCAAAACCGGACCCTCTTCATACCGGATCCTTACCCGAGGTTCCTCACCTTTCTTGCTATATTTTAGCGCGTTGCTCACCAGGTTGGAGAACAGCGGGCCCATCAGGACAGTGCTGGCCGGGAGCACAGGCAGCCTGTCGACCGAGACGACGGCGTTCTTTTCGCGGATCGGTGTTTCCAGCTCGGAAAGCACTTCTTCGATAACGCCGTTCAGGTCCACAGCCTCGAAGGGCTGTTTCTCCACGGATATTTTGGAGAACCGGAGAATGTCATTGATCAGGTCCTGCATCCGTCTCGACACCTCCTGTATACGCGTCAGATAGAGCCGGCCTTCCTTGCCCATCGAATCCCCGGGGCTGGCCAGCAGCCGGTCGCTGAACATCCGGATCTTCCGCAACGGTGCCTGCAGGTCGTGAGAGGCCATGAACGCAAACAGGTCCAGGTCCTTATTGGCCGCTTCGAGGCGGGCTATATTCTCCAAAAGCTGCTTATTCAGCTCGGTCACCTTCTCCTCTGAAGCCTTCCTTTCATTGATCTCCAGCTCGAGGCTCCGGTTGACGGCGATCAGCTTCTGCTCCTGCAGCAGCAGGCGCTGGTTCTTGCGATACAGGTCGACGAATACGCCCACCTTGGCGCGCAGCAGGTCGGGGTTTACCGGCTTGTAGATATAGTCGACCGCTCCGGCCCGATAGCCCTTGAAAAGATTCTCCTCCCCGTAGTTATTGGCGGTTATAAAGATGATCGGGATATGCCTTAGCCGCTCGCGTTCGTATATCAGCGCCGCCGTCTCGAATCCGTTGAGGTTCGGCATCTGAACGTCCATTAAAATAAGCGCAAAATCAAAATCGGTCAGCAATAGCTTCAACACCTGACGACCGCTGTTGGCCTTGACAATGTTATATCCATCCGGCTCGAGCACGCTTGTCATGGACAGCAAATTGTCCTCCCGATCGTCGACTATCATGATCTTTGGTTGCATCTATAGGTTTTGCTGGTTTGGGATTAAAATATGGGACAAAAAACCATATCTGCATCTATTTATAGAACCATACCCGCATCAGGGACAGCAGCTGATCGATCTTCAACGGCTTGGTAATATAGTCAGATGCCCCAGCCTCGATACATTTCTGCCGGTCGCCCTTCATGGCCTTGGCCGTAACGGCGATGATCGGAAGCGTATTGTTCTTGTGCTCTCTTCTGATCTTCTGGGTGGTCTCGTAGCCATCCATCTCCGGCATCATAATATCCATCAGCACCATATCCACCTTCTGCTTGTCGTCGTTGATGATCTGGATGGCCTCCTTGCCGCTCTCCGCCGTAACGACATTGATATTGTACCGCTCGAAGACAGTCGTCAGCGCGAAAAGATTACGCACGTCGTCGTCCACCACCAGCACGTTCTTGCCGGTAAGGATATCGTCCTGCATCCGGATATTCTCGATCACTTTCTTCTTCTCCGGCGCCAACTCTTTATGGTTGATATGGAGATGCAGCACGGTCTCCTCCAGCAGATGCTCCAGCGAATTTACTCCTTTTAACAATACGGTATTGGAAGCCCTGTTCAAATGGTACAGCTCTTTCTTGTCAAAATCCTTGGCCGAATATACGATCACCGGGGTGAGCTTTTGCTTGATCTCGCTGACCTGCTTCAGCAACTCGATACCCGAGATATCGGGCAGCGTATAGTCAAGGATGATACAATCGAAGTCCTTTATATTGGTGTCCTGCAGCGCCTTCTTGCCGGTCGGCACGATGGTGACCTGCATATTGTCGGCCTGGAGCATCTTGCTGATCTGCGAAGAATCGATCTCGTTGTCTTCCACAACCAATATCCTCCGGGTCTCTTTTTTATTGAACGAACGGATATCCTCGAAGAGCTCATTCAGCGCCTCGTTCTCCAGCGGCTTCAGGAGGAAGCTCCGGGCGCCCCTTTTTAGCGCCAGTGCCTTGTTCTCTTCACCAGAGATGAGGTGTATCGGGATATGGCGGTAGTTGAGGTCGTTGCGCAGCAGATCCAGCACTTTCCAGCCGCTGGTATCCGGCAGCTTGACGTCGAGGGTTATCGCCACTGGCGTAAACCGGTTGATAAAGTCGAATACCTCCAGGTAGTTCGTCGCGACCACCGCCTTCATGCCGTACTCGTGCGCCTTCTCGATGATGATCCGGCCAAACCGGAGGTCATCTTCCACCACCAGGACGATCTTGTCACCCGGCTGTATCGAGCTGCGGTCGTCGCCCGTATCGTTGATCATCTCGTTGACGATGTTCAGCTTGGGC
>JAFDYE010000041.1 GCA_018267585.1 Bacteroidota bacterium
CAGTTTTGTTTGGTCTAATTGCTGCGCCGCCGGCTTGCTTCAGTTTCGCATAATACATGCAAACTTTGTTCATCAGGCACTCCTCGCAAAGTGGTTTTGGCCGGCAGATCTCCCGTCCCAGGAAGGACATCGCCATTCCCGCATCCCACTCGTCCCGCGGCAGGATCTTCATCATTCCCTCCTCGATCTTCTTTGGATCTTCCTCTTTTGTGATCCCGAGCCTTGGCGCCACTCTGATGACATGGATGTCTACTATGATCCCCTCGGGTGCTTTCCCTGAGCCCCGCAAGATGACGTTCGCCGATTTCCGGCCGATGCCGGGCAGCTTTACCAGTTCGTCCATCGTCAGGGGTATCTTGTCGTTGGACCCCAACTGTCTGGCGATGTCCGTGAGCCATTTTGCTTTGTGGGCGAAATTGCGGATACCGGTAAAATAGGGCCAAAGGCCCTCCGGCGAGGCCTGGGCCAGGGTTTGCAGATCCGGGAAGGTCGCGAACAGGTTGGGGGCGATCTTATTCACGGCGTCGTCGGTGCTCTGAGCAGATAGGACGACCATTACCAAAAGCTGGTAAATGTTCTGATATTCAAGGGGATGCTTCTTGTTCTTATACTTGTTCAGCAGCGGGCGGATTGCCTCGGCCCAGTTGACGCGAGTGGCCATAAAATCAGTGTTTTAGGTATATTAAAGGTAGAAAAAATCGCAGATTCCGCTTTTTTCCGCCCACTATTGCATAATTAAAATTCGGATATTATTTTTACGGCTCATCGCAGAATCCGATCTCCCCGAAAGCCACCACGTACCCAATCTTCCTTTCGAATTTCCTCCTTTTAACTCCGTCGGCTGGCCGCAAAGCCTGCAGCAGTCTATCTCGTTGAAAAGCCGGGTTTTAGTTTAATTCCTAAAATGTACCCGCATGAAAACGTTTGAAGGCTCTTCCATCAGGTTTACCCCCCTGCTATTAATCTTTATCGCTGTCTGTACGCGCGCTGCCGCTAATCCCGGACTCAGCCGGACAACTAAGAATGTCCGGGTTGCCACCGTCTCCCGCACTATCGGACATGCAGTTAGAAAAACACGTACTTCCAATCGTTTCCGTCTCTGGCACGCCGCCATTGAACGCAATAGGGCGCTCCGGACCGCCATCGGTATTTATGAGGAAATGCACCTCGAAGCCGAAGGTCTCAACGAAGAGGCCTTTGAATATGCATATATCGGCTATGACCGGCTTCGTAAAAGACATCGGCTGCAGAAGGCGACTGTCCTGTCCATATGTGACTTCAGCCAGGCTTCCAGCGAAGAAAGACTGTATGTCATCGATGTACTCAACAAAAAACTGCTCTACCGAACCTATGTTGCCCACGGGATCAACTCGGGCAACGAATATGCCTGTTCTTTTTCCAACCGCCGCAATTCCTATAAAAGCAGCCTTGGTTTTTATGTCACCCGCCAGGCCTACTACGGCGACAATGGGCTCTCGCTCCGTATCGAAGGACTGGACAGGGGCTTTAATGATATGGCCGGCAGGAGGAATATCGTCATTCACGGTGCGTCATACGTGAGCACCCGCATCCTGAAGAAATATGGAGTGATGGGAACGACCTACGGCTGCCCGGCGATCCCCGACGACATGAGCTCGAAGATCATACCGGTGATCAAGCAGGGGACCTGTTTTTTTATCTATTATCCTTCACAAAATTATTTGCAACGGTCGAGCGTGCTGAACTGACGGGGCTAAGTACATGCACCTAAATTCTTGAAAAAGCACGTCTGGCCTTCCATACAGGCTGGCAGCGGATCGTTATATGTCGTTACTGGTATTGAAACACATTACCGGTGGAAGTACCATGAAAACGACCGGTTTACACTTATTGGCGCTGCTGGCTGGATGGTTCCTGACCATGACTATCCCTCTTCACGCGCAGCCCGGCGCATCTGCCGATGACCTGCTGAAGCAGGCCAGGCGCGTGGCATTCACGGACCACCAATACTCTGTCGCTATAAGGATCTGCAGCGCGGCGCTGGAACTTTCCCCCGGCGACCCGGATATCCGGGTCTTCCTGGGAAGGCTATATGCCTGGAGCCACGAGGCCGACAGCGCCCGTCTTGCATTTTCCACTACCCTCCGCCAGCATCCGGCCTATGAGGACGCCTGTATAGCCTGGTCGGACCTGGAATTCTGGAACAACAACGACAGCGCTGCGCTGGCGATCTGTCTGACCGGGCTCGCGGCCCACCCGGAATCGCCGGAACTCCGTCAACGCCAGGCACGTCTTATTGCCGACCTTCATCGCAGTAGTGCAACCAACAACGTCTTCGGCAACCGGCTCGGCGTCTCCTATGACTTTATCCATTTCGACCGGCAGTACGCCGACCCCTGGCACCTTGCGAGCATCGAATACAGCCGGCAGACGGGCTGGGGTTCCTGTATCGGCTGGGTCAACTACGCCAACCGTTTTCGCCAGAGCGGGGTCCAGTTCGAGGCGGAAGCCTACCCGCACATTTCGCGGACGCTGTACGGCTATGTCGATCTCGGCTATTCACCCCAGTCGACTATCTTCCCCGCCTGGCGCACCGGCGCATCGCTGTTCGCCAACCTTCCCCATGCCTTCGAGGCCGACGCCGGCTTTCGACTCCTGCATTTTAGCGCCAGCACCATGCTATACACCTTTTCGCTCGGGAAATACTACCGGAGCTTCTGGTTCAACGCCCGCAGCTACCTCGTACCGGGTCAGGGAGGATCCTCGCAGTCTATAACGCTCACTACCCGGTACTACTATGGCGGCGCCGATGACTACTATTCGCTGGCCGGGGGTGCGGGCCTCTCGCCTGACGACAATAGCGCCATTGTTCAGCTCGCCAATCCCCATCGTCTGCAGACAGAAAAGCTGCAAGCCGGCTGGCGCCATACCCTACACAAACGTCATATCGTATTCACAGGATTGCAATGGCTCTACCAGGAATACCAACCCGGGACCCACGACCACCAGTGGGACGTCAGCGTTGGATATCTGTACCGGTTCTAAATTTCCGACATGAAAAGAAAACACCTGATCATTCTGGTCACGACAGTCATCCTGCTGGCCCCGCTCTGGATGTGGCTGGCGTGGCGGCTAACGCCCTACCGCAAGCTTACGGTGGCTATAGTCGACAAGACCGCCGCCGACCGCGGGAGCCAGGAACATATGTCCCTTGACTGGGTGCTCAACCAGCAGCGCTTCTCCAATACATCCCGTCATGGCTACGAGCCATCCCGGGACTATTTCGGCTTTTTTCCCGGCAACGACCGGCACTACCGCCTGAAAGGCCTCGAACGCTTCAGCAACGACGATATCGACAGGCTCTCTGCCGACGCCGACCTCGTATATATTGCGGATACCTATGGTGTATACACCGCCGACTGGTATGCGAATCAGCCTCCCGGAACACGGTCAAGCCTTATCTATGGCGGGATGAGCGGACAGGACCTCCGGCTGTTAAGATCCATCAAAGCCCGGCACAAGCTGGCCATCGCCGAGTTCAATTCGATCGGCTCGCCCACGCCCGATCCCATCCGACATGAGTTCGAAGCGCTCTATGGCATGAAGTGGACCGGATGGACCGCCCGATACTACCCTTCTTTCGACACGCTACAAAACACCGATCTACCACCCTGGCTGATCGGCCAGTATAAAAGTACGCACAACGACCGCTGGCCATTCCACCGTTCGGGAATAGCGTGGGTTCACACCGACGGACGTGTCGTCATTACCGAAGACTCTGCACAGCTGTACTCGCCGCTGCCACAAATAGAAGCCACGGCCGCGGGTGAGCAGATGGGCCTGCCTTCAAGCATCACGTATCCCTTCTGGTTCGATGTCGTTGATCCGGGATCCGTCGCACCCGCCAACAGGTCGCTCGCCGACTTCGTCACACTTGTCAACGACTCCGGCCTGGCGCTTCTGGCCCGTAATGGCATACCTCGCCGTTTTCCCGCCGTCTTGCGCCACATGGGGCCGGACTACAGGTTCTACTATTTCTCGGGGGATTTCTGTGATAACCCTATTGGTTATACGAGCAGCTGTTTTAAAGGAATCGAGCTGGTCCATCACCTGGGGCATTCTTCCGATCCCCTGGACCGGACACCGTTCTTCTGGACGTTTTACCTCCCCCTCGTCAAGCACATCCTGGAGGACGAATATCGCCTTCTAGGGGAGAAAGCGCCTGATCACTGAATCCGGCCATAGCCGCTGTGAAGCCATCCATCTCCCGTTGCGACCCCGGTAGGCGTCCATGCCTTCTTGTAGGGCAGTCCTGACGCTGTCGTTAGGCATAGCGTCTTCGCTGAGGTCAGGGTGCAACCGGAAGACCTCTCCGTTGTTCAAATGATGCTCCCCGGCCACGAAGTCTACAAGGTCTGTCTTCGTCTGCATCAGCGCACAGCGGTGGATATTCCGGAAAGCCGCCATCGTATCCAGGCCGTCGCCCACCCAAGAATTTACAGATGGGATTGCCAGTCCGTAGGAATGATGCAGCCAGGCAAGCAGGGAAGGCGTTATATCAAGATGGGTCGAGACGGAATGGAAGACGGCCCTCCGCTGAAGCAGCGGCGAATAGATCAGCAATGGCACATGAAACCGGTCGATCTTGTCCCGCATGGGTATCTCCGGCATCCGGTGGTCCCCCGTGATCAGGAACACCGTATTTGCATAGTCGGGCCGTCGGGCAAAGGCCGCCATAAAATTCCGCAGCGCGTCGTCCGAATACAGAATGGTCATGTATTGATCGCGGCTGAGGCGATGGTCGCGTTTCTGCGTTTCGTCGAAACCGAGCTCTTCCAACCGCCTTTCGAATCGCTCGTTCCATTTCGCGGGATCGTTCATCCTGAACGGACTGTGCATGGAGAGCGTGAGCAATACGCTCAGCTCGGGCGGCCCCTGCGCGGGTGAGCTGCTCAGCCACCAGCGGAATAGTTCGCTATCGCTATATCCCCAACTGAAATTGTGATCAGAAGGCAGCCTGACATAACCGGCAGGGAAACTCGCGGCGTCCTTTATCACATCAACCTTTTGATGACGCAGGAAAAGAGCCATATTGTCGAAACCCGCGTCACCGCCATAGTAATAGCTCGTGTGATAGCCGTTGGTCTGCAGGACGGCATTCAGCGTCACGACGGGAGGCATTGCGTCCCCTAAGGCGAGGTACCCATTGTTTGCAAACGGCAGAGACCCCAGCACGGAAGGCAGCGCCGCGAACGTGCGACCGCCCGCGCTGAGAAAATTGTCCCAGTATAGGCTCTCCCTGGCCAGGGAATCCAGGAAGGGTGTAAAATTGCCGAGGTAGGCGTCTTCATTGGCAAAAGCACGGCCCAGCCCCTCTACCAGCAGTACCACAAGGTTCGGCGGCCGGTCACCCCGCCTGAAGAACGGCGAGAGCACGTCAGACACGCTGTCCGCCGTCAAAAAAGGATAGTCGCTGCCCGCAATATATTTTCGTCGCCGCACATCCGGAGTGCCATCGTTGCCAAGATAGTTGTCAGCATAGATATCCGTCTCCGGCGTTTCGCGGCGCCAGTAGTTCCAGGACTCGCGCGCGAAATAGGCCGTCTTGTCCAAAACCAGGTTGCGGGCAAACTCCGAGCCGCCATGGCCGGCCTGTCGGCCACCTGTCACGAGCAGTATGATCCCTGCACTACCCACCGGCACTGCCAGCCACATCCAGATACGCCGCCCGCTGTTAACCCGTCTTCCCGCCAGCCATAGCAACACCCAGCAGCCAGCAATTACCGTCACAGCTATCAGCATCGGCCGCCACGACAGCCCCGCCGATCCTACCGTCTGCCGGATCTCGCTCCAGGAATAGCCATATATATCTGCGCCCAGGGGCACCGACGTCGTCGCGAAATAGGCAGTCAATCCCAGGTGTATCGCCAACAGCAACAGCAGGAAAAAACGCAGCACCCACCGCGCGAAGGCTGGTGAAAAGAAAAGAACGGCCAGATGGACCGCCAGCGCCAATGGCGCTGCTTCCAGAAAGGCTACGGTCACGTTCAACAGATAATCCGCGAGCAGCACTGACGGATGATCCGACCCATGAAGGCTCCGCAGCCAAAATAATTCAGCCGTCGATAACAGCCATATGCATAACAGTATCACGGTCAGCTGTACGATCGCCCAGCCTAACCCGGCGCGCCAGGAAGCGCCCCGGCACACTGAAACTTCAGCTTTTTGCATAAACTTTGGATTTATTAGCCGAAAACCCCTGCCGGCTCATTTCGCCCCAACCTTTTTTCTTCCGCAACAGGTCGATGTTACCGCGGATCGCACTCCATACGATAAAGGGATGAAACAGGAATGGCTCGAGGAGTGCCGTAAGCGCCAGCCTCAGGATGTCACGCGAATTCTTGTATTGGTTGAACGTTAAAACCTCCATCAGGATAGACAGCACGGAGAACAGGATGCCAAAAGATAGGATAAAACCCAGCAGCGTCAGAAAAGAAGGCACATTCAGGCCCCCGAAGATACAGGCGATCACAGATGCGATCACGCCTACGAACTCTACTATCGGGGCGAGCAGCTCAAATAACAGCCAGTACGGGAAGCTCAACATTCCCAGGCGGCCATAACGCGGATTAAAACACATCTTTCGATGCATGCTCAGTGTTTCGATCGTCCCGCGAGTCCAGCGATTGCGCTGGCGACCGAGGATCTTATAGCTGGCCGGCGCTTCGGTCCAGCATAGCGGATCGGGGATATAGGTCACTTTATAGGGCAGATGACGTTCTTCCATATATCTCCGCATCCGGACCACCAGCTCCATGTCCTCCCCCACCGTGGCATGGTTATAGCCACCGCACTCGATCACGACCTCTTTGTCGAAAGCGCCAAACGCCCCGGATATCAGCAAAAGGGCATTCAGTCTGCTCCAGGCCATCCGCCCGAGCAGAAATGCGCGGAAATATTCCAGGGTCTGCGCGCGGGGAAGGAAAGAGTCCGGCAGATGGACCTTTACGAGCCGCCCGTTGCGGATCTCGCACCCGTTGGCGATACGTACGACGCCACCCGACGCGATGACACGTGCATCGCCACTATCGAGAAAGGGTCTTGCCATTTTTAGAAGCGCGTCCTGCTCGATTATGCAGTCGACGTCGATGCACACGATATAGGGTTTGCTGCTAACGTTGATGCCGACGTTGAGCGCGTCGGCCTTGCCTCCGTTGTCTTTGTCGACGACGATCAGCTTATGAAAAACGGGATTGCGGCTGCGGTAGATGCCCCGGATCTTTTTCGTGGCGATCGCTGCCTCCACAAAATGATCCGTACGCTCCAGCTGGTAGTGTTCGATCAGCCGCTGCAGGGAATCGTCCTTGCTGCCGTCGTTGATCACGATCACCTCGAGGTTCCTGTAGTGGATGGACAACAGCGACCGTACGTTCTCTACAATAGTCGCCCCCTCGTTGTATGCGGGCGCCAGGACGCTGATGCCGGGAACGTACTGTGAGCTTGCCAGTATCGAATAGTCGGTGAACGACCTCATGCGCATATATTTCCGCATCTCCAGCACGGCAAAGACGCCGACGAAAAGATACGACGAAAGCAATGCAATGGAATAAACCCAAAAGCAGTAGGTAAGGCCGTCTGCTATGAACCATATTACTCTCATATCGTCCACTCCGTTTTTGCCTGCTGAAAGATCTCGTTCCATGGAGACTGGTCAATAAAAGGAAAACGATCCAGGCATTTCAGCCCTTCTTCCCCGGTCCTGACGAGCGCGCGGGCCGTCTCCAGCCTGATCCTGTTGTCCGGTGTCGACAGCTGTGCGTCGAGAAATGCCAGTTCGCCTTCGGCGCCAATTCTGCCGAGTGTCTGCAGGATGGCGAGCTTTCCCGCAAGGTCTTCACCGGGATAGGCTGCGGTCAGCAGCCCGGCGGTGTCCGTGGCAGCGAGCTCGCCCAGGCAAAGAATCGCCTGCAGCCGTACGGCCGGACAGTCGTCCCGTAAACGCTCCGCTACCTGCGGGGTCACTTGCTGCAGGTGCTGTTCTGCTATCAACCTCAGGGTAAAGACACGAACTGTCGTATTGGAGGAAGTCAACCAGCGAAATATTTTTTCCTGCGGCGTCCCGGCCGATTGCTGCAGCAGCCGCAGCAGCTGGATCTGCTGCCATTCGGAGAGAGGGGTATTGATCACGTCCAAAAAACGGAGACCATCAAATCCATAGAGCTGCACAATGGCCGCCTGCGCCTCCCTGCGAACTACCTCATTGCGGGCGTTTGTCAACCGGTAGAGCCTGGTTACGGAACCGCGTTGCTCCATTACAGCGAGCTCCTGTATCCCCTGCGCCTGCAGGTGCCACTTGGGATTTGTCAGCTTCCGGAGACTGTCTTCGTGCAGCGCCAGCTGGTGATACAGCTGAACAAGATTTGCAGCTGCAGTACCCGACATCGCCTTTTTAGCCTTGACCAACTGGAAGATCATCAGCTGACGGAGATGCGCGCGGGAAAGGCTGCGCGCTACCTTGAACGGAATCGCGATCTCCGGTGATTCTTTCGTCGCCTCCCAAAAGATCGCCCGCTGTATGATCTGGCCATACAGGTCCTGGTATTTGAGCCTGAGCCGTTCGACCCGGCTCCGGCGCAACAGGAAGAAGAGAATTAAACACAGCAGTGCTACAAGCATCCCCAGCACTGTCAGCATGGCAATGATCAGCCAGGCCTTGCCGGGCATTACAGGCGATACGTGAAGGTGCAGATGGAACATGGCTGTGGCTATTTGGCTGTCAACAACCGCCTGACCCGGACAGAGAGTTCGTTCGGGCTGAACGGCTTTGTAATATAGTCGTCGGCGCCCAGCTGAAAGGCTTCGAGCACCACGTCTTCCTGGCCCATTGCGCTGAGAATGATGACGGGAACTTTCGGCCACGATTTGGCGCGAACCGCCGCAATGATCTCCAGGCCGGAGGCATACGGCATCATGATATCGGTTATGATGAGGTCGGGAGGGCCTTCTTCCAAGCGGTCCAGCGCCTGCTGTCCGTCTTCCGCAAGCTGGACTTCGTGCCCGTCTCTCTTGAGCCGCATCTCGATAACGCGGATCAGGATGGGCTCGTCTTCGGCAACTAATATTTTCATCGGGTATATGATTGGTCTGACTTACAAGAACGCCGGGCGCCGACGCCTTAGTTGACGGAAGGCATGGCAATAGAGTTTTTTAGGTATATACCATTAGCAGGGGGTATACGTCTGCGGTGAGTCCGAAAAAGTGTAAAATGGCTGTAAAACAATGTAAATCATGTTTAAAATCGATTTACATTACTGGTCCATGCTTAACTTTATCAATATGAAGCGATATTCCTTTTACGCGGTACTTTCAGTATCCCTGATCATAGTTGCTATGGCTTTTGTAAAAGGTAGCAATCAGCATCCTGATAAGCACCTGGAAATTGTGCTCCGTAATATCGGGCACGAGGTATTGCTTCATTCCAAAGATTCGACGTCCCGGGTATTGCCGGTTAAAACAGTAAATGATAACTCCTACCGGATTGCCTTCGAGAACAGTTTTGGATTTACCCCCGATACGTTAATGAGCATCGTGCATCGGCAACTGGCAAAAACGGACTGGCCGGGAGATTATACGGTAAGCGTAAATGACTGCGATCAAAACCAGACCATTTTTGCCTATGAAGTAAACACAGCCCGGGGCGATTTGAAGCCCTGCCGGGGGCGCATACTGAAAAAAGGCTGCTATGTAATTGAGATTTCATTCCCCGCAAAAAAATCATTTAACTACGGTTGGCTGCTGCTTTCATTTATCCCGGTAGTTTTTGCAGGGGTTTATTTCGCTCGCAGGCGGAACAGAATCTCAGAATCCCAGGAACTTATAGAGGCAAAGGTTGAGGAATCGCCATCAGGTGAAACCGAATCTGTTGCGGCTATCCCCGATCACAAAAAAGTGGGGAATTTCGTATTCTTCGAATCCAAAGGAATTCTTAGCCTTAATGACGAAAGCGTCGAGCTTTCCGCTAAAGAAGGGAAAGCACTAGGCATACTAGTGGCAAACCAGAACGAGGTGGTCGGGAGGGACCTTCTGATGAAAGAAATCTGGGAGGACGATGGGGTTGTTGTGATCACCCGCAATGTGGACGTTCTGATATCCAAGCTCCGGAAAAGATTAAGCGCTGATCCGTCTGTTAAGATTGTAAATGTGCATGGTAAAGGATACAAAATGATTGTGTAAGCGGGTTTTTTTTCCGAACATAACCAAGATGCACTTTATTCAAGAAACAATAGCCCGGGAATTCTATAATGACCTGAAAAATGCGTTTGGGCAAGGCGAAAGCTTGTTGCTTCGACTCTTTCGACCTAAAAACTCTGACATAATTATATCCGTCGAAGGCGCCGGTGTTCATTGGCAGTGTAGCGTTGAAAAAAATGATCGAATCTGTTCGATTCACTGCTTTAATTCCAATTTCCGGTATGATCAGGGCCGTGAATACTATATTGAATTTATTAGTGACAAAGGTCAACGGGCAACCGGCAGAACAAGCGACCATAAATTAGCTCTAAATGCGATAAAGGACTGGGTTACGGGGAGAGCGCTCCCTGAGCTTTATACGACGAAGGGATTTATATTGATTCGGATCCTGACAAGCGTACATTCTCTGAAGGGTTTGCGCTGACAGAAGACATCTCGCATTTCCTCGAATCGCTGAACAACGAGCAGATTAGCTGAAATACAAACGGATAAGGCTCTGTGGGCGCCTGAACGGTCGTGTATCCGGCGGAAAATTTGGTCGTTGGGGTCTTAATTTTTCTACGAAAATTGTCCGGAGACGACCGCCCCGATCGTCTTAGTCAAAAAGCGTGATGACCTCACGCGTAATCACTCAACATTAAATGGATAATTATGAATGAATTGAAAGACAAAGTAGCCGTGATCTACGGGGCGGGCGGCGGAATCGGTGGCGCTGTGGCGCGTGCTTTCGCGCGGGAAGGCGCGAGGCTTTTTCTTACCGGGCACCGGTTGGCGCCTGTGGCGGCGGTTGTCAGGGATATTGTGTCGGCGGGCGGCGTTGCGGAGGCTGCGGAGGTTGATGCCCTTGATGAGGAAGGTATAGACAGGCATCTGGAGTCGGTGGTGGCAAAGACGGGAAGGATCGATATTTCGTTGAATGCGATGGGCAACGCGCCGGGCAGGTATCTGGGGCCATCGCTGGTCGATATCGATCTCAAACAATTCTCTATGCCGATCGCCAGCTATACGACATCGTATTTTCTGACCGCGCGTCTGGCGGCAAGGCGCATGATCCCGAATAGATCGGGGGTGATCATGACCGTTACTGCACCTCCCGCAAGAATAAGCACGCCGAACGGAGGGTATGGTCCGTCACAGGCGGCAAAGGAGGCCCTTACCCGGTACCTGTCGAAGGAGCTTGCCCCACAGGGCATCCGCGTGGTCGGTCTGCAGCCGCACGCCATGCCGGAGACAGAGACGATAAGGGAGATATTCGAAAGCAGGGCCGATACGGGGGGGATAAGCTGGGAGCAGTTCACCGGCTATCTCGCGGGCATGAACCACCCCCACCGCTTCCTGACACTCGCAGAGACGGCGAATGTTGCGGCCTTTATGGCCTCCGATAAGGCAAGCGGGATGATGGGTACGACCGTAAACGTGACCATGGGAGCCCTGGACGATTAGAAAGGAACTGGCCGTAAACGGACGGAACGCTGTATTAAAAGCGAACACCACCCGTGGAGGAGAACGCTGGTTTACAATCGCTTGCAAATGGGAACAGTTTTTGGCGCAGGCAAGCCATGCTTAGAAATTACTGGAAGATCGCCTGGCGCAACCTCACGCGCAATAGAGTCTATTCCATCGTCAATATTCTCGGGCTTGCCCTTGGAATGGCCGTCGTGCTATTGATCGGGGCCTGGATCCATGACGAACTAAGGTTCAACACCGGATTCCCCCAACATGACCGGATCATGGCCGTGATGCAGCATTCCACCCATGGTGGCCGAAAGGATACCTGGCGAGCCTGCCCCATTCCCCTGGCAGCCGAACTGCGGGATCACTACGGCAGCGAATTCGATAATGTGGTCCTGTCTTCTTTCTTCGACATGCATAGCCTGCAAACAGGGAATTCAGATCCCATTAGCCAGGGGGGTATCTATGCGCAGGCAGGATTCCCGGCGCTGTTGGGGTTGCATATAATAGGCGGACAGTCGCAGCTGAATGGGCCGGCATCCATGCTCGTCAGCCGGTCGGCGGCAAGGGCTCTTTTCGGCGGTGAGGATGTGGTGGGCCGGACCGTCAAACTGGACAACAAAGCCAGCCTCAAAATAACCGGGGTCTATGAAGACCTGCCGCAGAACAGCGACTGGAAGGGATTGGACGTCGTCATGAGCTGGGAGTATTATGAGGGATCGTTCTCCTTCGTCAAGGAAAATGAACACGAGTGGAATGCCAATTCTTTCCAGATACTCGCCAAGCTCCGGCCTGCTGCCGATGTAACCAAAGTGAACGAGCGGATAAAAGGGGCGCTGGATGGACACGATCGAAA
This sequence comes from Bacteroidota bacterium, assembly GCA_018267585.1. GTDB lineage: Bacteria > Bacteroidota > Bacteroidia > Chitinophagales > Chitinophagaceae > Puia. The sequence goes on from JAFDYE010000041.1 coordinate 12,539, forward strand.
AGACAAACCTGTCGTCTTCCTCCACCCCATGGATCGCTGGCATCTGTATAGCGATTTCAAGGACGGAAAAAATACCGGCGGCGGCATTCAATATGTGTGGATGTTCGGTAGTATTGGCGTCTTTATCCTGCTGCTCGCCTGCATCAATTTTATGAACCTGTCGACCGCGCGGAGCGAACGCCGGGCGAGGGAGGTCGGCATCCGGAAATCGATCGGGTCAATGCGCCGGCAGCTGATCATTCAATTCCTGGGGGAGTCGGTCCTGATGGCGGCCCTCGCGGCATTGCTGGCACTGCTGCTGGCGGAGCTTAGCCTGCCGTGGTTTAGCGAATTGGCGGGAATGCCTATCCATCTTGATCTCAGCGGGCGCTTCCTGGTGTTGTTGGCCGGTTTTACCGGGATCGTCGGCTTGCTTGCGGGCAGCTACCCGGCGCTATACCTCTCAGGCTTCAACGCTGTGAGCGTGCTGAAAGGCCAGTTTCGCGGCGGTGGCGCTTTGCCCCGAAAGGTGCTCACGGTATTGCAGTTCACGGTGTCGATCACCCTGATCATCGGGACGATCGTCGTCTTCAGCCAGATCGTATATGTAAAGGATCGTCCCGTGGGTTACGAGCGGCAGGGTCTGCTCTTCGTCAGGATAGGTACCAATGACCTCTTCCGAAATTTTGACCCTCTTCGTAACGAGCTGCTGCAAAGCGGGGCAGTTTCGGATGTCACGCTGGCGAGTACCAATACAACCGGAGGCAACTGGCAACAAAGTGGATTCAGCTGGGCGGGCAAGGACCCAAACATCAAACCCCTGTTCGATGTAGTGTTCACGAATTTCGATTATGGGAGAACGATAGGCTGGCAGGTCATGCAGGGACGGGATTTTTCGCGCGATTTTCCGACCGACTCGGCGGCGATGATCCTGAACGAGGCTGCTGTCAGCTATATGGGATTGAAAAAGCCCGTAGGCGCAACCGTCAATTATCTTTATAGCGATCGGGCGGATAACCGCTACCATATCATCGGGGTTATCCGGGACATCGTCGTCGGTGCGCCGGAAGAGAAGGTAAGTCCCGCTATTTATATGATGGCGCCAGGCAATTCCTCCTGGATCATGGTCAGGGTCAACCCGCGCATGAATCAGGCGGAGGCGATTGCACCCATTACAAAGGTATTCCGGAAATATAATCCCGGCGCGCCTTTCGACTTTCAGTACTCGGCCGACCAATATGCTATGAAATTTTCTTCGGAGGACCGGGTCCTGCGGCTGGCCGTATTTTTCACTGCATTTGCCATTTTCATCAGCTGTCTGGGCCTGTTCGGGCTGGCCAGCTTCATGGCAGAGCAAAGGGTACGCGAGATCGGGGTGCGAAAGGTGCTGGGTGCAAGCGTGATCCAGCTATGCGGGCTGCTGAGCCGGGATTTCCTGCGACTCGTGAGTATTGCGTGGCTTATCTCGGTACCAGTCGCCTGGTTCGCCATGAACCGATGGCTGCAGGGGTATGACTACCGGACAACTATTTCGTGGTGGATCTTCCTTTTTACGCTGCCGGGTGCACTGCTCATTACGCTGTTGACCGTCAGTGTCCAGAGCATCCGTGCGTCGATGGCGAGCCCCGTGAATTCCCTCCGAAGCGAATAGCGGGGGTTTACCCCTGAATAACTGCATAGATCGTGACACCGGTCAGGTCCACCTTCAAAATTCCGTCACCAACGACAACCGGTCTTTTCCCGTCGGGTAGCTCGGGGCTCAACAACTGAAGTGCAGACAGCTGCAACCGGCTGGTATCGACCCTGTACTCCAGCTGATTATCCTTCACCAATGATACTATATCCTTCATCAGCGGAATGCCGGAAAGGTCGTTGACCGTATCGGGCTCTGCCTCGAGGCCGGCATTCATAAAATGGATGACGGCTCTTTTTCCTTCATACAGCCGTACCCGCGCAGCCCACCGGGTATCGCCCTTCACCTGTCGTAACACCGGTCTGAACTTTCCAGAGGCGATCATCTTTTCGAGGGGCATGGAGGAAACTGCGGAGTCGATCATCATCAGCCCCTTATAGTGCCCTTTCAGCTGATCCGACAAGGGAGTCTTGCGGGGAAAACCCTTCTCGTCGTGTGTTCCGAAAGGCAGCGCCATCCAGGCCGTCCCTCCCCTGGCCAGATAGGTTCGGATAGCGGCAAATTGCCGGTCTGATACGCAACCCATGCCATCCAGGACTAGCGGTGTATGTTCTTTCAGCAGGCTGTCGGCATCCGCGAGCTCTTCGGCGCGCACAAATCGGTATCCGACATTATGATGCAGCAGCTGGATGCTCCAGGCCTTTGATCTGTCCCAATGTTCATGGCCTGCGGCGTCGCGCCAGCCGTTCTCGCGGCAGAGGCGGTTGTTGGCGAGCCTTATCTCTACCAGGTCGCTGCCTTGCCAGTAGGGCAGGTCACTGTATTGTTTTTCCCAGTTGTTGGGGCGTCTGATGACGTCTTCCTGTTCCAGGGCATGGGCCGGGTCTTCCTCGAGCCTGCCGTTCAGGGTGCTGCTCCAGTTGGAGGCTCCCCAGAAGCGAGCCAGGCTCCAGCCGAGATAGGCGCCTTTCTCCGACAGCGCATAGCTCAGGGCGAGGGCGGGGGCGCCGCCTCTTTTCGCCGCGATATCTTTCTGGTTCAGCGCCTCTGCATCCATGCTGACCCAGTCGACATTCCTGATATTCGTACCCACATTCTCGAGCATGAAGAGATCGAGGTGGGGCGCCATTTTCTCGAGGTCGAGCGCGACGGCGTTCAATACGATCGGGCCGGTGTCGGAGCAGCAGGTCATCAGCGGCTTGTTGCCGATGGTCTCTTTGATCATCTTTACGTGGTCCCTGACGGAATCCGACTTCATGCGCAGCCAGTCTCTGTAGACGGGGTTCTCATAATTCCCCCAGTCAAGCATATCCTTTTTACGGGTATCTCCAAAGAATCCCGCATCCGAGAACTTGGGGATCTCGTGTCCATAGTCCTTTCTAAAACGGTCCCTGCAGTATTTGCAGCCGCAGGTCGTGTTGCCGGGATAGCTGCACATATCGTCCACTTCGATGCCGTCGAAGGGAACCTCCTTCATCAGCTGCTGCAGGTATTTGCGATGCATGTCAAGGAATGCGGGATTATTGTGGCAGAACGCTTCGAACTGGTATTGTCTGGCGTAACCGCGGCTGCCGTCGCGAAGATCCAGCTCACAAAGGTCCTGGAAGAGGTGGCCCTCATATTGCGCGAACTTCGCTGCCGTGGCATCCGGGATCAGCAGGACCGAATGCCGTTCGTATTTGTTGACCATAAGAAAGTCCGCCCCGGTCCTCGGGCGGATGACATGGTTGCAGGAATAGTGGTCGATCCAGCGGATCCCGCGCTGGTGCAGCTCTTCGCATACAGTGGCGTAATAGCCGTGCAGCACGCTGAAATAATTTGAAAAATCAAACCGGGTGTGGAAACCGAAATTGATCGCGGTGTCGATATCTGCTTTTGCAAAGCCATCGGCGCGGCGCTTAATATTGTCGAGGACGTATTTCTGGGGCCATTGCAGGTTTTCAAGGGATGTCCACCAGCTGGCTGCCCGGTTGG
>JAFDYE010000420.1 GCA_018267585.1 Bacteroidota bacterium
CATGGGCTGGCTATCGATGCTGATAGAGGCACCCTCCAGCGGTTCGCCATTGGCACCCAGCAATCGCCCGTGCAACGGGATGTAGAGCGAAGCATTCAGCGACACTTTTCGGAAGACGATAACGTTCCTGTTGGAAACAGTCCATCCCAATTGTAGTCCCGCAAAACAACTCTGCATAGTTTCCCCCAGGTCCGCGTTTCGGAGATCCAGGTCTACCCGGGGTGCGTCGCTGAGAATACTCGGACTGTAAATCACCTCGAAACCCAGCTGGCTTTTGATCTGCCCAAAAACATAGGGGATGGCCAGATCCCTGCCCTTCAGATTCAGGCGCTGGGCGCCACAAAGACCGGGCAGCAGGAATAAAACGATGGCTACAGCCTTAAAGGACATTAAGTTCGGTTTGGTTGGTTCAGCCCTGATAATAAGCAGTGCTATGGACAGGAAAGTGCCGGTTTTCACTGCAGTGATCACCGGCACGTTAGGTCTGATCTAAGACGAGAAGGCAAGGTTTAATGGCTGCTATTTGATCAGCGGGAAGCCATGGAGGACAGGATCTCGATTGTATCGCCTTTTCTTTTCAGGAAGGCGCTACCGCTCTCAACCCGGTCGATCATTCCAAGGGTCGCTTCCAGCGTTTCTTTCTGCCGGAAAATCCCCGTGATGGGTATTCCGGTCACTTTATCCGGATTATATATTTTTACCTGGTGCCAGCGCGCGATCCGCTGGACCACCGTCGTAAGGTCTGCATTCTCAAACTGAAAATAGGGCTCTCTCGCGGCCCAGGCCAGTATAGTCGCCGAATCCCGGATAGCCTGGATTTCAAGACTACCGTTGCCGATCAACGCCTGTTGCACCGGCCTTAATAATCTGCTCTCCCCGCTATGCGTCACTTTTACGGCGCCGCTGAACAGCGATACAGCGCCCTGGAGCTCCTCCTCGTAGCTGGAGACGTTAAATCGGGTCCCCAACACTTCCACCTTCATCTTCCTGGTCTTGACCGTAAAGGGCTGGTGACTGCTTTTTGCCGTCTCGAAAAAGGCCTCCCCCGTCAGCGCCAGCTCGCGCTGTCCTTCATGAAAGGAAGTGGAAAGGCTGGACGCGTAAGAAAGCATCGCCCTGCTACCATCCGGGAATACCAGGTGGAAGGGACCCGTATGCCCCGTCGTAATCCGGCTGTTGATAGCTGTTTCCGTCACTCCCGGCTTCAGCATATACTCCAGGCGGTCGCTATCGGTCTTGACAAGGATAAAGTCTTCGGTCTCTGCGATCTTCCCATTGGGGACGTGGTCCAGGGGCAAGGTCCGGCCATCGGCTAGTGTCAATAATACCTGGTGGTTGGTCCTGGGG
>JAFDYE010000421.1 GCA_018267585.1 Bacteroidota bacterium
CAGGATGGCGCTGTACTGGTTGCCGCGGAACGTATCGGTGATGTTAAGCGTGATGGGCTTGTAGCCGACGCTGGAAAATTCGATGACGTCGCCTTTCAGGACGACGATGGAGAATACGCCCTGGTCGTTGGAATAGGTGCCCTGGTTGCGTCCTTTGACGACTACGCTGACGGAGGGAATTCCCCTCAGGCTGTCGGATGTCATAATGACACCATATAATTGTACCACAGAGTCTTTTAGCTTGTCGAACTGGGCGTGTGCAGCGAAAGGAGCGGACAGCAGAAGAATGTATAGTACAATTTTTTTCATTCAGTCAAAATTAACTTTAAAACCCGAGAACTGGGTGGAGTTCTTTGGGGTAAGGTCCAGAAACTTGAACAAATTACGGAGGTCATTGGTTATCTTTATCTCAAAATAGAGTTTTTAACAAAATCTTGCTAATGACGGAGGAAAAAGTTCTAGAGGCACTTGGGAACGTCCAGGAACCGGATCTGGGTAAGGACATTGTGACATTAAAGATGGTTAAAGATGTGACCATCGATGGGAATTATGTTTCCTTTACGGTGGTGCTGACGACTCCGGCCTGTCCGATGAAGGACCATATTAAGAACGCCTGTATCAATGCCATACGCCTGCTGGTGAATAAGGATGCGACGGTAAAGGTGAATTTTACGGCCAATACGACGACCCAGCGTAAGGATGCGCGGGAGACCCTGCCTAATGTGAAGAATATCATTGCGGTGGTGAGCGGCAAGGGGGGAGTGGGGAAGAGTACGGTGGCCGCCAATTTTGCGATGGCGCTGGCGAGGGGTGGTGCGAGCGTGGGTTTGATGGATGCGGATATATATGGACCAAGTGTTCCGATCATGTTTGGTGTGCGTGGTGAGCGTCCGATGATGATGGCGGGGGGTGAGAACGGGAAGGGGCTTATTGTGCCGATCGAGAAGTTCGGTATCAAGCTGATGAGTATCGGATTGCTGGTGGATGAGAAGAATGCGGTGGTCTGGCGCGGGCCGATGGCGAGCAGTGCGATACGGCAGTTCGTAACGGATGTCAACTGGGGCGAGCTGGATTACCTGGTGATCGATATGCCGCCGGGTACCGGTGACATTCACCTGACGCTGATGCAGCTGGTGCCGGTGACGGGTGTGATCGTGGTGACCACGCCGCAGGATGTAGCGCTGGCGGATGCGAAGAAGGGGATCGCGATGTTCGGTCAGGCGCAGCTGAAAGTGCCGATCATCGGGCTGGTAGAGAATATGAGCTATTTTACTCCTGCTGAGCTACCGGATCATAAGTACTATATTTTTGGCCGGGAGGGTGGAAAGAGGCTGGCTGAGGAATACGATATACCTTTTCTGGGACAGATACCGCTGGTGCAGAGCATTCGTGAGGGGGGAGATACCGGCGTGCCGATAATGGCGAGTGATGATGCGGTGACCCGGAAGGCTTTCTCGGATTTTGCGGGGAATGCGGCGCGGAGCATTGCGATGGTGAATGCGAATATGAACAGGGAGAAGGTGGTCGCGGTGGTGGGGTAGGAAGATGGTTGGTCAGCCGGAGAGTTTTTGCCGGCAGTAGTTGAGGAAGGTGCGGATGATGCCGCTGAGGGTGAAGCTGAGCAGGAGGCCGCCGAGGAGGCCGCTGAAGGCGCCGATGAGGAGGGCGGTGGAGGTGGTGAGGTCGATGTGGAAGATGCGGTTGATGAGCGAGAAGGAGATGGCGCCCGCGATCATGATGGTGCCGCAGCAGATGAGGGAGAGGATGGTTGTAAATGCTGCGGATAGCGATCTTCGGTAGAGACCAACCAGGATGCCTGCGGAGAGGATACCTGCGGAGACCAGGGCGAAGAGTAATAGCAGGACCAGGGTGGCGGCGGCTGAGCCGACGATGGTGGCGCCGATGATGATGCATGCGGCCGCCAGGCCGATGGTGA
>JAFDYE010000422.1 GCA_018267585.1 Bacteroidota bacterium
CACATCCTGGGGCTGGAGAAGGTCCCAAGGGTTCGGCTGTTCGCCGATTAAAGTGGCACGTGAACTGGGTTCAGAACGTCGCAAGACAGTTCGGTCCCTATCTGTGATGGGCGTTAGAAAATTGAGTGGACATGACCTTAGTACGAGAGGACCGGGTCGTACGTACCGCTGGTGTATCAGTTGTGCCGCCAGGTGCAGTGCTGAGTAGCTATGTACGGACAGGATAAACGCTGAAAGCATCTAAGCGTGAAACCTTCCACAAGATGAGTTTTCTTTTAAGGGTCGTCAGAGACTATGACGTTGATAGGCTACAGGTCTAAAACTGGTAACAGTAAAGCCGAGTAGTACTAATTGCCCGTAAGCTTTAATTTTTATTATAAGAGTTGCAAAAGTATTATGACTTCCCAATATGTACATTATTTAAGATCTTATGGTGGTTTTGCCGAGGGTGTTCACCTCTTCCCATACCGAACAGAGAAGTTAAGCCCCTCATGGCCGATGGTACTGCACCACAATGCGGGAGAGTAGGTAGCTGCCATATTCTTTAAGAGCCCTGTCTTTTGACAGGGCTTTTTTATTTTAGGCCAGTGAGGATAATATCTACCAACGATCCAGTCCCAGCAACTTTCTTCCTAACGGTGACAGCTCAGCGACGGCATTGCGGTGCTCCCGTTGAAGCGGATCACCGGGAAAGGCATAGCCTTCCATTGCATCACGATTCTGCCAGCTGTCAACCCTCCACTTCTTCAACGCCTCGTTGTCTTCCTGTGCCGGCATCATTGAGATGTACTGTGCGATACGCACCTTGTCGCCACTGGTATTGGGACGGATGCCGTGGGGCTGAAGACTGTTGAATATCAAAAGATCGCCGGCCTCCAGCTTTACCTTCACCAGGTCAAATCCGGTAGTGTCGGGTTTGTAGTGGTCCCTGTCCGCAGGTTGCGTCAGCTTCCAGGTCTCATATGTCCGGAACAGCTCGGGTATACATTGAAAGCCACCCATATCTTCGTCCGTCTGATCGGCGAGCGCCAACACGCCCTGTACATTCTGCGGCTTTGTCTCGGGATCATAGTCCCAGTGTATAAATCCTTTGTATTCGAAGCCGGGACGAAGGGGGAAATTGAGGTTGGCCCGATCGATCGTAACCCACAGCTTCTCAGTACCCCAGATGTCGGCAAAGGCCTGGTGCACCCTTGGATACTGTCTGTTATCCCACATGTATTGATGATTGTAGATCTCTACCATCCCGGTATTGTTGAGCTCCTTCATCTGCATAACGGCATTGGGTTTCCTGTACCAACTCCCGATATCGTTGGGGTCTTTGCCCTCATACTCCCAGAGATAGTCGGCCAGCTTTTTGACCTGCTCCCTCGGGACTGCGTTCTTTATAATGACGTATCCATTGGTCACCCAGAAGTTCCAGTCCTCCTCGCTGAGGACGCGCAGCGGCTCACCGTTGCTGCGGTCGTTGAGCTTTAACTGACTCGATTTGGCGGTCGAGGGGTTGCCCGGTATTTCTTTATGCTCATTGACGAGCGGCTGGGGGGACATCGAGGGGTTGGCATCGACAACGGGACCCGGTGTCATCGAGGGAGCCGGTTGGGAGGACATAGGCGTTGCCGCATCGTGTGGCGCCCCGGGGGTCATGGAGGGAGTAGTGTTTGTAGTTGGCATAAGCTTTCGATTTTATTAACCCAAAGGTAGAAGGGTATCCAAAACGGACTGATCGGCCCGTTGACCAGTATTTGCTCTGTATTGACCTTTTTTGGTAAATTGAGGTGGCAAAACCGGACAATACAGCGTATGGGCGCCGTCAATTCCATCAAACTCGAAAAAATAGACTTTAAGCCGGGGAGGTCCTTCAAGCTGTTCTCTCCCCGGCTGCGGAATACTTTTTTCTGGCATTACCACCCCGAATATGAGTTGGTCTATGTCGAAGCCGACGCCGGCATCCGGCATGTAGGTACACATATCTCTACCTATACCTACAGCGACCTGGTCTTCATCGGGGGGAACCTGCCACACCTCAATTTCGACTATCGCGTTCGCAGCGACTATCACCAGGTCGTCATCCAGCTGCGATGCGATTTCCTGGGCACAGCCATCGGCGTCACCCCCGAGTTCTCCCGGATCCACAAACTCTTCAAAAGCGCTGACTACGGAGTCGCTTTTCATGGTGGCACCAAACTGTCCGTGGGCTCCGCGTTGAAAGACCTGGCGCGATGGTCGCCGATGGAACAATTGCTAAAGCTGATATCCATTTTCCAGCAGCTCGCAGACTCAGACGAAAAGACGGTCCTGAATGCCGACCTGAGCAGCACAGACTTTATTTTAAAGGACAAGATCCGGATGGGAGCGATCTATGAATACATCGACGCAGAATACCATCGACAGCCGGATGTCAACGAAATAGCTAAAAAGGTCAACCTTACCACAGGGGCCTTTTGCCGGTATTTCCGCCGCCAAACCAATATGACCTTTACCGCGTTCGTCAACCAGTACCGTATCGAGCGGGCCAAAAGCCTCCTGATACAAGACAACAACGTCAGCGAGACCTGCTACGCCGTCGGACTTGGCAGTGTCAGCTATTTCAACAAACTCTTCAAGGACATCGTAGGGGTCAACCCGTCGGAATTCAAGAAATGGTACGACCTGGAGGCTATGGACGAGTAATTTGTATGGTCAACTACCAAACCTGGTCATATGAAATTGAGATACCGTAGCCTTCTCCGTCGACGGTCAGACCCTTTACCTGGAAGGTGGCCAGCGGGATAGTCTCTACTCGCAGGTATGGCAGTCGCACAGGACGGCCAGGGGCTGGAGCGACCCTGAGATATACCTCAAGAAGACGTATGGCCTGTATGATTTCATGCCGACCAGCAGTGGCGTGTGTTATATAGGAAGCAACCAGCACCCTGGAAAAAGACGGGATTTCAGCGACTATGATATTTGCGCGCTGAGGATGGCGAATAATGATACCACGGTAACGACGCTGGGTGAACCGGTCAATACGCCGGCATTCGACGGCGATTTCTTTGTGGCCCGCGACGAATCGTATATTATCGTCAGCGCGAAGGAGACGAAGGACTTCGAGTGCGAACTTTGGATAAGTTACAGAAAGAAGGACCTAAGCTGGACGGCGCCTGTCAGTCTCGGACCGCTGATCAACGATGGCGTCGCGCACCGCTGGGGCGAATATGTATCGCCCGACGGAAAGTATCTTTTCTATTCCCGCGGGACCAGCCCGAAGGACTGTCATATTTATTGGGTGAGGTTCGATACCCTTCTGAAAAGGCTTGCCCCGCTGTAGCTGTCACGACGAATGAAGGATCCGGTAATGAAAACGATGTTCCCCGGATTATTCATGGTTTCACGATTTATTCTATAAAAATTATTTAGCAGGCCACCAACGCCAAAAGGCCGCTCTTCTCAAACGGCCCCTGGCTGGTTTGTCGAACCAAGACAAACTATCACTGTGAACCCCCGGCTCGACTGGGTATAACTTAGATATATTTTTACATGCAGCCAGGTAAAGTTAGCTCTGTGATGGCTAACTATCAGCGCCAATCGCCCACCGGCGGCGGACAACCGATATGCGGTATTTGATGATCGTCGAGCGGTCCTAAATGGTGGAGAACCCGGGCGGGTCCGGCTATGGGTTGAACGGTTTTCCGTGTTTGTTGAGCTCGATCTGTATCCCCTTGTGCACATCGGACAAATAAATGGCCGGGTGACCGTTGATATTCCGCTCGACGGCCTTCAGGGAAGCGTAGTGTACGACGTTGATGATGCTGCCACCGGCCAGTTCATATTTTTTCACGATCTCGGGCAGGTCGATGGAAGTGCCCGGCGTGGATGAAAATTCGGACCCGGCGGGGAACGATTTTTTCCATATCAGTTTGCGCTCGGCCGCCTCGGGGAAGGGGAAACGGAGGATCGCGTTGAAACGCCTGACAAAAGCCTCGTCGATGTTGTTCTTCATATTGGTCGCCAGAATGATCAGCCCGTTGAAGTCCTCGATACGCTGCAGCAGATAGGAGACTTCCTGGTTGGCGTATTTGTCGTTGGCGTCGCGGACGCTGGTCCGTTTGCCGAAAAGGGCATCCGCCTCGTCGAAGAAGAGTATCCAGCCTTTGTCTTCGGCGCGGGCGAACAGCAGCTCGAGGTTCTTCTCGGTCTCGCCGATATATTTGGAGACGACCATCGAGAGGTCGATCTTGTAGACGTCCTTTTGCATCTCGTTACCGAGCAGCGCGGCGGTCAGCGTCTTACCCGTGCCCGGAGGACCGTAGAAGAGGGCGCGATAGCCTTTTTTCAGCCGGTCGGCCATGCCCCAGTGGTCCAGCAGGTGGTCGTTATACTTCAGCCAGTTGATGATCTCGCCGATCTGCGACTGCAGCTCGTCGTTGATGACCAGCGAATCCCAGCCCCTGGGCTCGCGGATCAGCCTGGCCGGAAAGCTGCTGTTGAAATGGGGCGGTGACGGCCTTCCTAACAAAAATATATCGATATAGTCCTGGGAGATGATGATCCTCCCGCTCATCATCGGCTCTCCGTAGGGCACCTCTTCCAACCAGAGTATCTTTTTCCGACCGAATAGGTGTTCGACGCCAAAAAGGGACTGCATGGTCAGGCGCTGAAGCCTGTCCTCGCCTGCCAACAGGAAGAGTGCGGTCTCTCCGGTCGGCAGAAAGCTGCGGGAATTCTTGCCGCGCACGCCTCCTAACTTAGGGAAATTGCCTGCGCCGGGGATCTTGCTTTCGATCGCCTGGTCGAAGAGGTCGGGCTGGAAATGGGGCGCAAGGCCTATTAGCAGCAGCGTGGATTCTGCGGCGTTCAGGCGGTTGTCGACGATGAACTTCGCCAGGGGCAGTTGCCAGCCGGAAGGGTCTGGAAGGACGGGGCGGGACAAGTCGGGTCCGGCACCCGGAAAATAATCGTTCAACCGGCTTCGGATCAGTTGCTCGAGATACAAAAATTCAGGAACGCTACTCATATTCTAAGACGGTGTTTTTGAATCAATGACATTTGGACTCATGCCGGTGGTGCAGCAGCTCCAGTGATAGCTCAGCTCGTGCGGTATAGCCGGTGAGGCGTTGCCGCCGAGCCTGGGGTCGTGGACGCTGGACAATAATGCGCCCGCGGCGGTATTGGGATTATTGCGTACCATATGGTCCGGCATGTCTGTCTCGCTCACATTATCGTGATAGGTGGCGGCTGCAGTCCAGACGGCCGACCCGTAAGTGTGGGCCGTATGATCGCGCGTCTCGACATTGAAGAAGAAGGTATCTGCATTCTCGGGCGTGACCTCGGTAGAGTTGGGCTCTACCCGCCAGGCCTCGAAGTAATGAAGGGGCATCTTTTTCTTCATCGGTATGGGGCGGTTGTGGCAATCGAAAGCCAGGGCCATGATCATCATCTCCTGGACGATAAAGCCGCCTTTTGGGGACGAGTTCTTTGAGAGTTCCCAGTTGATGCCGGACTTGAGGTCGCTGCAGCCGTCGTTGATCAGGTAAGATGGTTTGGCTGTGAGTGCCGGCGCAGTGGCGCCCGGATTTGCCTTGCTTTCTGGCCGAACGGGTTGAGGGGTAAAGAATGGTTTTTCTTTTTTGTCGGGTCCCCCTCCGCCTCCGAGGTGGGACTTATTGCTGCGATAGCTCTTACTTCTGAACATGTTGAACTTTTTATTTATTGAACGCCCCCTCCACCGTACTGAAGCGGCGTTCGCGGTGATATTTGTTGATGTCCGCCGTCGGATAGAGGACCAGTGCCTGACGTTGAAATTCCTGGACCAGCGTGTCTTCGCTGTCGACGTGATGGGTTGGAGGGAAGATGAAGGCCTGCAGGGCCGTATAGGCTGCCAGGGCCTCTGGTCCTGCGGCGGTAGCCGCCGCTTTGTCGATCGTGATCTTTTTCTTGTGTTTTGGATGTGCGTGTCCTTTCTTCCCATGATGTGGCGTCACAGCAGGCTTTGGCATACTGTCCATCAGCGTCTTCAGCAGGTCTTTGGTCTTTTCTTTGGGATCGGTGGCGGCGTCGAGCGCCCGCCAGAGGGAGTACTGGACCCATGCGGGTCTGTTGACGCCGAGCATAATAGCATTGGCGACGGCTTTTTCGGATGACAGGAAATCGCCTACGGTGGAAGTGTTATCGGGGGCGGTAACGACGACCTTGTGTTCGTCGTCGGGTTCAAAGCTCGCTTGTTCGTTACCGGGACTATAGCCCTTGCCAAGCCTGCCCTTGCCTGTCGCGCCGGGCCATACCGTATGCGATTTGAATTCCGTGATCCAGTCGTGTGCGGCCACCAGCTGATAGGTACGCAGATCGGTATCGGACCCCAGCACGCCATGCATAGCCGTTTCGACCTCGCCGCCGGTGGCGCGGTTGCCGTTGAGCGTGATAAAACCGTCTTTGTCTATATCAAGGTGCTTCCCTGCGCAGGCTGCCCAGGCGTCTATGTAGAGTTTTTGCTCATCTGTCCGGTCTTTGGCCCTGGTCTTCTGTGCTTCCGACGCCCTGTCCTTCAAATTCCGGAAGAACATCGCGAGGCTGGACGAGGCATCTTTCTTGTTCCTAAGCATACCCCACTGAAATATGCCCAGGCTCGCCATAATATCTCCCGATGCGGCGCCTCCGCTGGTAGAGCCGAAGCCTCCTTCGATGGTGCTGACGACGCCCAGCGTGGTCAGCTCGGGCTCGATGTCCGTCTTCAGATTGTCCGGCAGGTTTTCGCCCTGGTCCGTCATTACTTTTTGCTGGGCCTTCGTCGAGCGCGCGGGCACCCATCTGGCCGTGTCCGAGGTCTCGCCGTGCTTGTGGAAGGACATGAGCGTCCAAGCCTGTCCGTTGCTTAAGCTGATGATGGAGCCTTCGCCGACTCCGGACCGTGTATCGGCGGGCAGCTTGTCGAATTCTGCCGGGGAGATCGAGCCTTTTTGGGAAACGCTCAGCAATTTGTCGCTGAAGCGTTGATTTGCGGGGTCAAACACGACGGGCTGAGCATGGCCGTGGCGCTGGAGATGTACGGAGCCGGGCTGATCGGCGACGCCGGTAGCCGTCACCTCCATGATGCGAACGATGGTGCTGTCCTGTGCGGTGCCGGCGCCCTTGAGCCTTACGCGGCCTACCGCAGCATTTTCGGCGGAGGTGGTGTCTCCTTTCCGATCGACAAAAATGAACTGTTTGCCGTCCTGACTGATACCGACCCGATGGTCATCGCCCATAGCGGCATCGCTGAAGAGCGCACCTTCGTTGTTCCGAAAGAAGACGGGTTCCGGTTTTGGCGCGGACGCATGTTTATGATGCGAGTGGGGCTTGGTCTGGATCCCGCGACCGGCCGCGCCCTGCTGTACGACGTGCGTAATTTCGTGGGCAAGCAGGTGCTTTCCGTCAGAACTGGAAGGGTTGAATTTGCCGGTGTTGAAGTAGATGTCGCTGCCGTGAGTAAAGGCCTGGGCGCCCAACTCGCGGTTCATGCCGACGGATTCCGCGTCCGTATGAATGTTGACACCGCTGAGATCCCTGCCAAAGGAAGACTGCATCTCGGAGAGGGTGTCGGCGGGCAGGGGAGAGCCCTTGCCCCTGCTGCCGTCGATGCGGCTTGTCAACGACTCGGATGCCACCCGTGACCCGGAGCCCGGCACAGACCCCGGCTTGGTCTGCACACCCATTTTTTCCTCTTCTTCGCAGTGTGCACACTTCAGCTGTACTTCGGGCTTTTCCCGCAGCTCGCGGTCGCGTCTCATCCGCTGGTCATTCGTTGGAAAGTTCTCGTCTTCTTCCGGCGTCGCGAGGCGCTGAATAGAGCTGATCTCCTGCCGCTGGATCGCGGGTTCCTCGTCCATCTCTTTTTTGCTTATGACCTTGTCGGCTACTGCGTCGGCTTCTTTTTCATATTTATCTCCGCGCTCGCCAACGGTCAGCTTGGGCTGAAAAAACGATTCTTCCTTTGTCTGAGCAAAAAAAGGCTCCTGCTCGGGTCCTTGAACTGACGGGCCCGAATAAGCCGGTTTGCTGGTGCGGTAACTGCTGCTCTTATGCATGTCTCCTTAAAGTTTATAAGTTATATACCTTGACTTTCAGGCCGAGATCGAAGACCAGCTCTGAATAGCTAAGTCCGGTGAAGCCGATGATAAGATCCATCATTCCATTGCTGCCCTGTCCCAAGTTGCGGTCGTATCCGGTTGCCTTCCCCGATTCATACGCAAGCCTGTTGCCGGTAATCTTTTTTACCCGGATTCTCCTGCCTTGTTTGAAGATCGAATAACAATAGGTGTCCGACACGCTGTCGCTCAACACAGCGATAATGTCTCCCTCATCGGATAAGGTCATGAGCCTTTTGTCTGTTTCCGTCAGATGTTCCTCGTTTTCAAAGGAGAGCCGGAAGGGGATGTTGCGTCCGATCAGGATGGCCAGTTCTTTGGTCCTGGCGATGCCGACCCCCCGAAACTCAGCGGAAACAGCCGCTTCCATACTGGTAATTCCTGTGTATCTGTAGTTGTTGCTATGCAACAGGTCGAGCAGGGCTTCGTCCTTTACCCGACCGCCGTTCTTGAATAATATGCCTCCAAATGAAAACCCCATATCCTTATTGGTTGTCAATTTATTTTATCAGTCCGCCCGGTCGATCGATCACTACCGGACCCTTACTGAAGTTAATCATTTTTGCCCCAAACGCCTGTTCGGCGTGGTCGCCCCTGGGCCTTAGCGTATTGAGTTCGCCTTTTTCCATCCGGGCATAGGCTACGTCCTGCGTACCTTCTTCGAGCGTCGCAGTTCCGGATGATTTGAACTCCCTGTAGCCTGCTACCTGGTCTCCATTCAGCAGGACTGCGTCCAGGATGGCGGTGGCTTCGACCTTCCCATTCTTTCCCAAAATATCGATGGTCACTTCCCTTACCACTTTGAATCCCTGTTTTTCATAGCCCTTGACTTTTGCTGCGGCCCAGAGCTCGCCGATGATGTTGTTCTTTTGAATGTCGATCAGGTCTGTGTTCTCAACAGCGAACCGCATTTTACCCCACTTCATCGGGTCGACGTCTGTCCCGGCGTCATTCATCAGCGAATTCACGATCTGGTCCTTGTGCTTGTCGATAAAGGCTCTGGCTGCGTCGCCGGCGGTCTCGCCCTTCAGAGATCCGGCGATCTTGAACTGGCCTGACTCATTCTTGCCCTTGATGTTTTCCTGCCAGAGGGCGTGCCCGAGCTCGTCGCCCTCTTTTCCGATCGTCTGTTTGAGCGAATCTTCGAAGGCGAATTGTCGTCTTATCCTTTCGCGTGTCGACAGGCCGGGCCCGAGCTGTTCGAGGGCTTTCGCGAGCTTGCTCATTCCTTTTTCTCCTTCACCGGCCTCGTCCAGCAATGGGAATATCTCATCCCGACCGCCCTTGACGCCCGTTGCGATGGTTTCGAGGTCTGCCTTCCACTGGGCGTCGTCGGTAGAGGGATATCTTTTCCTCAGGGCGCCGATGTCTTCGAGGGTCAGAACGTCCATAATTTTATTGACCGTGGCGCCGGGATTCTTCTTTGTCAGTTTGGATTGTCTTACCGCGAGGAAGCCGGCCGCTTCAAAGTTGCCGGATGAGCCCAGGCCTTCCAGGATGGCGTCGAATTTCAGCTTGCCGAGGTCTTTTTCACCGTTTTTGAGGAACGTATTGAGATCTCCGAAGAAATCCGATGGATTGGTGACTTTTTCTGCGGCGTTATTTAGTATCGCCAGTATCTTATCGTCCGGGATACCTCTTGCCTTCAGCTTCTTCACGCAGTCATTCATTCGTCCGGGTCTCGATTTCGGGTCTTTCCACCGGGACGGGAGCTGTTCTTCAAATGTTGGAGGAGTTGTTGGCGCGGTCTTATCGGTTCCTCCGGCGCCGGCCTTCTCTGACGTAGTCCCCGTCTTCTCCGATGTGGTTCCTGTCTTCTCCGAAGTAGTTCCTGTCTTCTCCGAAGTAGTTCCCGTGTCCTCAGTCGTATTCTCACCAGTGGTCTTGCCTTTCGTTAATTCGCCGGTTTCCGCGGGTGGTTTGACTGGCGGCTCGTCCGGTCGGGTCGTTTTTGGACCTGCTTTTCCCATCAGGGTCATCTTGTCTCTGAGGAAGGGGGGGGCCTCGGATGTAATGGTCATTTTACCGTCGACCTCTTTGATCCAGCCGCGTTGTTCCCAGGAATGATAGGACACGCCGGCTGTCTTTTGTCTGAGGTGATCGAGTCCGCCGCGACCTAAGCTGTAAGCGGAGACTGCAAGCATCGCGCCCTGCTGCAGCGCCTCGAATGTCACCTGAGAAAGCAGCTCGCGCTCTTCATATTCGGGCAGGTGCAGCGCCTTGATAGCGTCGGTGTCTTCCTTGACCTTTTCGTGGATAAGGAAGGCGTTGGCGCCGATGTTGACCGCATCGTATACCATCAACAGGCCTCTCGACCGCTCGATAGCCATCAGGAGGTTTACTGATTTGGATATGACCATCGTTACTTTCAGGACTGCGCCTACGGCGACGACAACGCCGGCGATAATGTTGACAATGTCCAACGCCGTCTCGGCGTCCCATGTAAGGATTCCTTTTTCCTTCCTTTCCTGCAGATGACGAATGGAGAGAACGGCGCCCACAACGCCGACGGCTACGCCAAGCGCGCTAACGACGGCTGCAGCGGCAGGGGTCAGGGCCCCGGCTGAGGCAATCACTCCGGCGACGAGGAGGACGAGGCCCAGCGCGGCTATGGCATATTCCAGGTAGGTCGTCCAGGGCGTGTAGGAGTCTACGGTACCTTTGTAGGCGGTATTGGGCAGGCGGTAGACGATCTTGCCTTTGCCGTATTTATGATTGCCCGCGAATTTGTCGAATACGCTATCAACGGCTTCTGCCTCACTGCCTGTCTCCTTGCTTACATAGATCATGTCCCCTTTATGCGGCGAGTCGAAGGTGACGTCGACCAGTCGGAGCTTGTATTTCCCGTTGGCGGGGTCGGCATCGGGATGATAGCCGGCGATCATGATCAGCGGCACGAGGTTGCCGTCGTCTTTCTTCACCAGGCCGGCTACAACCCGGTAGGTTGGAGACCCCGGCTTGAAAGAATCGTAGGCTTCCTGGCTTCTGCCTTTCAGCTTGCCGAGGTCCTGCACTTGTTTTTCAAGGTCCTTGATATAAAGATCGGTTGCTTCCCGGTCTGAATATTTTTTGCCCGGATAGGCCTGTTTGACGAGACCGTAAACGTCATATAAGAGCTTGTCTGCGTTCTTCAGCCGGATGGGGAAAGGATCGGTCGTCTTGTTTCCGTAGTAAGCACTGGGCTCATACTCCTTCATATCCTTTTCGATAAAGGCCTTGAGCCGTTGTGCGGCCCCCAGCAACTTGTTAAAATCCGCCAGGTCCTGTTTGGTCAATGTTAGGAGGTCGGTCTTCTCGCGGTGTTCGAGCTTGTCGATCTCGCCCTGAATCTCCGCTTTTTTATCCGGGTCTGCTTTGGCGAGCTGTTCTTTGTACTTCGCGAGCTGGTTGGCTTCTGACCAGGCCGACATCCGTGCGAGGTCTTCGGCGGTAAAGACGGAGAAAGGGTAGCCCGCAGTGCTCGGTCTTTGAAGCATGTTCATGCCCTTTTCGTATCGGGGGGCCGCCAGTGCCATGAGGACAAAGTCGCCAAGGTGCAGGTTGCTCATTTTGATCTCCCGGTCCCTGCTTTTTTCGGGGTCGTAGGTATCGACGGCTGCTCCAAGGTTGAGCGGTGAGTTCTTGACAAAATCGTCGGTCAGCTTCACCATCTCGGCGGGCTCGGTTCCCATTTCCTTCGCCTTCTTCAGCGAAGCGGGCATTTCAAAGACCTTCCACGAGTGGGACATCTGCATCTGCATGGCGACTGTCATTCCGTGTACGGCATTGTTGCCATGGATACCCGAAAAATCGGTGACCATCCGGAACTCATTCTTTGCCGTGGTTATGGTCGAGTTATCGGGATTTATGTCCAGCGCCACTATAAAGGATGGGAATGGCGGAAGCAATTTCAGGCTTTCGTCTTTTTCAATATCATATTCCTTTGCAAGCAGCTCCAGCAGCTGTATCCTCGCCGAGGCCCGGGTCTCGACGTCCTTCGCGAGATCGTTATGTTGCCGGGCGAGGGTAATGAATTTGAATCCGGCGTCCATTGTCCTTAATACAGCGGGCGTTGTTCCTACTCCCTTGTCTTTGTCTCCGGCCCAGATAAAGAAATAAGCCAGCTGGGTCGAGGGGTTGATCTGGAGTGCAACGTCCTTCCTGATAGATTCGAGGAGAACGATGTCGTCATAAAGGACATAGAATATCTCTGATACTTTCTCATTTCTAAGCTGCAGGTCGGCGCTATCCCGGGTGGTGTGATAGGTCTGTACGGCCTGTTGGTATTCATCCAGCAGCTGGCGGTGGGTCTCCATCTGTCCATTGAAGAAGAGCCTGCTATACCATGCCGGAATCCTGAAACCTTCTTTGGGTGCGATCTTTTGGAAGTCGATCCAGAGATCTGTGTTGTATGCGGCCGTGATGATCTGCTTTATTTCTTCGGGTGAAAGCTCGGGTTTCAGGTGTTTGGCCTGGAAAAATTTTAGTATAAGGCCGAAGGCCTCGGGCATGACGACGATAGCCCCGATCCTGTCGGGAGAATCCGTCTTGCTGGATCTTGACAATGTGCCGACGCCTTTTATATCCTGGTTAGACTTTAGTATTCCTTCCAGCGCCTCGACGTATTCCTCTTTGTATTGTTTGTCAAGCAGGCGTCGGAGGATGATCTCGAAGACTTGGGGCCGGGTCGGACCGGGACGGAACGTCGCGTCTGCGGAAACGTTGAATTCGATGCCATTTAGTGTGACCCTCAGGGTTGCGGTGGGGATCATCTCATAGAAGACCGGATCCAGCTGTTTGCCCGAGCCGGTCTCGGGTTCCCTCTGGATGGATGGGGTGGATTGTCCGGTCTGCTGTACGACATGCGTCAGCTCGTGCGCCAGCAG
Source organism: Bacteroidota bacterium (assembly GCA_018267585.1). Classification (GTDB taxonomy): domain Bacteria; phylum Bacteroidota; class Bacteroidia; order Chitinophagales; family Chitinophagaceae; genus Puia. The sequence goes on from JAFDYE010000422.1 coordinate 12,968, forward strand.
GTGTTGTCCGCTGCTGGTATGAGGGTCATATTTACCGGAATTGAAATAGATATCGTTCTGGTTGGTGAAGGCCTGTGCATTCAGCTGCTTGTTCATCTGTGCTGCCTGGCTGTCGGTATGAACGCGGACGGAGGAGAAATCGCTCCCGATGGAGGATTCCATCCGGGTGCGGGTATCGTTGGGGAGGGGGGCGCCGGAGCTGCCGGCAAAAAAGGCCCGATCGGAGGCGCCGGGTGAAAAGAATTCCCGGGCCGTGTCTCCGCCGAAGAATGGCTCGTTTACTTTGGCCGCGGCGGCCTTTTTTGGTGGTTCAACCGTCTTCATAGTACATTCCATTTTGCGTCCGTCTTTCCTGTGGCGGCCTGGATCTCAGGTCTTGTCATTGCATCCATCGCAGCGACAAACATTACATAGTGCCCGCGTTTGACGGTACTGCCTCTGGCCATAATATTACCCGAATCCTGGATCTTTAATTCGTCGGCTGCATCCTGCCCGATAAGGTCTTTCACCGGGTCGTAGTGCGTCGGCTTGTCGCCGAAGAATTTTGCGGTCGATCCCGGTATCTCGGGCTTGTTTTCGACATATTCATCGCCAAGACCGATCATATGCCCGAATTCATGGGCGGCCACATTCTGTTGGCCGGTCTTGGGTTTGGTACTGTCTGATCTGAAGACGCCGACGCTCACTCTTCTGAAGGAGGGGTCGGTCGTCGCCTCTTCCTTCCCTGCGGCCGTCGGCCACCGTACGCATATTCCGGGCAGCGAGCCCAATTCATTATCCACCGCATCGATCCTGCGCTGGCTGAGCGCCTTATTGTAAGCCGAGCTACCTTCTGCGCTTGCCCGACCGGTATATTGCAGTGAAAAAGTGCAGGCGCTGAAGTCCATTGGATCTTTGCTGGGTGGGAGAGTGGCGATAAAGTCCTTGATCTTTTTGATCGCGGCCTGGCAGTCGGGATTGAGGTCGGCTTTGTCAAAATCAAAGTTTCCGACGTCAAGGAGAAAATCGGGTTCGTGTAATTTGGTATCTACGGGCACGGTCGGGTCGCGGAAGTCCATGTTAGCCTGATGGGTGGTGATGGTGCCTTTAGGGGCTGTCTGGCCGGTTACAAAGGACCGGGGTCGTTTTGCTTTAAGGTCGGGCTTATGGACGTGGATGACCGTATGGGCATCAGCGGCTTTTGCTTCGGGGACTACGGTTACGTCCACATTAGCCTTGTATTTGGAGAATCCGGGTTCGGAGAGTGTGAGCTGGTGCTTGTTGCTCCATCCGTCGTGGATGCTTTTTGCAAAATCAGTTTCGAAAGTCGTCTGTTCGGGCTTCGTCATAGCCCTGGGGAAATCGAAGAAGACGTGATGCGAGATAAAAAGGGTCCCAGTTGCGGGTTCCGGGCCGACAACGGCATAGTGCGAGTTGAAAAAGCCAAAATTTTGAACGAAGTTATTGACGGTAAACTGTGGAGTTGTCGTCTGGGGCTGTCTTTGAATCGTGAAAAAGGGATCGCCGTCGCCATGTTCTCCCTGGAAAAAGGGCCGCCCGGTCTCTTTGACCGGGGTTTTGGTGGCAGTGGTAGTATGTGTCGCATCGGTGGTCTTCATGATTACCAATCCAGGTGAATGGTATGTTGCAGCCAGGGTAATTTGATAATGCTCATATTCCACGGGAAGGGATAGGTGCGTACCAGGATGTCAACCGCGTGTTTCTCGATGACGAGGTGCAGCTTGTCGTTCTTCGGGGTCAGCTTGCCGTTGCGGGTAAGGAAATTTCCCCTGAGCCCTTCAACGGTAATATTCTTTACGCCCCAGTGACTGAGCAGTCCCTCCAGCAGGGAGTCCGCCTCTTTCAGCTCTTCGCGGGTGATGATCGATTGCTTTTCTACCGGGTAGTCCAGCGGACAGCCGCAGAGGATCTTGGCGGCCGCCAGCTCGAATTCCTCGGAGAGGGTTCGGCCGGTAGACAGGTAGTGCAGGAGGTGAATGGCCTTCTGACGGGCGACGTCCGCGATGAACCTGCCGCTGGCAAGCAGGCCCGAGAGCTTGAACAGATGGCTGAGAAAGGGGTGTGTGAGGATAACGCCGGCGTTCAGCAGGAACAGACCTTCTTCCGGGAGCTGTTCGATCCGGAGATAGGCGGGTATGTCCGGCGGTACGGGTATCGCCTTTACCGGGATAGTGGCGGTAGCGGGGGCGGGCGCGGCGGGTAAGATGCGTGGTTGAATGCTGTGATCCCCGCTCGGCTGCGGCCCTTTGTCGGGTCGAGCCTTGCTTTCGGGAAAAAGTGGACCGTGTAAGGGTAGAGGGCTTGTTATGGGGGGATGGAGGTCGGAGGCGGTGACGGAGGGAGAAATGGTAAATGGGGTGGAGGGCGTTGAAGGGGTGGCTGAGGGAGAAGATGGCGGCTCGACCAGCTGTCTCGCTATAGGGTGTGTCGTCAGATAGTCCTGCAGCGCGGGCACGAACCGCGGGTAGTCTGGCCAGTAGTGTATCAGCAGGCGGTGGGTCAGGACATCGGTGCCGCCTTCTTTCCCCAGGCTTGCTGCGAGCATCAGTGCGTCCTGCCAGGCTTTTTCGGGGGTAGGTATGGTCAGCATGGCTGTGCTGGCCGCATCACCGGTAACGGGATTCGCGGCATAGATCAGCAGACGGCGCAGTTCCTGCAGGGTCTGGGGCAGGGGAGACTGCACCACGGTCGTGAGTATCTCAGTGAGCCTCATCAAAAATATGTCATCGTGCTGGAGAACGATTCGGGTAAGGGTAGCGGGCTGACTGGTAAGAAGACTGCGGAGACGGGTAATTGCCGGATAGTCTGTTGCCAGTGTCTCGAGCACTTTGTACTCCCACGCCTGAGTGACCCGCAGGATGCTCCACGGCAGATAGCCTTTTTCCATATACCATATCCACTGTTCGAAGGCGTTATGACGCGTGCTGCGGCGCCGGATGTTGATGCGGCTGGATTTCCGGCCGCCGTCTGCGGCCGGACTCCCGGCATCCGCGCTGGAGGACTCCCGGTCTGTCTCTGCGGACAGGCCCTCCACGCCCATGGCTCCGGTAAGATCAGGCGCGCTGAGCTTTTCGATCAACCGTTGTTTGAGCAGCCGGTCGTCGAAATCCCTTCTGCTGAAGACTCCCAGGTCAAGCACCAGCCGGTCGATGAACAGGACCTCGTCTTCGCCCGCCAGCTGGTCGAACCATTTTTCAAGCACCGGCAGCAGGGACTGATAGTACTGGTCGCTCAGTCTGTTCTGCAAGTCGAACGGGGGTTGCTGTCCGTCGAGGGTCAGCTCAAGAAATTGCCGGCGAATGATGTGGTCCATTGGCTATTGATTTTGTTGGGGTGGCCAGCAGTAGAGCTCGCTCACCTGTTCTGAAAAGGCAGGCAGCGCGTCCCAGCGGGTACTGAATAAGTATTGTAGAAAGTCGCAGCCGTTCTCCTGGTGGCGCCAGCCTTTGTATTTTGTTTCGAAAAGATGGCAGTCGCGCGGATCGAGCCAGACGACGCGCAGCAGCACGTGTGCCGGGGCCTCCCGGTAGAGGGCGTTCTCGAGGACGAGCTTGTTGTCCTGCGGATAGAATTTTCCGGGCCAGGCGGGCAGTGCGACGGTGGCGATAAAAGACCAGGGATCGTTGCCGGGGATAAAGGACGAGCTCACCGCCGGCGCGCAGGGATCGGGATCCGTCGGCGGGAGGGTCCAGTCGTAACTGCAGGCGGGCGGCGCGCTACAATAGGCGACGCTCAGACAGCCGCAGTCGGCAGTGGGCTGGTGACGCAGCAGGATATGCTCTATCAGGTGGAGTCCCTCGGTATTTACCGCTTTCTCCATTCGTTGGACGGCTGCGACGACCGGCTCACGGGCATTGTATGATTGTGGATGGACTGCGGAGATCGTTGTTGGGTCCAATAAGAATATTTCGAAGGTGCGGCAGTCGCAGGTGAAGGCGGGAAGGTAGTTCGCTGCGTCTGACAAGAGCGGCAGGACCTCATTGAGTGCAGCCTGAGCGTGGTCCTGGCTGTCATATGTATCTGTCCCGACCCAGGCCTCGGGCAAGTCCGGCAGGTCTATTGCGATGTGCCAACGGCCGTCAGCGTCCTGCGTGACCGACTGTGTGCCCGTCTGTCCGGTGAGCTGGCCGATGGCTGCGTCGCGCTGGCCCGGTGTGGAATAGGTGTAAGGGTGCTGCAGCGTCGGCTTTGCTCCGACGACAAGAAAAGTGTTGGAGCAATCGGCCTTCCGGTATTTGACGATGGAGCCCTCTATACGAAGGGCTGCTATAAAGCCGTCGACCCCCTTCCATGCGTCGTCCTCCGACATATACCGGCCGGGGCTCTCCGCCAGCACCTCTGCAATATAAATACGATTTCGCTCTGTAAACAGATTGATGGGCGCCCGAAGGAGACGTATCAGATAGGCGAAGTCCAGTTGCGCGGCGGCGATTGTCTTGTGCTGGCAGGCGCATTTTAATACAAAAGGAGTGGTATCCGGGATTGTGAGACTGCAGTAGAAGGTGTCACCCGATCTTTTTATCGGATAGGCTCCTGCAATGGCGACGAGTCTGGCGATCACGTCTGCGTCTGCCCCTCCCAGCGAGACCTTTGTCTCTTTGGGTATAAATACTACGGGGCCGGCCGGCGGATCGTTGCCAAAGATCTCTGTGAGGCTGATCAGCGGACCATAGCTGCTCTCCTGCGCCGCCTGTTCGAGCAGCTCCAGATATGCGACGGCAAAAGATTGTTTTGCCTCGTCTTCGGAGGGATAGCCTTTTACGCTTTCGAACAGGATAAGCTGTTTGCCGGAGGAATAGTAATAGTTGTGACTCTTTATCAGCCAGTGGTAGCCGAAGACGCCGGTGGCCGGGTCCCTTCTCTTCCGGGTGATCCTGCCGTCCACGCATATCTCAAGGTATTTTACGCCTTGTGTCAGGAGGTCTGAAAGCCTTTCCATGGCCTGGTCTGTGGCAGAGGGATCGGGATAGTCCTGAGCGACGATGGCGACACGCTGGTCGACGTCTACGCAGAGCCAGGAGTATTGTCCCTGTTTGCTCATCGGGTCCGGGTGCACGTCGGCATAGTCCGCGGGGTTATCGGAGGAGATCGCTTTTTGTATGGACTTGTAAAATTGGAGACCTGCGGCAATGGCTTCCGGCGAGGGAGCTTCGGGGAAGGGAGGTGCGGGAGGTTCGGTCGGTGCGCTGGCTCCCTCCGGGGCTGGTGCGTGCTCGGGCGGTGCAGCGACGTTGAGCAGGTCATCGGGCCTGGTCCATAGTGCGCGTAGTGCGTCCATGGCCGCGGCCGGGCTTTCAAAATCCGCCCTGGAGTCGAGGGTGATCCTGCCGGCGTCCTCGTAGCCCAGGAAGAAATGAAATTTCCAGCGCGAGGGCTCGTTGCCGGTCTGTACCGTAAACAGCTGGCGGCGAACCAGGTCCTGGATCTTTTCCGCCAGCTTGTCGGATTCCGGCTTTGGCTGTCTGGTGGCATAGCCGGCCTGTTTGCGGCCTCCGCCGGTGATCCAGATGGTGCATGTTCCCGTCCTGTCCTCTTCCACATAATAGTTCGCGGGTATGGTAGCCAGCAGGAGCAGCTCTTTCGCGTGTGTCATTGCCGCGTCCCTGCTATCGAAATCATCCACGGCCTCGAATTTGAAGGAATTGCTGGCCGGTAGAAGGGCGTAAGTAAATCTATCTGGTCTGTCGACGATCGTGTCATTGATGTCGACCTTGAAGGCGTCGAGGTCGATGTACTGTTCTATGTCCGTAGCGAGGGTATTCCGGTAGAGCGTATCGGCAGACCGGGTGCTGGCCCGTTTGGAGTAGTCGATAAGCCTGGTCTTCTGAACGAAGGCGCTTGCAAACACGTCGCGCTGCGATGGTCGCTGCCCGAACAGGGCCGACAGCCGGTCGGCGATCGTGTTGGCGTATTCTTCGGTCGGGTATTTGTCGACAAGGTTTGCGTTCCGGACGGTTATCATTCCTTCCGGAGAAACGGTATAGTTCGAACGGTCGGCCATCGCCTTCATCAGCGCCGTGGCGGCCTGGCGGGCCGCGTCTTCGGAGCTGTACAGGTCGGGTGGACTAAAGAAGGTCTTGCCGCCTATCTTCAACGAAAAGGTATATTGAGCATCGGTCTTGCGGACGATAAAGTTGCAGAGGCTGCGGTTGCTTTCGATCGGGGCGCCCACCAGCCCTTTCCATTTTTGCTCGAATCCCCTGGCCTGGCCGCGCTGGCTGCTGAGGATAGCATAGTTGGAAAGATAGTTTTCTTCGGCGCTGATGATATCGCCGGGGGTATATTGCAGCAGGGCGTAGTCGGTAAACCGCTCTGCAAAGCGCGACAGCAGATGGTCCAGAAAATATTTGCGGCGTTTGGCATAAAGCGCGGGGTCTTCCAGCTCGCCCTGCAGGACTGTCTTAAGATCGACGGTCTTGTAGTCGATGCTGAACGTGAACTTGTCTCCTGCTATGCTGAACAGCGAATATAGCGCGTCCCCCATGCCATTGCCCGTCACATAGGCGGCGTGCTTTTGTGCATCGGAGGCGTTGGCGAAGGTGCGTTTGCTCACCAGAACCATGTCGGAGGCAGTGGTAGAGATCGTATAGTAAAAGCAGTCCTGGTACTGAAGCACGTTGACCACGCTGCGGCTCCCGGCGAGATCGGATTTCAGCAGCGTGATGGCGTTCTGCATGTCGTCCCAATTAGTAAAGTCCATAGCCAGGATGTCTTCCGGCGCTGCTGTTTGTCCCGGCGCGGCAGGAAACGCCAGTGTTGTTCCGGCGCTGCCAAGAAGGTTCTTCAGGTCGTTGTCCACATAATTACCCCATAGTTTGGCTACGTCCGGAACATAGTTCGGTCCATCCGGATCGTCTCCGTTGTCGAGATAGTTCAAAAAGTAGCTCGATCCGCCTCCTCGGCCCATTGAAAAGAGCCCGCGGATATTCGCCAGCTGGGCCAGATAGTCCGCCAGCAGCTGGTCAAAGAACAGGAGAAAGCCTTTTAACTGAAGAGCCCATGCCTGTCTTGCCTTAGGGGCGTCTGCCGGGACGCCTTCTCTGCTGATGCCGTACGCGAAGGGAAAATCGTTTTGTATGGAATAGTAGTCTCCCAGGTCGGCCCGGTAGTTGCCTTTTGGGAAGGGCAGGTCGAGGTTGGGTAACAAGGAGCTATACAGGTTTTTCTTTGCGGCCGCGGCCAGGAGGGCGGTATACTGTGCCGGGTCGAAAGGCACCGGTTTGCCATTCCGCATGAACTGGAGGCTGCAGCATTCAACATTGAAGTCTATCACGTTGTTCTCAGGGATATTGAACTTCCATCCGCTGCGGGGAGCGCTGCCGCAGGGCTTCCACTGCAGATCGCGGATGGTCTTGATCCCGGCGACGTCGAACAGCGCCTTGTACAGGTCGGAGAGGTGGATCTCCTTTTTCAGCTGGATCTGCTGCAATTCATCCGTGTTGATAAAGCCGTGGCTGACGCTGGTGGAATAGGGTCGGCCCGCAAAGATCCCGTCGACCGGCAGGCCTTTGTCCAGCAGCTCCTGCAGCGTATAAAAATGCGGAGACGGCGAAAGGAAATTGCCCAGCGTCGTCATCATATCCAGGTAGACCTGCACCGCGTCGGCGTCTGTAGCCAGCTCGATGATGGCGTACACGCCAAGGGGCAGCTTACCGAGGATCACAATATCGGCGAGGTCCTCACAAAGATTTCGGTGGGTATGCATGGCTGTTTTTACCGCGGCGACGACGGCGGCCTCGTCGGCGCCGTCTTCGGTCTCGATATATACATGATACAGCCCGTTGAGATTGCCGGGTTTCCTGCCTTGGGGAAGACAGTTGTCGGGCTGGTCCAGCGCCACTTCGAGCCAGGCATTGCGGACGCCCTCGATGTCGGAGAGCAGTTTTCGGTAGTCGACGATGGTCAGGGGATTACAGGCGAGTATCTGTGCGGGCGAGTAAAAATTGTCGTCGGCGCCTGTCTCCGCGGGATTGCGTGCGAAGATATCGGCGGCCGGCAGCCTGGTGCGGTAGTCCAGGTCCAGCAGGGCATAGCAGAGCGCTTCCAGAATGGTGATGCCCGGGTCGTGGACGTTATAGTCTGTCCAGAGCTTGCCGGTGAGGTTACCCAGGTGGGTTATTCCCTCATTGCGGAGGTCGTTAAAGTCAAGATAGCTACTCATTCTTATAAATTTTTGCCGTGGACGCAGGGGCGACTTCCCATTTCGGGCAGTCGTCGCGTACGATCGTTATATCAATATTGCCGGCGATCAGTATCGAGCGTGGCGTGATCGGGAATATTTCCGCCTGGTCTGAGGGTGTCAGGACGGTCTCGTCTTCCTCGTGGCGCCATTTCCAGTCGATAACATAGTCGAGATAGTCCCTGGTCTCGAGGAAGCGGATGACGTCGGACCGGTTGACGACCTGCCCGAAACGGAGCTTGTCGAATTCTCCCACGGCCCAGGGCGCCATAAATTCCCGGATGTCGTCGCTCAGCCGCTGCTGATAATAGACAGGATCCTTCCCGGGCAGCAGCTTGACCCGCAGCACAAAATCCACCTTCTCATAGCGAGGGTTCATCGCGCGAAAACGGACGAATGGAGAGGTTACCTGCTGCATCCGCTGCTCCAGCTGCTCGAGCAGGCTTAGCGGCGCCCGGGGTTCGAAGGTTGCGGAGGCCTTGAGCTGGTTGAGGTCGGGGATGACCGCCATCAGTACATAGCCCGGCGCCATCGGATAGTCGTTCGTGTATTTGTGGGCGTTGAGTCCGATGCTGTGGTTGATGCATTTGGCTTTGAACAGCTGCGGGAAGGCGTCCAGCGCGATCCGCTCATAATCACAGCGCTGGATAGCCCGGCCCTTGTGCCGGAGGGTTTCGCTGACGCGGACGTAAAAATATCCATCCGTCTCGGGTAACCTCCCTCCAAAGCTATCATAGGGCTGTTCGACTTTTTTTACATTCGCGTCTGCGACCTCCAATTTACCGAGCGAACCTGCGGCGAGCGGCGCCGAGAGCCGGGCCTCGTCGTTGCCGGCGGCCTCTGTGAAGGTGGCCCGTATCGCCTGCGTATGGATATGGAAGGTCTCGGCGACGATCTTGCTGTTGCTGCTGATTGCCGCCTTTATCCACCAGTGACCGGCAGGCATCACCGTATTGTCATTGGTTATATTGTCGGGTATCGCAATCTTTATAATGCCGGAGGTGGAGAGATCGCCGGTGGCGTCATCGAGTATCTCGAAACCTTTTCGAAGGGGTTTCCAGACGTTGTGCTCCAGATAGCTGAATTCGAGGGGAACGGGGTCTTCTTCCGTATCCGAGGTCGCCTCCGCCAGCTGAAAGAGAATATTGATGTCGCTGCCGGGAAGGAGACCGTCGATACCCAGGAACAGTGTGCCTTCGTCGAAGAAGGCCGGGAAAAGTTGGGGCGACTGGGTAAGCTCTTCCTTTTTGTATGTACCGGCAAAAGGATAGAGATGGATAAGATCAATATCCGTCGCTGCGGCTGTCGCTGAATAGTCCAGTGATATCCCCTGGATAATGGGTGTCCAGGGTTCGTTAGGGATGATAGCCTGTTTCTGGTCGGTACCGTCGATGATCTGCTTGCCGCTGGCGACGTCCGCCTGTATCTTCTCTACTTCTGCGCGGAAGTCGCTGCCTGGTCCCGGTGTGTACAGGCCATGGCGGATATCGTCAGCCGTGCCGGGGCTAATGCCCGTCCCCGGAGTGGTGTCGACATTGGGGAGGATATCCGTTATCAGCCGCTGGTGGATATCGTCGATAGTTGAGCCGATGTCGTCGACGCTGGACCGGATGGCGTTGCTGCTGAAGACGATCGGCTCGCCGGTCTTGCTGTAGTAGACGGCATTTTCGATGCGGAGCTCGTCGTTGTTGCCGTCGCTCTTGCCCGACAGCTTGCTCAGCGCCATCATCTGTCGTGCCAGGACATAGGCGTAGTCTTTCTGCAGAAAGTCCTGGTTGCGAAGGTTTACCCGGACGAAGCCATACATCGTGGCGGCTTCATATTTGGTGAGGGGCGTTGCGGGGTCGATATGAAAGCCGGGGGTAAGGCCCGGGAATCCGGCGCTGCTGAGTCCGATGGTCTGCTGATAGCCGGGGGGCGAGCAACCCAGCTGTACTGCGCTGTTGTCAAATAGTTTTCTATCGGCCGATTCTGGTAGCCAGCCCTGTTGCTGCAGCGCAGCCACGTTGACGTGAAAGCCGTCGGCGTCGAGGCCGTAGTGGTTGGGGTCATTCGGATCTACCCAATAGGCCCGGTAGTACTCATTGAAGCTGGAGGGTTTGTCCTTCCAGTTGAGGTTGATGTTTACGGAGGTCCATTTCTTACAGAATATTTCCTGGCTGCCAATATAGAAATTGGGACCGATGAGATTTTTTTGTGTGGAGGTCCGGACCTCCGGCGGGTTTGGTAGCTGCGGCTCTGTGACGATATCAAAATCGATGATCGTCGGGCGGGTGCCGAAGGGATAGATCGGCTTGTTGACGTCCTGGAGGCTCTCGTCGTTCTGTACAACGAACTTCTTTATCCCGCAGGCCCGTACGTCGATATGGGTATCGGTGATGGTAACGTTGCGGAAGAAGTGATAGAGCGACAGCTCGGTCGGGTTTGTCGACGGTGGCCGCAGACAGCAGCCGGCGTCCGAGGCTTTGGCCGGGTCGAGGTAGATCTTTATTTTGTCGTTGAGCGAGACTCGCGCTGCGGGCTGGGTAGTATTGATGTCTTCTTTCAGTGCGTCTTTATTGTAAAACGTAACGGCTGGCTCTTCGGGGTCGAGGCTGGCCACAACAGTCAGGGAGAAGGTGGTGTCTGTCAAGTCGCTTAGCGTCAGGGTGGGGAGGGCCTTTGGCGTTATCCAGTCTTTGTCCCCGCTGAAAGCGACGGCCAGGCTTCGCTGTGGCGGAAAGAAGGGCTGAAGGCTTGTGAGCACTGCAGCGGTGAACGACGGCCAACGGCTGGAATCCACCGTCACTTCGTACTGTGCAGAGGGCAACAGCGCTCTCAGCTGAGTCTCCGTGGCAGGATCAATGCCTGCCTTTACGGCTTGTTTGATCAGGTCCTGGTTGATATAATAATACGTCCGGCCGCAACTGTCCCTGACCGCCTGGTAGATGACGGCAAGATCGAATATTGGCGAAGTCGTGCAGGTGAAAGTGACGGTAACCGTCCGGCTGCCTTCATTCAGCAACAGGACGGGTGAGGCGAGCACAAAGGCGAGCCGCGCGTTCGGGTAGGCGCGAAGCAGCCGGTCGGGATCGGTGTATTTGCTATATCGGTCGCCCAGCGTGGGCCATGAATTGGGTTCGCCGGCCTTGAAATCCTTGTCGATACCGTCCGCTTTCGTGGCATTCGGCGCCATATAGACCCCCTGTATATAAGACTGGTCCAGGACGGGCTGGTCGTTGACATACAGGGTGCGTATATCCGTCACCTGCGCCTGATTGACGACGATCTCGTCATCGAGGCCGAAGAGGATATCAGCCTTGCCGGCGTCTTTGGGTCCTTTTACGTTGACGCCTTTCGCAAGACGGTATTCGGAGAGCTGTTTCTGGATGGTGAGGACGATATGCGCCTTGTCCGGCGTCGCCCCTTTTGGCTGCAGGGCCAGCACCTGCCGGTAAAAAAAGTCCAGGTGGCTTTTTGTGACGTTGTTCAGGTTGTCCTGGAGATGGCGGAAGAGATTGAGAAATGCAAAGATCAGGGCTAAATGCGGTTGATGTCTTTGCCGGAGCTCTTCTTTTAGCGACTCGAAGCTCTGCTGCAGACTCAGCGATGCCGCGCCGGTTGCACTGTTGATCGCCTTCAGAAAGGGCGTCATTGCGCTGGAGAGGGCATCGTAGAGGGCTATCAGGCGGTCGCGCCTGGTACGTCCCAGCCGCTGAAAATCGTCGGGTGACAGGGTCGCAGTGAGGTCGGCCGGCGTGAGGCCCCAGGCTGGCGAGAAGCCGGAGAAGTCGACCGGACGTATTCGAAAACACTTTACCCCCGTATTGATATCAATGATCAGCGTCCTGATGGCAGCGGGGAGGTTCTTTTTGATCAATCCATCGAGCACGGGCCCGACTGGCAGCCCTGTATTCCGGAACCGGGTGTTCCAGCTGTCCAGTGGGCTGATCACCGTCCTGTATATATAGTCGACCAGTATATCGAGGCCGGCTTTTGTCGGCCGGCGGAGGAATTTCTTCTGATAAGCCGTCACCTGTGCAGTGAAGCTGTCCTGCCGGAAGTTGAGGATCGAGGCTGCGATAAAGGGGAGGCTGTCGCGGAAGAAGGGCTGCCAATTCTTTATGCTAAGGTCTTCGTCATAAAAGTTGATCTGCCGTGAGAACTTTACAAAATATCCGAGCATATCCGCGATGGTACGACCGTCCAGCTGTGCGGGGCCTTCCAGCAGGTCTTCCATGATCCGCTGGGTCTGGCTTGTACCGGTATCGTACTGAAAGGGATGTATTAGCGCTTTGCAGTTCATATAGGTTTTGCCGCTTCGTTGAGATAATAGTCGTATACGTAGTTGAAACGGGAGTTGACGTTGGGTATCGTATACTCCACGGCGATGGTGAAGCGGCCTTCCAGGTTTTCCGTAGATCCGGCCGGCGTCACGTTAATATTGGTCACGGTGATGCGGGACTCGTAGAAGAGGATGGAGTTCTGTACTCTGTCTTTGATATAGCCGATTACCGAGGCATCGAGCGCATCGAACACGTGGTTGACGAGGTTGCAGCCGTATTCGGGTTGCATGACGCGCTCGCCCAGCGACGTGGAGAGAAGGATGTTAAGGCTTTCTTCAATATCTTTTACACCGCTGACGAGGGTTATTGAAGCCGTATCGTATTCAAAAACCGGCGGAAAGGCCCATCCGGTGCCGAGGAATGGATATGAGTTGTCAGGCATGTGATAATATTTATGAGTTTAACCCCCGATCTGCACCGTGGGCAGGCCGGCGACGATGACCCCGCTGTGCGCAGTCATATCACCCTGTCTTGCTGCCGGCCGCCCGCCGATAAGCACCGATGTAGAGCCCATTACGATCACGTCGGGCGGGCCTACGCAGGTCAGCATGTCTCCTACGACTGCGGCGGGCAGGCCACCGATGAGAACGTTGGGAACGCTGGGTCCGACGACAGGCCCGCCAACATGGGGTACCGGTCCGTTGGACAGCGGGCAGGTATGCATATCGGTGATTCTGGCTGCGGATGGCATTTTTGGCTAGTTTATTTTTACGATCGAACCGCTGATCTCCATGATCCCCTGAGCGGCTACTTTCGCCAGGGCCCCTTCGACGTCCAGGTTGGCATCAGCCTTTACGGAGACTGAAGCGGCGCTGATCGACAAAGAGGCTCCGGCGGAAATGGTCATGTCGGCGCCGGCTTTGACAGTCACGTTCATCGGACTGTCGACCGTGATGCCGCTGGTATCCATGGTGACCTTATTGCTATTTTGATCAACTATCTCGATTTTTTGTCCCTGCTCGTCGAGCTGAATGCTGTTACCGGCGGGGGTATCGATGGTAATGGTTTTTGTCTGGTCATTGAAATGCACGCGCATCTGACTGCGGGTGATAATTCCTTTTTCGTCGTTGGCGTCGGCGGGGGTTATCGGCGCCGATTTTGCGCTGCTGTGCAGCATACCCAGCATCACGGCGTGACGGGGGTCGTCGTTGATAAAGCCTATGATCACCTCGTCGCCGATCTCCGGCATAAAGAAGGCGCCCCTGCTGTTGCCTGCGTCGAGGCTCGCGATGCGTGTCCATATCCCCTGTGCGTTGTTGTCGATGACGGGCACCTTCACCAGGATGCGGAACTCGCCGTCGGGATCGTTGCCGAGCTGGACGACCACCCCGATCTGGAGGCCGTGGACGGATCCGATCAATCCTGCCGCCTGTCTGTCATCGATATTTTTATAAGTTTCGGAATAGCGTTCGGGGTCGAGCCCAAACTGAATCTGCGTGTCCCAGGAACCTGCGGTGACGTCCTGTCTGACGGCGGTGACATACACGTTGCCGTTCCACCGGTCGCCGACACCGTCCAGCCTGGCCATGTCTCCGGGGTTGATGCCCGGAAAGCCCGTGACCCTGACGCGTCCCCTGGTCTTGGCGAGCCGGCTTCGAAGCATGAGCCCGTCCACCCAGTCCTGCAGCTCCTGTTCTAAAAGGTAGCCGCTGTGGTGCATCTGGAAAGAATCGGGGCTTACTGCGCCGGCGAGGTCGCTGCCTGAAAGATTGCCCGGCTGGGTAAATGCGCTGGCTTCGGTGGTATCGGCGTTGAATAGCTGCTGGCCTGCGTAGTCCCAGGAATGGGCTTCCACTTTCTTCCACTGGTCACGTGCGTCCATCTCGGCCTCGAACTCAATGATGGAGTAGCCGTATGCGATATTTACAACCGGGCTGGTGGTGGTATCGGGTGGTGCGACCTTGATCGTCCCGTCCCGGACGTTGACCAGCATTCCGTTGGCTTCCGCGCGCAGGAGCAGGAAATCCCAGTCCGAGACATGGTGTTGCACGATCTGCTTGTGGGTCAGCTTTGTCGTTGCGAGGTCGCTGCCGAGTCCCGGATAGCGGCCGATAAGATCGTCAAAGAGCTCGCTGTCCTTTTTGTTCTCGAAATAGCGGCTATGCCGGCCCAGCGTCATCTTTACGGACTCGTCCCGGCATTCGACGTACAGCTGTGTGTTGCCATTCTCTTTAATGCATACCGACTGCCGCGTGATGACCCCTTTGAAGGCCTGGGTGTTAGTGCCGTCGAAGCCAAGGTTGATGAGGATCTTTTTCCCCGGAATAAAGGTGGCGGAGTCGCTGACCTCGAACTTCCGTTGTGCGGCGTCACCGTCCCTTACGACTATACGGGCAAGTGGTATCCTGTTCACCTCCTTCATGATGCTGATGCTCATTATCTGGTAGGTGGCGTCGATCGCCTGGCCGTCTACCTGTATCGAGAAGGTGACGACGTCGTGTTTCGACGGATTGGGTATTAACAGATCATCCATTGGGACTTAGCTTTATGAGCGGTGGAAGGGATAGCTGAATGCCGGCTTTCAGCTTTCTTATCGTCGTCAGGCCATTGAAGTTTGCCAGTTCGGTGCAGAATCCGGGATCGTCGTATACGGAGAAGCTGAGGTTGTCGAGCCGGTCTCCCTGTCGCACCTTCTGATAGTGTGTCAGGTCGGGCGAGCTGGGTCTGGCCTCTGCCAGTATTTCCTCGCGGGACTTGTGGTGCAGGAAGGTGGCGCTGATCTTTACCCGCAGCGGGCTGCCGTCCGGTTCGAAGAGGGTATAGTTGATATTCACGTTGGACAGGACACAGCGGAAATTGACCTCCGACCCCCACATGACGATGAGGAAATTGGGCCGGTGGATAGGCCCGTTCATGTCATAGCAGCAGAGCAGGAAGTCCTGCAGCTGATCGCTGACGGGTGTCGTGGCGTAGTCCGAGGTCTTCCCCGAATATCCTTCCATTGTATTCGTTCCATCGAGGATAAAGTCGAGGCTCAGCTCTTCGGGGGCGGTGGAGCGGTAGCGGATCTCCGTGCCTTCGTTGCCGTGTCCCTGCTGCCGGTCGACGCTCACCTTGAAATTCTTGGTGAATGTCTCCGGGTTGATGGGAGCAACGAACATAAGATCGCTTTGTTCCTGCTTGAACTGCCGGTCGGTAAAAGACCGGATGATCAGTTTTTCCAGTCGTTTTCTATCGCCCATTTTTCTCTTTTAAGATTTCCAGGATCCTATCGACGCATAGTTTCACGATCTGCTCGGGGGATGTCGAATCCCCCGAGCCGGCGACCGGTGTCTTGTTGCCCGTCGCACCGTCTTCGGTGACGGTAGCCCTGATGACCAATTCTCTTATCTCTACCGGCATAGTCTATCCTTTTTCTGCAAAGATCAAACGATTGTAATTTAACTCCAGCGTCTCCAGCAGCACCTCTCCGCGTTCGGCGTTGAGCTCGCCGATCTTCCAGCTGCGGGGCCATACATTATTGATGGTCCAGTGGAGGATCCGCTTGTGTGTCTCGCCGAGCAGGTAAATGTGGACCGTTGGCAACGTCCGGTATTTTTCTTCGTCGAATGTCTCTTTCAGCCAGGTCGTCACGCCCGAGCTGTCGGGTCCCAGGAGGCCTCTTTTCAGGACGAGGGGTCCGTACTTTCTCCGCGTAGGGATGACGTGTTCAAACCTGTTCTCTCCTCCTTCCCGGATGGTCTCCGTGTCGATGGTGGAGTCGAGCCCTGTGACGGACTGGAACCGAACGTCAACGGATTTGGCTTCGGGCAGGTCGAAGAGCACGCTGAAATGGAAATTGACATTCTGATAAATTGTGTCTGCCATATCTCTAGGCTTGTGCTTCCACGATCCTCAATCCTTCATGAACAAGATCCATCGACTCGATAGCCACCTCGTTGGCGTCTGCCTTCAGATTAGTTGACTGCACCTTCGAGGGCCAGGCCTTGGCCACGGACCATGTGATGATGGGCTTGTGCTCTTCATCCAGCAGCTTGATGGTGATATCTCTTCTGTATTGCGCCGCGCCTTCCTGGAACATCATTGTCTTCTTCCAGAGCTCGAAGAACTTGAAATCGCCGAGGAACGTGCCTCTTTTGAGGGAGATATTGGCGTACTTGGTGAGACCCGGCTGTTTTGTCTTGTTGTATGTCGGTGCATTGCCTTCGCGGTACTCGATAACTTCAGTTTCGAAGTCGAGGCCGCTGACCTCTGTAAAGCCAAAGCGATCTTCCCCCCATTCTACCTGAAAGTGAAACTTGGGGAGAGGATAATTCTTTTTAGGATCGTCTGCCATAAATTTATTTTTAAAACGTGATTAGATAAAAAGATTATTTAGCCGGAGCACATCTGGTTGCGGGGTCTACCGCCTTTATAACGGCGTCGAGGCCGTCTTTCCAGGCTTTGAACTTGTCGCGCTCTTTGGTTACTTCCAGCAGCTGCGTGTTCAGTTCGTCTACGAGGACATTGTCTGCGTCGTAGATATCAGAGATCTCGTCGTAGTATTCGCTATCGCAGACGGGGAATTGCAGCATGGGAGTGAGACCGATGTCCTCGATCTGGCCTTCGCCCTGTACGTGGTGATGGTGATGGCGTTCGTTCTTTGGCTTCTCGAGCCGGCCGCCATAGCAGTGCTCTTCACAGTGGAAGGCTTTCTTCCATTCACCGAGGACGGTATGTAGGCCGAAATGATGGCCGAGGTTCTTGTCCAGCCGGTTCGCGAGGTCGATGGCGCCGATAAAGGCGTCGAACAGGCCGTCGCGGGTTGCGATTACTGCGTCCAGCTTTTTCCCATAGTCGTCGATCACCAGGCGGATGCCCTGGCCTGCGGGCAGCGCGGGATTGTTGATACACTGGATGCAGGCGATGAGGGCGTCGTACTTTTTTTTCAGCAGGTCAAGCTGCATATAGAAGTCACGGATCATGCAATACAGCAGCTGTATCGACTTCACCGTCAGCCGGGAGTTCTTTTCGATGCGGTGGAGGTGGTGGATCAGTATCTCCAGCTGGTGACAGATCTTGCGGGCGGAGTCGTCGATCTTTGTGAGCTCTTCGTACCATACGCCCCAGAAATCCCGCAGGGCTTTTACGTAGTTGAGGTGTCCGGTGATGGCCGCTACCTCCTTGTCGGCAGCGTTCAGCCGGGCAGTGACTTCGTTGTATTCCTCCATCCAGCCGTCATAGCAGCAGTCGCCCGTCAGGGGAGGTGGTTCGTCGGGCTTTCCTGGTTTCTTTTTTTCACAGCATTCCTTCACCTTGGGCTCCCATTCTGCTATCTCGCAGTTCTTGTAGTTAAGAATTAGCATTTTCTTGGGGTTTTGTAGTTTGTAAATCAGAAAATGTATCCCTTACCTCGCCGCAGATCTCGCAAATCTCGCAGAGGCAGTCGTCGAGTCTGGGTTCGCAATTCCCCTTACCGACCGCGACGCATCCGCACTTCGGACAACATATCTCGGATACCGTGTGGTAGACGCCGTCATAGTCGCATCGCTGGTTATACAGGTCGATGATGGAGTCGGTCCTGTCGGCGAGGGACTGGACCAGGTCTTTTTGCGCATTGTCCAGGTCTGTTTTACGGGTTTTGATGGTGTTTTGCAGCAACGTATCGAAATCCACGGCACGGGCGGACAGTTCGGTCTGGAGTCCGACCAGGCTGGAGATATTGCCGAACTTCTGTATGCCGATGATATCCGACGAGGCCTTGAAGATGGAGTCGATGTCGAAGGCGAGCGCCCTGGGCATGCAGACCAGGAGTTTGAGTATCTCTTCCGCGTCCTTGCAGCCTTCCTGAGGATTGGGTGGTGGCGGATTGTCGTCTTTACAGTTGTCGGGATTTTTCCCGGTGATGATGCTCCACTGCGCGGCGCTGCAGCTGTCGTTGAGGGAGTTCTCGAGCCTGACTGCGGCGTCCCTGAGGTCGCCTAATTTAATCTTTACGTCTTTGATGCTGGCAAAGATGCCTTTGAGTGCGGCTGAGAGGCTGTCATCCCAGGTCTTGTAGCCGGCGACATTGGTCGTGATCCGCTTGTTCGCCTGCATCAGCTGCGAGCCCATGGATATTTCGGTGTTGACGTAGCGCTGGAGGTTGTCCTGTGTGCGGAGGAATTTTCTTTCCTTCTTCTTATACAGGGTCTCTTTTCCGTCGTAGGCGATCTCCAGCTTGTTAACGTTATCCCGTGCGGTGCTCAGGTTAGTGCAATAGACCTTTTTTACCGCATTTATCTTCTTCTGTGTGGCATTGTCCTTTTCCTCACAGTCGGGGATGCTGCTGGGTGGTTGCTGGGATGATCTTTGATATGAAGTAGCCATAAATACGATTTTTTGGGTTATGATTCGGAGAGCATTTTGTGCATGAACTGCAGGATGATGAACTCTGCGGGCCTTACGGCGGCTAGGCCTATCTGGATGATGAGGCGGCCTTCCCAGATATCGAGCTCGGTCATGGTCTGTCCCAGGCCGATATGCACAAAGTAGGCCTCCTTGGTAGACGCTCCCATGAGGGCTCCGGCCTTCCACTGCTGGGTGAGGAAATTCTCGATCATTGCCTTGATCCGTGTCCAGGTGTTCTCGTCATTGGGCTCGAAGACGAACTGTTCGGCGGCGTTCTTTACCGAGGTTTCCACCATGATGAAGAACCGGCGGACCGAGATATAGCGCCATTCGTTGTCGTTGCCTGCCAGAGTGCGGGCGCCCCAGATGATGGCCGGGCCTCTGCCGGGGAAGGTGCGGATGACGTTGATGGACTTGCCGGCAATGGGGTCTACGTTGAGCGTTTGCTGGTCGTTGTTGGTGATCGACAGTTCGGGCTTGATGGCGTCGATGACATTGACGTTGGCCGGGGCCTTCCATACTCCGCGGCTGCTGTCCGTAGCGGCATATACGCCGAGTGCTCCAGAGGAGGCCGGCAGCAGCATATTGAAGTCGAGAATGGCTGTCTGCGCCATGAAATAGTACGTATTGGCAGTGGCCTTTGCGCCGTCCATCTTCCCGTTGAAGACCGTTGCGCCCGTGGCGTCCTTTACTGTCAGCGAAACGTCGGAGTCCTTGTAGATAAAGCTGATGTCGGTGTAGATGCGCGGATAGTAGACGGCGGCGTACTTCAGGTCTTCCGGAGCCTGGAAGAGGCTGGCGCTGCGGAGGTTGTCCACGTTGGAGGGATTGCCGGGCGCGATGGGCGTCGGACTCATCCATACGTCCAGCACGGTAAAGCGGTCCTTGAGGTTGACGCACTGCTGGATGGCTTTGGAGTGGATCGTATAGTAGTCCTGCATCGACATGCTCATGGCGTCCGGGAAATGGATCAGCGTGACGTCTTGCAGCTTTTCGATCTCTGTCAGACCGGCTTCCAGGTCGGGCAGCTGAGGAGCGCCTTTGCTATAGTCTCCGACCGAGACGATATAGCAGTCGCCGCCGCCGTTGTTGAAATACATCTGCAGGGCATAATAGAGCATAAATACCGGCATCGTTTTGGGCTTTGTGACGACGCTCGGCGTTGTCAGCGAGAGGTCGATGCTGACGACGATGTCCGTCTCGGGAAGAGCCGGTGTCCTGACGCCTGGTGTACAGAAGATCTGCTGGTATTCGAAGATCGAAGATATTTTGACGGGCTTCTTGATCGTTGTGCCCGGCTCGGTCTCTCCGAGCGCGATCTCTGTATAACCAATGAACGCGGGAATTGCCGTTTCGACGGACGCGATGGAAGGCGGGAGCTTTGGGATCTCTTCTATATACACTCCCGGCGTTTTGTAATCTGCCATAAATTTTGTCTTTTGTTTTTTTAGAAATTGAAATTTTGGGGTGGGGGTGGGATCGATCCGACCTGTGCTCAGGGTCCCAGCGGGAATATATCGGAGGCGGGTACAACGATGTCCGCGAAGATCTGCTGCCCTTCGGGCTTGACGGGATAAAAAGGTTTTGGATTCGGCAGCTTTTTGGTCTTTACCGGGGTGGGCGCAAATGTGTGGGGCTGCGGCGTCAGCGAGACGAGACTGCCTGCGGTCAGCTTGAGGACGGAGGGGTAGCTATCCTTCAGCGGTTTGCCCTGGTCGTTGATATAGCGCCAGAAGGAGTACCGGCTCTTGAGCCATATCTCGAATACCGGCGGTGCGATGGCTACCGAACCGTCCGTATTCCGCCGGGTGATCAGCAGGCCTTTGTCGTCGATAATGCTGAAGGGGGTATTGCCGGGCTGGTTGATTATGTTGACCAGGCCCCAGGTGTTGGCGCCGGCGAGGGAGGCGGAGAGGAAGATCAGCTTGTATGTCCTGTTATAGCTGCCGTTGCCGGTGACGTTGAGGTTGTATATGAAGTCATTGCCGGTGACCGTTGCGGGAACCGTAGACAGTTGCTGTTCGTCTACGCGTATGGAGACTGACCGGAGTATGGTGGCGCTGTTCACTGTCTGGCTATAGACGGTCTTGTTGCTCATGTCGGTAACAGTAAAGCTGGCATTCTTTATATTATCCGTGGGTTCAAAATAGTATTGAAATTCCGGTGATACGAGGATGCGGTCGGTCTCGTTGAGGAAGTTCCTGCCGGTGATGGCTGCGAACTGTCCTGTGCCGCCCGCGTCGACATAGAAGGCGTTGACCGTGTTATTGGCCAGGGACAGCTCGCCCTGCTCATAGCTGGCTCCGGCAGACTGGGCGGGTACTGGGTTGGTGAGGAAGGGCGCCGTCTTGACGCCGGTAACAGCGCCATTGGAGAAATAACAAAGGCTGTCGAAGGCGGGTCTGAGGCGTCTGTTCGTATACAGGTCGAAGTCGGCGTTGGTGCGGGAGAGCAGGACGGGAATATTCAGACCCTGGGAAAGGCGGGCAACGGGCGCATAGGCGATCTTGCCGCTGTCTGCGGTGGGGGTCACCTCGATGCCGACCTTGAAGCCCGAATAGGTGCGGACCAGCTTGAGCCGGTTGTCCCTGAACGGCTGTTGTGCGGCGACGATGTAGTCGACGTCGCTGTTGATGCTTCGTTGGTTGCGGTCGGAATAGTCCTGTAGGAAGCTGTCCCTGGCCGCGGCGGATGCGGCGCCAAATATCGAAGACCCGTCGGGGTTGGTAAGATAAAATTCGTGCAGCAGCCGTACTTCGAATAATATTTTATAGATCGTTTGCATTATCCGTTGTTCGTTGTATTGGATAAATTGGCGTTTACCTCTTCGACCAGCGGGGTATCGCGCAGCCGTTTGCGTCCGGTTATGGCGACCAGGCGCAGCTTGTACATGACCGATGGCATCTGTTTGCCGCCGAGCACTCCCCACAGGTGGTTGATCTGCTCGAAGGTCAGCGTGTACAGTTCGGGCTTTATCTTAAAGTCGGTGATGTCGTCATATACGCTCAGCTTCGAGGGATCATAAGCCGTAAAGGAGTTCTTGCCCTGGAAGAACCGGATCACGTGGGAGAGCTTCGTCAGGGTGTCCAGGTACTCGTTGTTGTTGGAGATATTCTTGTTGACGCAGGATACCAGCAAATATAGATTGAGGTATACGGGCGGGTTCTCATACCGGGCCCGGCCGGAGGAGTCTTTCTTCAGGGCGGGCGCGTTCTTGAGCGTGCTTTCTTCTTCGATGTTTACGACGGAGAAGACGATGCTATTGTTCAGGTTGGTCGTCGTATCGCTATCCAGCAGGGAGATATTCTCTATGACAACCAACGTTTCCGGCTGAGTGTAGCCGTTAGCTCTAAGATACTCGACGAACTCGTCTCGCAGTAATGAGATAGTTGTATCTATCATTTTTGCAGATTCAGCGCTTTAACAGGTTTAGGCAATACGCTCCCTTCGCGAAAAAGCCTATTTTTTTCACGAAGGCGCAGGCGGGCCATTAAGGCCTCTGCAGAGTGTGTAGTGGCTACAAATTCGGGTAAGCCTTACGGACTGGACATAGTGAAACCTGGTCCTGTTAATTAGGGTCGACCCGGGCAATGCACGGGTACATTACGTAGGGGATAGTGTCATAGCCGGGCGTTGCGAGAGTCTCGGCGCCGTGGACGGAAGTCAAAAGGGAATTCGGATAACAGGTCGGTCGTAACTGTGAGATGGTTTGTAGATAGTTCGGATGCAAATCTTCAAAAACTATTTGATATTGTCAATACCATTTATCGGTAATAGTACTTTTCCGTGTTAAGTGTTGCGCCAATTACGCTGAGCGCGATTGCCGAAAGGCAGGGTGAAATCACCCAACGGCCGAGGTTCGTGAAGTATAAACAATTGAATTATAATTTCTATTTATGGCATGGTTTAATAATTGCGGCGAGATCAAATAAAATCTTTGGGTTTGAGATACAAGCTGCTTGGCGGGACGGGTCTCAGGGTCTCGGAGCTCTGTCCGGGCACGATGACATTTGGCTTGGCTATTGCATCAGGACGTGGTGACCCCGGTCATTATCGGGGCGAATAAGATGGACCAGCTGGAAGACAATCTGGCTTCTACCGATGTGAAGTTTACGCCCGGGGAGTTGCAGCGGCTCGATGAGGTGAGTCAGATGCCGCCGGAGTATCCGGGATGGATGCTTGAATTTACCGGTAAGGATAGGCAGGGGTGACAGGCGGGAATGGGAAACCGTGAAGGGGAAGTGTGAACCTTCCCGGATAAATTTTGTTTTGCCGGTAGGTGGCCTTATTTTGGGCCTGCTATACCTGATTATGACCTATAGAATTGGCTTTATTATCATCCTCCTTTTTTGGGGGCCGTCACTGCTGTATGCCCAGAATGACTGGCGACTAAAAACAGATAGAGATGGCATTGCTGTCTACACGAAACTATTCCCGGATTCCAAATTTAAGGCGATAAAGGTGAACGTGGAGCTTGACGCTACGCTTTCGCAGCTGGTTGCGGTTATCCTCGACGTCAATACCGGAGCGGAGTGGGTATATAGTACTAAATCTTCGGTTCTTTTGAAGCGGGTTTCTCCGTCGGAACTCTATTACTATTCGGAGGTCAGCATACCCTGGCCCGCGGCCAACCGGGATTTTATTGCGCAGCTGAGGGCCGTGCAGGATCCCCATACAAAGGTTGTCACCATCTATGGTCCTGTCTTTCCGGACTATCTCCCCGAGAAAAAGGATATCGTTCGTGTGCGGAATTCGGAGGGGAAGTGGGTCATCACGCCGGCGGGTAGTCACCATGTGAAGGTTGAGTATACGCTGAGGGCCGATCCGGGCGGCGATCTGCCGGCCTGGCTGGTGAATATGTTCGTGACCAAGGGACCGTATGAGTCGTTCAAAAAGCTGAAAGAGCAGCTGAAGAAGCCGGTCTATGTCAATGCGAAGCTGCCGTTCGTAACGGAGTAGGGTATGCGATGTTGCCGGGTGGTCGGGGGAGTGAGTGATCGGGGGGTAATAAGGGTGGTGTGCCCGGGTGGCCGGGGTAAGGGTGGTGTTATGGGGGCGGGATAAGGGTGGTGTGATGGGGGCGGGTCATCGGATGACAGATCAGTTCTTTCCGAGGTGGAGCAGGATATTCCGGTGCATCTCGTCGGGCTGGAAGGGTTTGTGGAGATAGCCGTTGAAGCCGTGTTTCCGGAGGTCGTCGTACATATCCTCATAAACGGCGGCCGTAAAGGCGATCGCGGGTATGTCTTTGTTGACCGAACGGACCTGGGTCAGCAGCTCTTTTCCGTCCATGAGGGGCATTTCGAGGTCGATCAGCAGGAGGTCGAAGGACTGCTCCTGGAAGAGCCGCCAGGCTACGAGGCCGTTCTCTGCCGTATCGATGCTCGCGCCCCAGCTATGCAGGAACCGGCGGGCGATCTTCATGTTCACGGCGTTGTCCTCTACCAGCAATATTTTTACGCCGTTGAGTTTTTTCAGGCTCTGCAGCTTGTCTTTCGGGACGATTGCGGTCCGTTGTCTGAAGGAAAGATAGATCGTGAAATAAAAGAGGCTGCCTTTCCCCGGCTGGCTTTTGACCTGAAGCTGTCCGCCCATTTTCCAGACCAGCTCTTTGCATATGCTGAGTCCGAGGCCCGACCCGCCGTATTTGCGGGTTGTCTCGGCGTCCGCCTGTGTGAAGCTGTCGAAGATCAGATGTATCTTCTCCTGTGGGATACCGATGCCGGTGTCGGACACGGCGAAGTAGATCTCTGCGCCGGAGTCGGTCAGCTGGCGGACGTGCGCGATCAGCCGGACGCTGCCCGTCTCCGTGAATTTAACGGCATTGGACAGGAGGTTGAGGAGTACCTGCTTGAGGCGCATTTCGTCACCGACTACTTTCTGGTCTTTTGGAATCGTGCTGGTGTCCAGCAGGAGGTCGATATTCTTTTGCTGTATCGTGCTTGTGAAGGTCCCGGCGGTTTGGCGGAGCATCTCACCGAGGTCAAACGGTTCGTAGACCAGGCGCAGCTTGCCTTCGTCGAGCTTGTTGAAGTCGAGGACCTCGTTGACGAGGTGCAGCATATGTTCCGAAGAATCCTTTAGTGTCCTGAAGTGGTCGCTGTCCTGCAGCTGTTCGTGCTCCTGCATCAGCAAATGGGTCGTGCCGATGATGGCGTTCAGGGGTGTCCGGAGTTCATGGCTCATGTTGCTCATGAACCGGGTTTTGGCGGCGGCCGCCTTTTCCGCCCTTTCCTTTGCCTGCAGTATCTCGAATTCCGCCTGCTCAAGCGAAGCGATATGTTTCTTATTCCGTCGCTCTTTGGCGTCGAGCAGCCTGAGGACGACATAAAAGAAGACGATCACCAGCAGGAAATTGATAATGATATTCAGCTTGCGGTGGTTATAGGCGACGGTCTCTGTTACGTCCTCTACTATGGAGTGCTGGGGCAGGAATAGGACGATCGCCAACAGGTTGAGGACGGTGAAAATGGCAAAAACGGTCACGACCACTTCGTTCTTGCGGACGCGCAGGAAGAAGATCATGGCCATTACGAAGGGAAAAAGGTATAAGAAGGAGCCCTGGCCGGTACCCTGGACATAGCAAAGGGAGAAGGCGTGGAGGTTTACAAAGAAGATACTCAGCAGGGTGGGGACGGCGGAAAGGCCTTTGAGATTGAATAGAATAAATATTGATAATACGAAGATCCCGGCGATTTCGATGACCGCGCTCCGGGTCATGCCGTCCGCGATATAATAGATAAAGTTGATCAGATTACAGCTCATGGCCAGCACAATAAAGGTATTGAGCTGCCAGAATCGCGCTTTGGGACTGGGTCTGGAAAGTAGTGTTGCCTGGTTTTTCAACTAGTTAGGTAGATTGACCAGGTCTAAAAATATTCTAAAATTTTAGTATATGCAACACAATAAAATGGGTGTTTATTGAATCTGGAGGTTGAATTCTCCGCTTGAGATGACTTTTTTGGTGCTATTTGTCTGCCCGGTGGTGGTCGTGCCCCAGAAATTGCCACTGAAGGTTCCTTTGACCGTCTTGCTGTCCATGGCGCTAATGACAATCTTCAGGGGGTTTGAGTTATCGTAGCTGAGGCTGTTGCCGGCTGCGTAGGAAGCACTCAGGCTTCCCGGTACGGCGGAGTATGTGCCACTGATGATGAAGCTGCTAATATCGGTTTCTGTGTAGGTACCCGGGCCGATGGTCTTGCCGGGGAGAGCGCCGATATTAAGGACTATGACGGCCTGGCTGCTGGTAGCGCCGGTCAGGCCGAGGGAGGTTAAACCGAATGCGGAAGTCAGGGTAGCGGCAGGCATGACGTCGAAAGTCGTGGTAGTTCCATCGATGGAGGCTTTGATATAATAAGTAGCGGTGTTGGTTCCTCCGCCGTTATTTCCTCCATTGTTGCCGCCATTGTTGCCGCCGTTGTTTCCTCCATTGTTGCCGCTGTTGTTGCCGCCGTTGTTGCCGCCGTTGTTGCTATTTCCGTCGGTTTCGATCGAAGTGTTCTTGCTGCAGGCGGTAAATAACAGGATGGTCAGGAAGAGGGCGCAAAACTTTTGCATATGTTTGGGGTTTAGAAGTCGTGGGGACGTTGGGTTTAGTCCGAAACAGCATGCAAGATATATAAAATATGGAAAGGGTCTTAGGGATATTATCGGGAGCGATCATTGGCAGCGCACAGCTGATCTACCTGGTCAATACGATGCGCAAGAAGGTCAGGCCGAGTGTTTTGTCGTGGTTGGGCTGGGCATTTCTGATGGGGACGAGCCTCGTCTCGCAGATCGTGGTGAAGGGCTGGCAGTGGAGTCTTTCCTCCATCCTTTGTTCTACCGTGGGCTGTCTGGCCATTGTCGCCTCGGCCCTGGTGAGCAGGAATTTCTCGCTCGTGGTGCGGGACTGGGCCTTTCTTCTGCTGGGCCTCTGCTGTATGGGTATCTACTACTGGTCGGGTGACGCGTGGGTCACGACCGTTTTTGCCATATTGGCCGATGCATTGTTGGCGGTCCCGACGCTGATGAAGGCCTGGCGTGATCCGGGCAGTGAGCGCTCAGTGGCCTGGCTGCTGGGTGTTGTCTCGTCCGTACTGGCGCTGGTCATCTGTATAGGTCATGACCCGTTGTATTTTCTATTCCCCGCGTATCTCCTCTTTTTGAACGGGTGGCTGGCCTGGATGACGCGCGCCGGGTCCGGGGAGACTGCGGGGGCGTAGGCGATCCCGATGGTTTAGAAATAAGAGAATGAACGCTGCAGGACGCTGCTCTGGACCGGAACGATATTTGCTTGTAAGTGTAGATTTATCTTTCTATATTGCGGCATTCCAATGATCGTATGAAAAGACTACTTCTTTTTACACTCTTTATACCCTTTGTCGGCGGGTCCGGCTTTACAAGGGTTACCACTTCCTCGGAGATACCTCTTGCAGATGTGCGGACGGGTAAATGGCCAATCAGTCTTGAGAAATGGGTCGGGCATCCCGATACTTCTTTCGTATTGTTGTTCCGGGATCAGGGAGTCATGATGGCGGAGGTGATGGATACGCTGCCTTTCAAGGACTTGCACCAGCTGCGTTATTTGGATAGTGCGTTCTCTGTCCTGAACAATGACGGGGATATTGCCAATTTTGATCGTTTCAGCATCAAGAGGACGACCAAGAGGGTCGATGGAACCTCGTATCTGTTGCGATATCAGGAAGGAGCCACCGAATTCAGGCAGCAGGAGGTGAGTATTCTGCGGAGCACCATCAGGAAGCTTTGACCGCTGACGCGGTTGATCGCTGAGGCTGTTGACCGCCGGGACTGGACGATGGTGCGGCCGAGTTATCCACAAATACAATATTTTCTACAAACGTGCGTTTATTCACAACTATGAAAAAGCTTGTTTTATTAGCGTTGATCGCTCCCTTTTTCGTGCAGAAGTCTGAGGCTCAGTTTACGCTTACCAATTCTTCAACAGTCAGCCTTGTCGAGCTGCGACCGGCAAGTGACACGTGGCCTCTCGACCTGCAACGGATCATCAAGCAGACCGATACTTCTTATGCGCTGTTATTCCGGGATCAGCAGTTCACGAATGCGACGGTGATGTCGACGCTGAAGTTCAAGGACAAGGCGCAGCTCAAATATTTTCAACAGGCTTTGTCGTCTCTCTCGTCGCTGGGCACGGGGACTACGGCCAACTTCAAAGGTTTTAGCATCAAGCGGGCTGACGTAGCCGGTTATGCCGAGGCTGCCCAGCCGGCTGCGGCGCCTGTTCAGCAGGCTCCCGTTGCAAAAACGACCACGGCCAGAAATGGAAAGGCCGCCAGGAAAGCGGCTCCTGCCGCTGTCGAACCTGCACCTGCCGTCTCCACGAAGAAAGTGTCGACGAAGGTTGAGGCGGTATGGTATCTGCTGACCTGCGAAGACGGGACGGTAACGAATTTCCAACAGACCGAAGCTGATAGAATGATCGCGGCAATCCTGCCTTTATAGGCGTATGTCGTTATACATAGAGCGCTGGGCCGTGCCAAATTTCGGCGCGGACCGGGCTCGCCAAAGTGATCCGAATGCGGAGTATCGAAAGATGCCCGCATTTTTGTTTTTGGGGGAACTGTATGTTTTTGGGGCGGAGTGCGTAAATTGTATGACCTAATCATTGCTATGAAAAAATATTTTTCCAGCCATTGCTGGTTGCTTGTTCTGCTGCCGCTGCTCTGTGGCAGTGCAATACCACGGAATATCATAGCTCCGCCACCCTCGATCCACCATTACCTTTATGTCGCCGAACCCGGGATCCGCAACTATCTTCAATATGGGGGACATGGCATCCTGGTCTATGATATGGACGACCATTTCAAGCTGCTCAAGCGCATCCCGACCGGTGGCCTCGATGATAAAGGGCAACCCTCCAACGTGAAGGGCGTGGCTGTCAGTCTCTTTACCCACTGTATCTACGTCAGCACGATCCTGTCTCTCCAGTGTATCGACCTTTTGACCGGGACGTCGGTATGGGAAAAGCCATATGAGGGCGGCTGTGACCGGATGTCGGTGAGCCCTGACGGAAAGACGATCTATCTGCCTTCCTTTGAAGGTGATGACTGGAAGGTGCTGGACGCCCGCACCGGCGATGTTCTGCACAAAGTGGTCACCCATTCTGCTTCCCACAACACCATCTATGGCCCGGATGGGAAAAAGGTTTATCTCGAAGGACTGCGCTCCAATTACCTGACTGTGGTGCGGACCTCCGACTACTCGACCTCGCTGGCGGGTCCCTTCTTCGATCATATCCGTCCTTTCACCATCGATGCCCGGCAGCGGCGCTGCTATGTCAACTGCGACAGCCTCCTCGGTTTTGAGGTCGGTGATCTTGTTACCG
>JAFDYE010000423.1 GCA_018267585.1 Bacteroidota bacterium
GGGCGATTTTACCAGCGCCAGGGTATTGAAATATACCCTTCGCCAATGGGTCTCGAGAAGGACACGGAAGGCCTTTTCATCTCCTGAAGCAGCGGCATTCAATAACTGACGTTCGTCGGGCATAGTCGGGATAAAGATAAACGAACTCCGCTGAATCCGGACCCTCTTTTATATATTTACAGTCTATGAACAGCCCAAAAAGGAAAACTGCGGCTACCAAACAGCGGCTCATCGCGGTAAAGCCTTCCGGCGAAAAAGAGGAGTCGCTCGCCGATCTTATCTTCGACGTGGTCCGCCAGATACCCAAGGGCCGGGTCTCCACCTATGGCGCGATCGCCGCCGTCCTCAACCTGCCCAATCCCCGAATGGTGGGCCGCGCTATGCGCTCCGTCGACGACAAGGGCAGGAAGGTGCCCGCCCAGCGCGTCATCAACAGCGCCGGTCGTATCACCGGGGACCACCGCGACTCCCGTCGTCAGCTGCTCGAAAAAGAGGGCGTGAAAGTGGAAAAGGACCGGATCGTCGACTTCAAAACCCTTTTCTGGGACCCTGCCAAAGAGCTCTAGATGACAAGAAAGCCTTCCGCGATCCAACGTTTCACCAAAAAGAATTTCCATACCATCTGCGACGAGCTCGCCCGCCTCGACACGGACCTGGCGATGATCATCGAGACGCATCGCTATCCCCCGATGTGGACCAGACCCAATACCTTCGAGACGCTCGTACACATCATCCTCGAGCAGCAGGTCTCGCTCGCCTCGGCGCTTGCGGCGTTGAACAAGCTGCGCGGGCGGCTGCAACCCATAACGCCGGAGGCCTTTTTAGCGCTGACCGATGATGAACTAAAGGCTTGCTATTTCAGCAGGCAAAAGACCGTTTACGCGCGTGGACTGGCCCAGGCGCTGGTGGCCGGCGAGCTCGACCTGGAAGCGCTGGCCTCCTTGTCCGACAACGAGGTGCGCAGCCGCCTGATCGCCCTAAAAGGTATCGGCAACTGGACGATCGACGTCTACCTGATGTTCGTCCTGCAACGGAGCGATATTTTTCCTATCGGGGACCTCGCCGCGGTCAACGCGCTAAGACGGGTGAAGAATTTATCGCGTGACGTATCCCGTGAGCATATTCAGGAGGTCGCGGCGGGGTGGCGGCCCTACCGGACGGTGGCTACTATGCTGCTGTGGCATTTGTATCTGTCCTCGCCGATGCGAGTCAACGGTCTTAGCTCCTGAGCAAAATTGAGGTTTGACCGATTCGGATTATATTTGATCTTTCTAACATCCTTAACCGGTTCCCATGACATCCCAGGTGATCATCGTCTTAATATTGACCTTTTTGATCAATCTTATTACAACCCTTGTAGGTGCATTGCTTATCTAAACGCTCTGGCTGTCGCCATTCTAACCGTCGGGGTGTTATCGGCGGTATATGCGGCTTATATCAACCCCGAGTATCGAACGACGGCGAGCAACCTGTCGGCATTTATCAATGGTTTCGCGACCATATTGATGTTCGCAT
Organism: Bacteroidota bacterium; assembly: GCA_018267585.1. Lineage (GTDB taxonomy): Bacteria > Bacteroidota > Bacteroidia > Chitinophagales > Chitinophagaceae > Puia. Next base: position 1,516 of record JAFDYE010000423.1, read on the forward strand.
TTATTGACCCACACCTGTCCGCAATGACAGACGACGTGACCCTGGGTGCATGTTCCGAAGTTACTTTCAGAAGATATATTGTTTATATGACGATCGCGAGGTTGGCGGGTACAGTGATCGCACAACTTCTGTTCCTTCCAGGCGCAAGGTTTCTGGCCTGGATTGCTAGTATTATTTAAATTACGTTCCTTCCGCAGTTGGTTTCTGTCAACGGCTAACCAAAACCTGCCATTGACTCATTTACTTCGTATTGCGGGGTGATATCCCGTAAATTTAAGAATGGACCGTAGACCAATCCTCAGTTATGCGTATCTCTGCGCAATTCCGGTTTTGACCTTTGTGCTTGCCTTCACCACTGGGCATATTTCTTACAAGCTGTATGTGCCCATCTGGCTGGTGAATGTTGGCGTCATGTCGCTCGCAGTCTGGACTATTGGAAAGAATGCATTCACTTCCACATCGACAGATAAAAGACAGCTGGCCTGGGGCGCCTGCTTCCTGGTCTTACCAGTCGCCCTGCTTTCGATACTTTTTGGGATGGGCGCCCCGCCCGGCACGCTAAAGGAATGGGTGGATACGGCCACCGAACAAAAGGTTCGTTTCGATATTTTACTGGCGGACGGGATCCTGGTCGCGCTGGGGCTGTCCCTCATCAGGCTCGTCCTGCAGGGCAAGGGCGGCCTGCTTTTAACGCAGCTGGGCTATACGGCCGTCCTGATCGCCATACCCTTGTTCTTCATCAATACCTCGTTCTGGCACAGTTTTGCCCTGGAATCCTACAAGATCAGGGTTGCAAGCGGGTCCGGGAGACAGCTGGAATGGTTTGCGCCTGCTGCGCAGCAGATATGGGTGATCACCATCGGCCAGGTATTGCTCACCTATTTTTCTGCCGCGATGTTCGCCGGCGCCCTGCGACAGACAGGGATATTTCAACGCATGCCCGCTGCTATCTATATAGCCTTCAGCGTCATCGCCATGGTATCTATCCTGCTGTTCCCGCTATACCCCGGCGCCACGGCCTTTTCGGGATTTCCCTACTATCCGTTCATGATCCCCGCCGTACCGATCATGGTACTCTATTATCTGGGCGTCAACCTGCTCAAACGCGCAGCAGGCAACCAATCCTGATCATTGAAAATATTCCTCCGATATCTTCTTCACCGTCTGCTCGGTCAACGGCTTCTCTACATAGTCGACGACATTTTCATACTGCAGCGCCTTCTCGCGGTCCTCGCGCCTGGTCGAGCTCGTCAGCATTACGATCTTGGTATGCGGACAGACCTCCATCGTGCTCAATTTTTCGAGAAAATTAAATCCGTCCATACGCGGCATGCGGACGTCCAGAAAGATCAATTCCGGACAACTCCCTTTCCCGATAAGGTCGCAGGCGGCAATGCCGTCCTGGGCCACTTCTATGACCTGGGCGGCGTCCATATCGCTCAGGATCGTTTCATTGAGGAAATTGGATGACTCGTCATCGTCTACCAGTAGGATCTTCTTGAACATCGGCATCTGTTTGGAGGTAAATTTTAAAAACGGTTCCCTTGTTGACTTCGCTCTCAACCGTTATCCTGCCCTTATACGCATCGACGATGGAATGCACCAGGTACAGACCCAGCCCCAATCCTTCCTTATGCGTATGGAAGCGCTGAAACATATGAAAGACTTTTTCTCTGTTTATGCTAAGATCTATTCCGATTCCCTGATCTTTCAGCTCTAAAATTACAAAATTTCCTGCACCGGTAGTCGTTATATCGACAACAGGCGGCTGGTCGGGCTTCGCATACTTGATAGAATTAGTCAATAAGTTTTGTAGAATGCTCTTTAGATGGACCCGTGGAAAGAATATTTCAGGATATTGCGAAAAATCGGCCCGTATCACCGCCTTGGAAGAAAGTATGGTATCCAGAAGATCTACCCTGACCTCGTTGAGGATATCGTCGAACCGCAGCTTTTCCCGCTGGATGGTCAGCGTCTTCTTAAAGGCAATGGCGTCGTTAAGGGCGAGTATCGTCCGCTGCATCTGCCGGGTCGACTTTTTGATCATTTCGAAAAGGGCCAGGTGTGACTCCTTTACAGCCCCTTTTTGTTCCATCAGCGTCAAAAGCCCCTGCAGGCTCGCTATCGGCGATTTCATATCGTGGGCGCTGATATAGGCGATCTCTTCCAGCTCTCTGTTCGACCGCTCAAGCGCATGCGCATATTCTTCCAGTTTCCCTTTTTGTTCCATCTCTACGCGCGCCCGTTCGAGCTCGGCATTCTGCTTCGCCACCAGCTCTGCATAAGCCCTGCGTTCCGAAATGGTCGTCAGCATCGCGCGTATGCGGGTGATCAGCTCGTCCGGATGGAACGGCTTGAACAGGTATTCGTCCGCCTTCGCTTCCCAGCCCTTCAGCATCGCTTCCCGGTGCGTCTGCGCGGTCAGCATGACGACCGGGATCCCAGCTGTCTGCGGATTGGACTTGATAGCAGTGCAGAGCCCAATACCATCGAGCCCGGGCATCATGACATCCGTGATCACCAGGTCGGGCGACCAGCTCTTCACGAGCTCGAGACCCTCCAGGCCGTTGCCGGCTATATTGACAAGAGAAAACGCTTGCAGAAGAGTGGCTATATACATCGCCAGCTCTTCGTTGTCTTCACAGACGAGCACCTTCATCCGCCTGTTGTCGCCGGCTGTTTTGGCATCGCTGTATAATTGCGGGTCCTGCCGGACGCTCGCGGCCCCGGTGGACATGTCGTTTTCGCGCACCTTGGACAGGGCCGCGCTCTCCTGGCCGGCGACGGCGGCTGCAGCCGCGGGAAATTCCACAACAAACTCGCTGCCTTTGCCCGGCTCGCTGCTTACCGTGACCGTACCTCCCATCAGCTCGGCGAATTCCTTCACCATCGCCAGGCCGAGACCGGTCCCTTCGAATCTTCTGGTCGAAGATCCCTCCACCTGTCTGAATTTTTGAAAGATCACCGCGATATCCTTCTCCGCGATGCCGATGCCGGTGTCCGCCACGGCCAGCAGGAGCCGGTCATTCGAAACAGCCAGCCGGACGCCGATCTTTCCGCCGGGCTCGGTAAACTTCACCGCATTGGACAGCAGGTTAAAAAGAATGCGTTCAAAAAGGTATTGATCCAGCAGGACCACGCTGGTCTCCCGGTCGCAGTCGAAGGAGAATCCGATCCGCCGCTGCTTCAACGTGGGCGCAAAATCGTGCGTGATCGACCGGGTAAGCGCCACGACATCGACGGGCTCCGGCCGCACCTTCATCCTGCCTGCTTCGGCCTTGGAAAAATCGAGCAGCCCGGTCACCATCTGGTGTAGCCGGACGGTGTTGTTCTGGACTGTTCGGAGAACGCCATACTGCGACAGCGACAGTTCGCCGTGCTTACCCCCAAGCAGGGACTCCGTTGGAGCCAGTATCAATGACAAGGGTGTACGTAATTCGTGCGAGACATTGGCGAAGAACTCGCTTTTGGTCCGCTCTGCTTCCCTCAATTTCTCATTGGTCCGCTGCAACTGCTGCGCCCGCTGATAGATCTCAGATTCCATCTGCTCTGCGCGGACCTTCAACTCCTCGGTGAGTCTGCTCTGTTCCGCGCCCTGCTGTTTGAGCCGGATGAACGCTGTGACGTCCTCCACGCGGTGAATGATAAATTCGATCTCTCCGTCACGGTTCAACACAGGAGTGTTCAGGGGACTCCAGTACCTTTCTTCAAAACCGCCACCCTCCGACGCCGGCCGGGGGATATCATATTTTTGAACGGCCATTGCGTCAGGCGCCTTAGTGTCCTGGACGCGATGCAATGACGCCCGCAAATTGTTGACCCCCGTAGCAGCAGGGTCGTCGGGATTGTCGGGGAAGACCTCAAAAAGCGGCTTGCCGATGATCTGGTCCCGGGTGGTATTCGTTGCCCGAAGACGGGCGTCGTTGGCGGCAACGATCCTCAGGTCTGGCGACAGCACGAGGTACAGATCCGGCGTGGATTCAAATAACAGCTGGAAATCACGGATATCAGTCAATATGCTCGTATTTGTAATACAATATAAAGATTTTGAATCCGATAAAAAATTTGTTCCTGCTAGCGGGCATTCCCGAGCGCATCGGCAAA
>JAFDYE010000424.1 GCA_018267585.1 Bacteroidota bacterium
GCTCTTCACGTTCACGCATTCACCCGCCGTCAAGCCTACTTTCTCGAACGTATTGCGGAAGATCTCGTAGTTGCCCCCGGCAGGACGAACCGCGTCATTAGCACAGCCATACAGCCAGGAGTCTTCCAGCACAAAGTTGGAACCCGGCGAGGTGACGACGACGCCATACCTGTTGCCGGACTTGGGCGCACCCGTCGGATATAAACCGCCCGTGTATTCGATATGCGTCCACTTGATAATTACGTCGCCGGCCCCGTTGCCGCCCTGCAGACCACCCCAGTAACCCTTAAAGGCGGGATCCGCCTTCGGGTCCTGCGGGTCCTTCGAAGCATCGGACTTCAGCGACTGGTCCGCCACCGTGAACCAATTGGGTTTGTCCTTCGTCCCAAGTGAATATAAGCTGCCATTGATGACAATGCCGGGAGCGTGATCCTGCGTCCCGATCGCCCCCACCCCGCTGGCTGGCCCGACGACCAGCACCTTCACATCACTCTGCACGACCAGCGTGTCTCCTTTATTGATCGTTGCATCGGCATAAAGACTGCATAAATAATAGGTCTGGCCGGACTTCAATGTTCCCTTGATAGCCCTTCCGTTCGAACCATTCTTTGAATTCAGCGTGTCCCCGTTCTGTATATAGTCACCGACCCGCAGTTGCTGATCGGAAATAGATACCTGCTGATCGGAATTCTTTGAACAGCCGGCCAAAACAAGAACACCGAGGATTGTACAGATTATTGCCTTCATTAAATTTTTTTTAAGAGGCCGTAAATTAGGCAAACGGACACGTACAATGTATTAACTCCTCATTAATAAATTCAGAATTTATCCAGAAAGCCGGAGCTACTACGCAACCTCCCCGATCGCATCTAAACTTATCCACATCTCGAATGGGTTATTTCCTTAATATTTTTACGACTGTCTATTAACCATCCCAAAGTATTTTTCGACCCAGACCCCAGGGTCTAAATTCTTAATCTTGCGTATTTCTACCCTTTCCGGAGCTGTATTTTGTCGTATTTTGGCTGAGATGTCCCCTGTATCCCGTTTAAGGCCCTGTTGCTTATTAATACTGGCGTCGCTGTGGATTAGTATCTGCCGGGCCGATACACCGCCACCCCCTACACCCTTGTTATCCGGTCAGCAAGTAATGCTCAAATCGCATTTCCTTGCGCTCGAGGACCGGAAAGGCACGTTATCGGCCACCGAATTGCTAAAGAACCCGAGCGCGCTTGTCCCCCTGGACGCCCTGCCAAAAGGGTCTCCCACCAGCTATTACTGGCTGAGGACCACCCTGCAAACCAGCAAGATGGCCACCGATCCCGGCCAGGTCCTTTCCTTCACCAACCTCAGCTATGTAGACGTCTTCCTGTATCAGGGCGATTCGCTGGTCTCCCACCAGCAGACCGGTGCATTCCGCGGTCGCAACTATATCAGTGAGACCGACGGCCGTCTCTACGTCACCCTTCCTCTGGAGCCGGGCAAAACCTATTCGCTGCTGCTGCAGGTGCACCATACCAAACACTACCAGCCGATCTTTGACTTCACGCTGCAGACCAGACGCAGTTATTACCGGAAGGTCCGGGTGAAGGAATCGCTGGACGCCGCCCTCCAGGGCGCCGTCTGCATCTTCTTCGTCTATACCCTCCTGTCCTGGCTTGTCACCCGCTATAGACTCTACCTGTGGCTGCTGATCTTCATCACCGGTCTCGGACTATACGCGATCAGCTCGGCCGGCTATTTTATAGATTGGTTCTTTCCCGATGATCCCGCCACCGGCTGGCTTTTCAACAAGCACTTCCTCGACTTCGGCATGCTGGGCCTTTACCTGCTCGTCAGGGACTTCTGGAAGATAAGGAGCAACTATCCCCGCTATTACGCCTGGCTGAAATGGATGCCTGTCCTGCTGCTCGCCTCGTCGGTCACCTATATACTGATCGAATATTTCACCGGCAACTATAGCCTGACCAATACGATCCAGCTCTGGGAACACCCCCTCTTCATGGCCCTCGCCATCAGCGCCCTGATCACCTGCTGGACGAACCTCAATCACGCCCAGCGCTACCTGGCCTACGGCATCATCGTCATCGGCTGCACAGGACTGGCCATTACCATCACCTCGCTCTTCCTGCACGAACGCTCCCTGGCCGTCGCCCCTACCTTTGGCGCCATCGCCATCCTATGCGTTTTCCTGCTGTTCGCCACGGGACTAAAAGAAGAAATGCGGCAGCACGAAGTGGCCAAACAGGCCGTCCTGAAAGAGTTTAACAACCTCCAGCAACACCAGAATATCATCCTCGAAAAGAAGGTTGAAGAAAGGACGGAAGAGCTGAAGATATCCAACCGGCGCCTGCAAAAACAAAAGTTCATGCTGGCCGAACGCAACGCCAAGATCGAAACGCTGATCAACGAGCTCAACCATCGCGTAAAGAACAATCTCCAGCTGCTGTACAGCCTGCTCAGCCTCCAGCTTCCCATCGTCAAGGACGGCGTATCCCGCGATATCCTGAAAGGGAACATCGGAAAAATAAGAGCGATGATGCTTGTGAATCAGAAACTGTTTAACTTTGAGAACGGACACAACGTGAGCCTCTGCGAATTCATCACCGAATTGGCGGTCCACCTGCAGAAGATCTATGACACAAAGGGACAGACCCGTATCCAGCAAAATATCCCGGCCGGCATTCAATTAAGCGATAAACATACTTTGTCCTTTGGCCTGATCCTGTCAGAATTGTTCACCAACACGTTCAAGCACGCATTCCGCGATCACCCCGACCCTTGTATACGCGTGGAAGCCCTGACCCTCAGCGACCACCTGTTGCAGTTTGTCTATGCGGACAACGGCAATTGCCTTTGCGAACACGAAAACCAGGAGAAGTTTACGATGGGGATACCCCTCATCAAAGACCTCACCCGGCAGATGAATGGACAGATGACCGTCTCCAAAGACAAAGGACTAAGCTATTCATTCACCATTCCTGTCTGATCTCATGGTAAGAATCCTGATCGTAGAAGACGAAATAATCATTGCCCGCTTCATCGAGCGGCAGCTACAGTCCAACTTCAATTGCAGCACCCGTATCGCCGTCTCCTCCGCCGAGGCGCGAACTGCCATGGCCGACGTGCTGCCCCACCTCCTGCTCTGCGATATCCACCTGGAAGACGAGCTGAGCGGCATCCACCTCGTCAGCGAGCTGCGCCGCCGCTACGCCTTCGAGGTCATTTTCATCACCTCCTACCAGACCAGGACGATCATCGAACAGGCCGCCGCCGCCAACCCGGCCAACTACCTCATCAAGCCCATCGACGAAATGCAGCTCTTCGCCGGAGTGCAACTGGTGATCAGCCGCATCCAGTCCAATGGCCAGACCGGCAAAGCCTTTCTCCAGCCCAATACCCTGTTCAGCGATACAGAACTACGTATCCTTCAGCTCATCCGGGAAAAGAAAACGACACAGGAGATCGCTGAGACCCTTCACCTCAGCCGATATACCATCAAGAACCACCGCCACGCCATCTGCCGCAAGCTGGACCTGCGCGACGAGAACAACGCGCTGCTCAAATGGGTCGCAGAGAACGGCGTATTCATAAAGTAGACGCGGACCGCCTTCCTGGCAACCCTATTTGAACAGGTCCTCAAAAAAACGCGTCATCGCAGCCCACGAGGCCGTATCGGCCTTCGCATTATAAGCGATCGGCATATGGAACTTCTTCGCATATTCATCTGCGGCAGGATTCGTGAACGCATGCGTCGCCCCGTCATACCCGATGAACGTATAGCTCGCGCCGATGGAATCCATCTGCTTCCTGAACTTCGCCACGTCCTGGGCCGTAACGAACTTGTCGGCATTTCCATGACAGATCAGCATCTTCGTCCTCAGCAGGTCCTTACGCGCCGGCGTCCCCAGCAACGAACCATGAAAGCTCACGATGCCTTTCAGATCATCCCCCAGCCGCGCGGTATTGATCAGTATCCCCCCGCCAAAACAATATCCGATAGCCCCTATCCTGGACCCATCCACGATATCGTAGGTCCTGATCTTCGCAATGGCGGAATCGATACGCCGCTTAGCCTTCTCGGGATGCACATAAAAGGGCCCGGAGAACTTCGTCGCGCTGTCCGGGTTATCCGCTATCTTCCCGTCCCCATAGAGATCCAAAGCCATAGCAACATAACCCAGCCTGGCCAGCTCACGCGCCCGCATCCTGGGATAGTCGTTCAAACCCCACCACTCGGGAATGACAAGTACCGCCGGACGCCTGCCCTTCACAGAGTCGTTATAGACCACAAATGCCCGAAGGTTCGCCGAATCCGAATTAAAGCTGATCGTTTCCTCCTTCATGGCAGCCATGGAATCGGCGACCGGAGCCGTCGACTCCTGCTTGGGAGCACCGTTATTACAAGCAGCGAACAGGCAGGCCATCACCAGGCCGCCCAGAGCCGTTATAGTATATTTCAATTTCATGTAATAAAAATACCCATCTTTCACCAAACGCAAAAACAACCATTTCCCCATCCGATCGCCCGGCCCCGTCCCCAGCCTAACGCGGATCCTTGATCACCGTATGGTTCTCCACGATCCCCACATGATATACCCCCGTCTGCACCATCAGCAGATCCCCGATCTCCTCCAGCTTCTGCGGCGCATTGTCAGCCAGATAATAAGAAGCTTTGATCTCCAGAATATTGCCACTAAGGATGTCCCTGATATCCTTCGCCCTCCCCCGGCGCAGCAACCCCATCACCATCGACCTGGTACCAGGATCGTTGCGGCATTCGACCTCGATATTGACGCTGGCCTCCAGGTTGGCAGAAGACATTGCAGGTTCCAAAGTCCCGCAGGAATACAATAAGATCATCGGAATAAGATTCAGAAGATACGCGTGTTTCATGTCGCAGTGTTTTAATCAACAGCCTATAAGGCGTGCCAGATTATCTGCGGCTGAAAATCACATTATTATAGAAGAAGAAATTCTACCACTGTCCGGTTACAGTACGAATCTGTTCGTATATGAACATTATTTTAGCGCGAACGCCACATACGAATCCCCGGACCGTTTATGCAGCTTACCACCACCACACGCGATCACCAGATACTCCCTCCCCCCAATAGCATAGACCGAAGGCGTAGCAAACCCCGCCGCCGGCAGGTCAGCCTCCCATAGCAAGCTTCCCGTTCTCTTATTAAAGGCCCTGATCCTGGCATCGCTCGTCGCAGCGATGAACAGCAATCCCCCCGCCGTCACCACAGGTCCCCCATAGTTCTCCGTCCCCGTATGTATCCCCTTCACCTTGAACTCCGGATAGTCTCCCAGCGTATCCCTCCACGCGACCACCCCCCGGTTAAGGTCGATAGCCGTCAGTGTCCCCCAGGGCGGAGCAACCGCCGGATACCCTTCCTTCGTCAGGAACTTGTTGTAACCCGTCGCCCCATACGGCAACCGGAAATACGGATCGACGGGCTTCTTTGCCCTGTTCACAAACGGCTTCTTCGCTTCCGATGCCCGCTCAAGCACATAGGCAGCCAGCGCCTCTTTCTCACCCTGGCTCAATTGCCTGAAAGCCGGCATCATCCGGCGACCGGAGGAAACGAGCGCCACGAACTGCGAGTCCGAATAGGTCGCACCCGCCCCGATCAGCGACGGGAAATTGCCACCGCCCTTCCGGCCTTCCCCATGACAGACCATACAGTTAGTGGCATACAAGATCCTGCCAGCCTCTCCGACTGTCGACGCAGCCGTCGGCGGAGCCACCGCATCGATCATCGTCAGGATCCAGGGCATTTCATTGGCATTGACATACAAAAGGCCGGTCTGCGGATCGAACGCCGGCCCGCCCCATTCCGCGGCGCCATCAAACCCCGGAAAGATCACCGTGCCTTCCTTCGACGGAGGCGTGAACAGACTCCCGGTCCGATACCCCGCCAGCCGCCGCTGAATATCTTGAAATGAACTGTCCGGCACCAGCCTGTTCAGCCCCGCCGCCGATACCGACTGCCGCGCAAAGACAGGTAGCCCCACGCTATACGGCTGCGTAGGGGACAGCTTCTCTCCCGGCAACGCCCCCGTATCCGGGACCCGCCTTTCCTCGACTGGGTACAAAGGCCGGCCGGTCTTGCGATCCAGCAAAAAGATAAACCCCGTCTTCGTTGTCTGCACCACAGCCTCCACCGGCACACCGTCCTTACGGATGGTCACGGGTATCGGAGGAGCCGGCGGATCACGGTCCCAGACATCATGATGAACGGTCTGAAAATGCCAGATACGCTTGCCCGTATTGGCGTCCAGCGCCAGCACACAATTGGCGAAAAGCCCGTCACCCAGCCGCCTGCCGCCATAGAAATCAAAGCTCGCCGAGCCGACCGGCGCAAACAATATCCCCCTGTCCTCGTCCAGACTAAAACCCGACCAGCTGTTGGCCCCACCGATATGCTTATACGCCTCTTTGTCCTCCCAGCTCTCATAACCCGGTTCACCCGGATAGGGAATAGTATGAAATATCCATCTGAGCTTTCCCGTATGCACGTCGTACGCGCGGATATGGCCGGGCGCAGCGGCCGCCTCCTCTGCCACCCGGCAGCCCACGATGATCATGTCCTTATAAACGATCCCGGGAGTAGTGCCCGTGATATAAAGGTCCTTCACATCCCGCCCCAGGTCATCGTGCAGATCGATCCTTCCCCCCTCCCCAAATCCCGCCACAGGCTCCCCCTTCAGCGCATCGATGCAATAAAGAGAGGAACCCGCCGAATAGAACAGGCGCTGATCATCCGGGCCGCCCCGGTAATAGGCTACTCCCCTGCACGCATTGATCGCGAGCTTTGGCGTGTCCCCGTTGACCGGCCGCGCCGGATCGAACACCCATCGCTGCCGACCCGTCGCCGCATTCAGCGCAAACAGCTTCAGCCGCGGCGTCACCCCATATAAGGTCGTGTCGATAACGATGCTGTTCACCTGTATCTGCGAAACGCTGTCCCCGTCACGGGTATGATATTCCCAGACAGGCCGCAGCCGACCAACATTGGTCGTGTCTATCTGCGTAAGAGTAGAGTAATGGATATTATCCTTGCTGCCCCCATAGACCGCCCATGAACCATAAGGCTCCGGACGCTGTGACTGGCAGGCCGCCAACACCAAAATAAAAGAAAAAAGGGAATACCGCGGGGTGATCATATGGGCTCAGCTTTTGCCCATGAATATACGATATCCCCCGGTACCCCCACGCACGAACCACGGATAACAGGTCACGCCCCCGGCGGAACCAGCATCTGAAAATCATATTCCTCGCTCAACAATAAGATCGGTCCGATCTGCTCCGGCGAAGGATATACCGGGCCCACGTCATTCGGTCCCTTTATACGTATACCCGCCATCCGGACGAACGGGTCCAGCGTCCCCGGCGTATACCAGTGCATTACCCGGGCCGCCTTCCTGCTCCTCAGCCGATGCGCGCAGTGCCGGGGTATAAAATAGCTGCATCCCGCTCGCAGCACCAACAGACTATCGCAAACGCTCAGCTCCAACTCGCCATCCAGTACATAGATACACTCGTCCTCATTGGCGTGCAAATGCAGACCGCTGTCACCGTCCACCCCCATAAAGCTCTCCATCAACGAAAGCTCACTGCCGGTCTCGATACCCGCCAGATGCAGCACCGTCGGAACACCAAAGAACATATAGGTGTCCTGCTCCCTCTTGTGCACCGGACGCTTATAGACCGGCGGCTTCCCGTTGAATGCCGCCTCTCCCTCCTGGTAAGGCGGAACAAGGATCAACGATTCATATTTCCCCGCGCTGACACCCGGCACATTCATCAGCAATGCCCTGGCCTCCGCCATTCCTAAATTGCGCACCCGGTACGGCATATTCCTCGGAATAAAATAGCTCTCGCCGGGACGCAGCATTGTACGCTGACCACCCACCGTCAGCTCCAGCTCGCCGGCAACCAGGTGAATAGTCTCATCTTCACGCAGACGTACATGCAAACCGCTGTCCGAACCAGGCGGCATAACCCCCTCGATCAAACTCAGCTGTTCATCCGCCTGTTCACCCGTAATACATACAACCATACGGGCGCCTCCAAAGAAAAAACTCCCGGGGCTACCTGCCATTTTGACCTTCCTTACTGCATTCATACGCGTACAATTACAATTGGAAACAACAGTACAAACAAACTGCCAGGCATGTTCGTTAACAACGACCATTTGCGGATTTATTTGACGAACTGCAAAATTCAGCGATGAATGGCGATGACCTTACGACAACCCTCCGTCGCACGCTACAACCTTCCCCGTCATATATGCATTCCCCGCAAGGAATGCAACCACATCGGCAATCTCCTCCGGTTTCGCCACGCGCCCCGCCGGAATACCCGAGGTCCATTGCGCAAACACCCCCGGCTTCTGTTCCTCCGGCAGAAAATCCCACCAGGGCGTATCCACAAGACCGGGAGAAACAGCATTGACCCGAATCGTCTTCAACTCTTGCGCAAGAATAGGGACCATGATCTCCAGCGCCCCGTTGATAGCCGCCAGTCCCGACGTACCCGGCCTGCTGAGAACCGAAGATATGGCGGTTATCAGCGTAATGCTTCCCCCCGCGACTATCGACGGCAACGCCGCCTGTACAGTCTCCAGCTGCGGCCAGAGCTTCTCTGCAAACCCCTCTCTCAATATGTCCAGCGACAACCCGGCAAACTCTCCCATACCCTTTGAACCGCTGATAGCGACCACCAGGTGATCGACGGGACCAAGTTCAGAAAAGAACGCGTCCAGCGCAACCCGATCCTTGCTGTCTACACGCACGGCACGGAGACCCTCCTTCTCCGCTGCCTTCAGTTTTTCCGGATTCCTGCCGGTAATGGTTACGGCCGCTCCCCCCGCAGCCATACGCTTAGCCGTTGCCAATCCAATACCCGATGTCCCACCGGCGATAACGATCTTTTGATGTTGAAAGCTCATAACAATAGAAATTTGATTGATGCCACAAAATTGGCCCAATCCACAGGCGCCCCCGTTGACCGCACCCTGCATTCTATTGACTTATTTATTTCTGTTCCGCCAGATCAGCGGGGTCTCGTCCGCCGCCGCCCTGAAGAACCGGTTGAACGAAGCCGGATCGCTAAAGTCCATTTTATAGGCTATCTCCGCAACGGAGCTATCCGTATACCTCAACAGCGACTTCGCCTCCTGCACCAGCATCTCCCGGATACAATCAGACGCGGTACGGCCCGTCACCTCCTTGACCATCTTGTTTAAATGATTCGCGCTGACCCCAAGCAGACCCGCATACTCCCCGACCTGCCGCTTGTGAAGATAGTGGACAGCCACCAGCCTGAGATAACGGCTCGCCAGCGAAGCCCCCGTGTCACCAGGCTGCGCGCTTTCAAGCCCCTGGCGTTCATAGCTGCGCCTCGCCTCCAGCAGCAACAGGTAGAGATACAGCTGCACCGCTTTTACCCTGCCCGTCCGCGACTGCTGCACCTCCTCGTCGATCTTCATCACCAACCCGAGTATCCGCTGCAGCTCCTCCTCCGATAGTTGAAATACCGGCGTTCCCAAAAGCCCAAAGAACGGGAATTCCCTGGCCAGAGCCACCGCCGGCAGCACACCTTCCAAAAAAGCAGCCTCGAATAAAATATAATAGCCGAAAGCGTCTTTCGAGATATTGCCCTTCTGAAATATCTGGTGCGGGACCGTAAAGCTCAAGGTACGGGGATGATGCTGATACGCTTCCAATCCGATCAGCATATCCAGCGTCCCCTCCACCGTGACGCTGATCCGATAGAACGCCGAACGCAGGGGACCCACGGACCTGATCAGCCCAACGCTCGAGTAGATCTCAAAACCCGGAATGTACTTCGAACGGTCCATCTCGTTATATCCGAACGATGAGCCTTCCTGCCTAAGCCGGTGAACAGACCTGAAATTTTCAAGACTATAGGTTGGTATATCTTTTTTTCCCGATGGCATACGCATAAAATTACACCCTTTTTCTACCGGTCAAATAAAAGACAATTTTGTCCTTTATTCAAATTCTTCCTATATTTGTCCTATGTCAACAAACAAAGATTTAGCCGGGTTCGATGACATAAAAATACTCGTCGACCGATTTTACGATAAGGTCCGCAAAGACGACGTCCTGGGCCCCGTTTTCGACGCCCGCATAAAGGACTGGCAACCCCACCTCAACACCATGTATAATTTCTGGAACATGGCCCTGTTCGGCGAGAAAGGCTATTCCGGACACCCTTTCTCCAAGCACGCCGACCTCCCCGTCGACTCCACCCACTTCAACCGCTGGTTGCACCTCTTTATGACAACCCTCAACGAGAATTTCGAAGGCCCCGTGGCCGGAGAAGCCATGCAAAAGGCCGGCGCCGTAGCCCGTACCTTCCTCAGCCGTATCACCCAAATTCGGGAAACCAACCGCTGATCGTTCCCATCCCGGGACCAGGGCTACCCCGCCCAAATACCGCAACGCACTACCAACCACCAGGTTACGTTTCTGGCAAACCCTTTGTCCGAAAAAAGGCGTCTGCTTAGGTTCTGGTCTTCCTCCCCGTCCGCTATCCCCCGAAAAATCTTGCAATAGTTGGTCTGAATCATCCATCCTATGGGCAATCCAAACCCTAAAGCAAGAAAACATGAACTATCTCTACGCCCTTTTGACCTTTGCCCTTTCTCTCCATCACACTACCCCCAGCTGGGAAAAACAGCAGGACCATATTAATGGTCGCATTGCGCGCGCCACCCTCGATAAGATGCGGCTCACGACCGGGACCCTCGCCGGCTTCCTTCAGGACTCCGCCCTCTCGATCGAACAGTACAGCCCCGTCTGGCACGGCGAGTACTTCCCCGAAAACTCGGGCGTCGCCTCCCTGAGCCGCTATGGCATCTCCTGCAGCTTTTTCGGCGCCGACGGCCGCAACAAGGCCGATCTCCTGATCATGGCCAACGACATCAGCCCCATGCTCGGCTCAATAGTCGTCAATTACAAGAAATTTTCCACCATCAGGCCGACCTCCTCCCCCAACGAACCCGTCCGCTTCCAGCTGGTGACCACGGATAACAACCACCTTCCTTATACCCCCATCAGCCGTAAAGAATACTTGCAGGAGGCGACCGCCGACCTGGCGGCAACAAAAGAGGACCTGATCAGCCGGCTAAAAGCGCAGATCCCCATCCGCAGCGCGGCAGTACAGGAAGCAGAAAAGGCGAACGCCATCAACGAGATCAACAATACCTTCACAGGAGCAGAACGCGAAGTGCGCCTGCGCATCTTCCAAAAGAACTACAGCAGCGACGAGGACTTCCTCAAAACCTCCATCCAAAAACATACGGCGGGCATCGACAGCACCCTCCACCTCATGGACAGTCTCCTGCACCGCCCTGCCGCCGAGCTCGCCAAAGCCGCCATCATAGCAGGCGAAACCGCCGACTTCCGCGGTTTCGAAGACGGCAACGCCGACGCCAGCATGCTGGTACGCCTCAATCCCGATTTCATCGACCGGTCCCTGAGCACCGAAACGCCCCAGTTCTTCCTGATCTGCTGGAGGTATAATCCCGAAGAACCCGGCGCGGCGCAGCTGGACCAGCAGTTCATGCAGCAGCTGGACCCCAGCAGGCTCAGAGACTTCCTGGGTCATTAGCCCTAAATACCAGTTTTTGGGGATTGTATATACCCGGAATTACATCTATATTTAAGTAATTCCTTTTTTTATGCAACACCCCCCGCAGACAAACCGCCGGCTGCTGCTGCTTGCGCCGGCGTTTCTCCTGTTGACCGGCTGCTACAGCTATCGTATCGCCACCCACGCACAGCCCGGCACAGAGATCAATTCTATCACCGCGCACTCCTTCTTCTGGGGGCTGGTGCAAAACCCGAAAGAGATCGCTACCCCCATCTGCGACTCGCTTAATACAAACGGGGTAGCCCTGGTACAGGTGAAGACCAACTTCGGCTATACGCTGATCACCTTCGTGACCCTGGGCATCTGGTGCCCGATGAAGCTCGAATGGAAATGCAGCAAGCCCTGCCAGGTCACCGGTCATCTCTAACCGACAAACCGCCCCGCCATGAAGATCATAAAAACAGGTACTACCAGCTGGGAGAACAAGCACGAGACGTTCACGCAACAGATAAAAGACCTCTACGAGCTCGGCAACGACCCGATGCTCGGACCGCTGGCCGCCTACCTCGATACCACCAAAGGCTTTCAAAACCTGATTGCCGATGCCATCGCTGCCAAAACCCCGATCCGCGCACTCGGCTCCGCCTGGTCCTGGACGAAGATCGCCACCGCCGAGTCGGGCATCCTGCTCGACACAAAGCCGCTGAACATGGTGTTCGATATCTCTTCCCAAAGCGTCACACCCGCCTATAAAGGCGACCCCACGAAGCTCTTCCTCGCCCAGTGCGGCAACGGCGTCTGGGAGCTCAGCCGCTTCCTCAAGAGCCGTTATCTTTCCTTAAAAACCTCCGGCGCCAGCAACGGCCAGACCATCGCCGGCCTGACAGCCACCGGCGCGCACGGCTCAGCCTTCGACGTAGGGGCCGCCCAGGACTTCGTGACCGGCCTGCATATTATCGTAAGCCCCACCAGGCATATCTGGCTGGAAAGGGCCTCCAACCCCGTGGTCTCCGCCTCCTTCATCAACAACCTGCAGACCGAGCTGGTCCGCGACGACGCGCTGTTCAACGCCGCCCTCGTCAGCTTTGGCAGCTTTGGCATCATCCACGGCATCATGATCGAGACAGAAGACATCTTCCTGCTCGAAGCCTATATGTCCCGCATGCCCTGGGACGACAGCCTTCGCCAGATCATGCAGACGCTGGACTTCAGCACCGCGGCAAAGCTGCCCTGCGGCACAGAACGCCCTTACCATTTCGCCGTCCAGATCAACCCCTACGACCTCGACAACGGCGCCTACGTGACGACGATGTACAAACGACCCTATCACGAAGGCTACACGCCTCCCGTGCGCAACACTGCCGGCCTCGGACCCGGCGACGACGCCCCCTGCTTCATCGGCAGGCTCACGGAAGCCGTACCCGCGCTTGTCCCTGCCCTGGTCAATAAGCTGCTCGCCGGTGCGCTCACACCCTACACCAAACAATTCGGCATCCTCAGCGAGATATTCGACAACACGACACTGCACGGCAAGCTGCTCAGTGCCGCCATCGGCATCCCCATCCAGCAGATAGGAAAGGTCACGCAGCTGCTGCTCGACCTCAACAAGACCGCCGGGCCGTTCTCCGGTCTCTTCGCTTATCGTTTTATAAAAAAGTCCAATGCCACGCTGGCCTTCACCCGATTTGACTACACCTGCGTCCTCGAGCTGGACGCAGCCTTTTCCGACGCCACCTACAGTTTTTACACCACCGCCTGGAAGATGCTGGAAGACCAGGGTATCCCCTTCACCTTCCACTGGGGAAAGGTCAACGAGCTCGACTTCGGGCGCATTAAGAAAATGTACGGCGCCGACGCTGACGCCTGGATCGCCGCCCGCAACAGGCTGCTCGATGCCGACACCCGCAGGGTCTTTACCAACGCTACGCTCCAAAAATGGGGACTCGACCAGTCGATATGAAAGTCGCCCTCCTCCTCCTGCTCCCGACCCTCGCGGCAGCCCAGTCGCCGGACAGCCTCATACAGCAGCTGGAAGCCATCCACGCCGCCACTATAAAAAGCCCCCTTCCCATCTCGGAGAGAGCGATGAATATCTATCTCTCCAACAAATTGGGCTACTATCTCTCCGACCCCAACGACCTGACGCTCTACAAGAACTCGGTGCTCCTCGACGCCGCCACCGGCCAGGTAGCCGTCAACCACAGCCTCTATCAGCCGAAAGGACTCGACCAGCGGACAAAGACCTTTACGAGCATCGGCGTAAAGACCAACGTCAGGGACGTCCGCTATACCCGGTTTGGCTTCCTTGCCAAACAGACCTGGATAACAAAGGAGCATATCCGATACGCCGACCCCGCTGAAAAAACAACCATGGACGCCCTGACGACCGGCATACTCCAAACCCTCACAAAAGAGATCAGGACCAGGGCCGCCGACTTCAAGACAACCGACAGCACCGTCCGGCAACAATTCAATACCGACCTCCGCGATGAATACTACTATACCTTCGCCCTCCGGCAATCCGAAATGCTCGCCAGGCGCCTCGACTATTCTCTCATCACCCTCGACTGGACCAGCCTCAGCTGCTATATCCCCCTGATCACCGAAAACACCAGGGTCGCCCCCGCACCGGCATCCGCCTTCACTACCCGTCACGGCTACCCCCTTCAGCTCGAGCTCAGCCATACCCGGCTATGGGAAAGCGTTCCCGCAGGCCGTTTTTATCTCACCATTACCGCCGGCCTGCTCCTCAACAACTCCCGCGACGGCTATCAGCTGGATACCACGGCTTCCAAAGAATACTACCTGGGCGACTATAGCAATTTCCTCACCTCAACGGTAACTGCGCGGTTCGCCTGGTTCCCGCCTACCTCTCACGTCGGCTTCAGCCTGCATGCCGAACAGAGCTTTGGCCCCTACCACGCGCTCAACGGCTACCTGGGCGTGCCCATCGTCCTGATCGACAAAAAGGCGGAACCCGCCTGCAACTTCGAGTTCGAGGTACGCTTCTTCGACCTTGCGAACACGCTGCCTCCCGGACGCGGGCCCGGAAAGACCGCCATCGGCCTCACAGTCGGCATTCCCTTCAGCAAAATTGCCTTCTAAATGGCTTATTTTTACCGCATGCGAGAACTACTCCTTTTCCTTGGCCTTTCCTCCTGCATAACCAGTTTCGCCCGGGACTCCGTCAAGGTCACCGACCTCCTGAAGATCAGGTCCATCGGAGATATAAAGCTCAACAGGGACGGCACCCGGGCCGTCTACACCGTCAAGTCCATCGAACCCGGCAGCGGCGCCATCCCCCCGCCCGTCACGATAAACAGGCCTGAATCAAAAAAGATAAAAAATTAACTATCAACAACTTAAAAAAACAAGCTGCAAGAGGACTGCACGGGCGACCGGGGTATAAATCTATGGTATACAATTCGATCGTATATTTCTGCGTTTTTATAGATATTTACCATTAATGGTCCTAAAAATGTAATTTTTTGCCCGTAACGGTTACATTCCTTTTTGTAGAGCCCACTAATACATGAAAGTCGCGGAAAAATATACCGATGCTGAACTAATGTCAGCTATTAGTAGTGGTAAGGACCTCGATAAGGCAATACACTTCCTTTACCGACAATATTCCGAGGCTACGCGCTCTTTCATTATGGGTTATGGCGGCAATGAGCAGGACGCGGACGACGTCTTCCAGGAAACGGTCATCGCTTTTATTGACTGCGTCAAAAAAGGAAAATACCGGCAGGAATCCAGCGTCAAAACCTTCCTTGCTTCTGTAGCCAAACATATCTGGTTCAATGACCTGAAGAAAAAAGAACGCACCGGCATCCGGGAAAAGAAATACGAATCTGCCCGAGACCACCAGGAAAAGGACATCAGCCACCAGATCGGAGACGTCGAACAGCGCCGACAGCTGCGCGAGCTGCTGACTCAGCTCGGTGAGCCCTGCCACAAGCTGCTGCACCTGTTCTACTACGAGAACCTTCCTATGAAAGAGATCGTCGAACACCTGCCCTATGAGAACGAGCAGGTCGTCCGAAACAAAAAATACAAATGCCTCCAGCAGCTGACCGGTTTGTTAAAAGCTAACCCGGCGCTCGCCGGACAGCTTAACGAACTAATTAAATAGAAAGCCCATGTCACTCGAAAAAACCAACGCGCTGATCGACCACCTCGACAAGGATTTTGCAGGTGCCGATACCGGGATCTCGCCGGAGGCCAGAGCCGCTACCACACGTCTCATAACAGAAGACGAAGAGGCAGCAAAAGAATGGGCTTATTTGCAGCGGGCCGTAGACGCTGTTCAGCAAGCCGGCCTGCACCAGCAGGTGGCATCGGTAAGACAACAATGGGAAAGCCAGGCCGAAAGCGCTTCCGAAGCGCAGCAGCAAGACAATCCTCCCGCCGAGACTACGTCCGCCGGGGTGGTCCGCAACCTCTACCGCAATACGATGCGCGCAGCCGCCGTCATCCTGGTGCTCCTCGCAGGCGGAGCCATCTTCAAATACGTCAGGCTTAGCTCGTCAAGCCTCTATAGCGAATACTATTCGTCATACGAGCTCAACACCAGCCGGGGCGCCAACAGCCAGGACGCGATCGAGCAGGCCTTTACAGCCCACAACTGGACCAAAGTGCTCACCCTCTCCGCAGACGCGAAGACCAGCACCAACAAGACGGAATTTCTCGCTGGTATGGCAGACCTGGAGCTAAAGAAGTTCGACGACGCCATCGCACATTTCGAGCAGGTGATCGCCTCCAATACCCACAGCGGCCAGGACTATTTTGAGGACGAGGCGGAATACTACCTCGCCATGAGCTGGCTGGCCAAACGCAAGGTCAACGAAGCCATGCCCATCCTCGAAAAGATCAAGGCCAACAAGAGCCATCTTTACCACGACAAGGTCGAAAAAATGTCCTTTACCGACCTCCGGCTGGTGCAATACAAAGAAAATAAATAAAAAACCGCCCCCGGAGGGTTACATCCCGCTGGGCTTTCTTTACTAAATATAGATGAGTTTAGTCCGTATCCCTTGAAGAACCCTTGTTGATCGACTCTTGCCCCGTTATTAGATCCAGACCCTATCCCGAAAAGACCTCCAAAAAAAAGTCGGCCTACCCTGACTTTTTTTTCTTTATGACCACCACAGCACCCAATATCACCAGCACCCCGGCTCCAACCCATATCCACCAGTTCACGGGATGATACAAAGGCGACTCGTCTCCCATCAATACCAGGTGCGCCCAATAGGCCGGGCTCTTATTGATCGCATCCCCCGAAAGATAATCCAGCTTCGCCTCCTGCAGCGCCTTCGCTTTGCTTAACCCCTTTTTCAGGTGAGCATAAAAACGCCGGAGGATATACGCCGTCGCCTTGTCATCGGCCTTCCAGAGACTGTTGATCGTACTCGCACAGCCCGCATAGGCAAAAGCCCGGGAGAGGCTGATCACGCCCTCCTTTCCCGCCAGCTGTCCCTGGCCCGTTTCACAGGCACTGATAATGACCAGCCGGGTGGCGCTCAGGTTAAGCCCGTACAGCTCTTCCAGGTAGAGATTATTATCATCGGCCTTCGCCGCCGCAGGATAAAAAGCGACATAGGACCCCGACGTCTTCGTCGGCGAAGACACCGCATGCGTCGCGAGGTGGATGACCGGCCAGTGATTCACCGCCCGGAGGAAATTGCTCTTCGTGGCGGCGCTGTCGATAAATTGTGCCCCCGCCAGACCGGCGACCTCGTCCCCGCTGGCCGGCAGCCGCGCAAAACCCGCCGTACCCGCGCCATGTGCGAAGGGGGCAAACGACAGGATGCCCGTTCCGTCACCACCCACGCCTGGCGCCGACAACATCCGGCTCGACCACCGGTAGCTGATCGTCTCCGTCCGCAGGACATAGCCGTCCTCTCCGCCGCCCGGCAACGATTCGAATGGTAAATAATACAGGAAA